>JAVYSB010000001.1:60522-309662 GCA_038729425.1 Thermoplasmataceae archaeon | reverse complement strand
GAATTGGAAGAAAGACGCTTCTGACGGTTTCCATAATCGGGTTCACAATCTTTTCCGCTGCGATAGGAATTATACCTCCGTATTCGCAGATTGGCATATTCTCTCCCATACTACTGTACATAGTTCTTTTCATAGTGGGTTTCTTCGCCGGCGCAGAATATGGCGGCGGAGCGGCCTTAGCGCTGGAAAGCGTTCCAGAGAATAAGAGGGAACCGGTGGGGGCATTTATGCAGAGTGGCTACGGTACTGGCTATTTCCTAGTCGTATACGTGGCCATACTTCTCTCAGGTTACCTCGGGCACTCATTCGTGACCATAGGCTGGAGGTATCTGTTTCTCACGTCTCTCGTTCCAGGTGCGTTGACTTTCGTAATAAGGGCTGCTTCGAAGGAGACAAAGGTCTTCAATAAGATGAAGGAGAACAGGGAGATTGAGAATTCTCCAGCCGTTTCAATGATAAAAGGCTCTTCAGTGAAACTTCTCTACGGTCTCATGATCACCACTGGAATACTTTTCCTCAATACTGCCACATTCTCTTTCTACCCCATACTGGGTTCTGCATCCTCACCTTATTTCCTGAATATCGGATCACATCTGCTGGATGCGCTGCTTGTGATCAACTTTGTATCTCTGATTGGCGTGTGGTTCGGAGGATATATTGCGAGAAAACAGAAAAGTAGAAGGATTCCAATGCTCATGTTCTCCATAATCTTCACCGTGCCGTCTGCTGCCTTTGTATTCTTTGGATTCACTTCTGACTGGGTCGTGTTCACAATTGTTTTTTCAGTTCAGGCTTTTCTTGAAGCCATGATTTTCTCTACTCTGCCATCATTCCTGTCCGAGACTTTCAGCAAGAGGTATCGCTCGACTGCCATCGGCGTCGTATATAATGGGGGAGCAATAATCGGGGGGACGGCTCTGCTTCTTCTTGCTGCTCCAGCGAGCCTTGTAAGCCTGAAACTTCTATGGATTGTAGAACTTTATGCGGCGAGCGTCCTCTTGATTTCTGGCCTTGTGCTCAGCAGAAGTTACGAAAAACACATGGAAGGGGATATGATAAATCAATAACCTATATTTTCCTCATTAGAATTTGCTGTATGGAATGGTCTCTTCCCTTCTCAAGTATTAGGTGGGCCCTCCACTTAGTTTTCATTATATTTTCCTTGTAGTTTAGCCCGTTTATACTATCCCAGATTTCGGAGGATATCCTTATTGCGTCTTCACTTGAAAGTTCACGGTATTTTCTGAAATATGATTTGGGGTTTACGAAGGCATTTTGCTGCAATAGGAGGAATCGCTCGATGAACCACTCCCTTACCCATTCCTCCGGTGCATCGACAAAAATAGAGAAATCCAGAAAATCGGACACATAGACAGGCTTGGGCATTCCATGGTCAACGCCTTCACCTACCTGCAATATATTCAACCCTTCAATGATAAGTATGTCCGGCCGCTCTACTTTTAAATACTGGCCCGGCAGAATATCATACTCCAGATGCGAATACACAGGCACCAGAGCCTTATCCGCGCCGGACTTCACACTCGTCAGGAAATTTATCAACTGTTTGATGTCATAGCTTTCTGGAAAACCCTTACGGTTCATTATGCCATTGCGCTCGAGAACACTGTTCGGATAAAGAAAACCATCAGTAGTTACAAGGTCAACTCTTGGCTGCCAGGGGAGCCTCTCGAGCAGAAGTTTAAGAATTCTGGAAGTGGTACTCTTTCCCACGGCAACGCTACCTGTAACGCCCACAATATACGGAACCTTAAGCCCATCCTCACTTAGAAACTCGTTTCTCGCCTCATGGAGTTTCACGCTAGCTTTAACGTAAAGGTCAATGAGCCTGGAGATTGGGAAATAAAAATCTACGACCTCATCTCGTGCAATCTTATCATTCAGGGACCTGACAGCCCTGATTTCTTCATCTGATATTGATACGGAAAAGTTTCCCCTCTTCTGTGACCACTGGGCTCTGTCAAATGACAGGTAAGGGGATCTCAATTTACTTTCCTGGGTGTTAATCATCTTAGACCTTTGCTCCAACAAGGATTCTAGTGTGTGGTTCCCGAAAATATCCAGTTATTGTATTTAAGTGTTGCCAACCAGTCACCGTTTTACCAAGTTTCTATCCATCGCAGATGCCCACTGCGCCGAATTATCAATCAGATCTGGATTTCAACTACGCATTTCTTCGCGCCATCAGTGAATTTCTCAACAATTGTGAATTTTCTGTCAATGGACTTATTTATGAGTTGGTTGCCCAGAGTTCCGCAGATTATCTTTGAATTGTTCTTTGCAAGGTCATAAAAGATACAGTTGTGCCTAATGATCCTGACGGTATCATCGGTAACCTCAAGCCTGGCATGGTAGCCAAGCCGGTTCAGGGCAGAAACGAACTCGTTAAGTTCCCTTATTTTCTCTTCCCTGTTTTTTCCAGGTTCATCCCCGATTTTCATACCAGCGTCCCTGATCATCCTGTCAGCTATCCTGCCAAGTATAAGGTTCATCTTTTCTGTTCCAACTTCTGTCTCGAATTCTGATATCAGGTATGTTGCCAGCGTGATGTATTTTTTTGGAAAAAGAGACATTCCCTTTTCCGTAAGCTCGTAAAATTTCCTCGGTCTCCCGGATTTGCCGCCACGGAAAAACGACTTGACATAACCTCTCATCTCAAGGGAACCCATATGCTCTTTCACCGCATTCTTGTTGATGGAAAGGATTTCGGCAAGTTCGTCCATGCTTCTTTCCTGTAGGCTCAGTTCATTTACTATTTTCCCTCTAACCGAACCAAGTATCGCCGTTATGTCGTCACTTGCATCAACACTAGTAATGAGCTCGTTTTCCATATTACAATAGTAGTATTACTCAGGTGTATTTATAATTTAGTCAGTTTAGACATAAGAAAGTGTTTAAATATGTCTGCGAGATTAGAGGTTAGGTGTACAGTTATTATGAGTGAACTGATCATTAGCAATCTCGCTGCATCGGTTGAGGACAAGAAAATACTGAAGGACGTGTCGATGACGATCCGCGGGGGGGAAATACACGCCTTAATGGGACCTAACGGTGCCGGCAAGAGCACTCTCGGAAATGTGCTCATTGGTCATCCGAATTATACTATCGACGCAGGATCGATCGTTCTTGACGGAATAGACCTAACCCGAAAGAACCCTGAGGAAAGGGCCAGGGCCGGGCTGTTTCTAGCTTTCCAGAGTCCCGTTGCAATACCGGGTGTCAAGCTGTCGACATTCCTGAGGAATGCTTATAACCAGCTCCACCCGAATGAGAAGTTATCCATATCACAGTTTTATGAACTTCTGAAGAAGCATATAAAGAATGTTGGACTGGACGAATCCTTTGTATCGAGATCGGTCAATGACGGATTTTCCGGTGGGGAGAGAAAGAGGATTGAGATACTCCAGATGGTCGTCCTCAAACCTAAGATTGTCATACTTGACGAAATTGACTCTGGCTTGGACGTGGATGCCCTGAAACTTGTTGCCAATGAGATAAAAGATTACTACAGTGACAACGTTGGCTTCCTCATTATCACACACTATCAGAGGATCCTGAAAAATATAGATCCTCAATTTGTTCACGTGCTTATGGATGGTGTAATTGTTAAGAACGGTGACAAGCAGCTTGCTATGAAGATTGAAGACGAGGGATACGACTGGATCAGGGCATGAAGGTGAATTAAATGGAAGTTGAGTATAAAAAAGAGGATGAACTGGAAAAACTGTTGAAGGACATAAACAGTTTCAAGAGAGAAGATTTTGAATTTCACGATCCAGACAACTCAGATTATTCGACAGGTAGGGGACTCAACAAGAAGGTCGTCGAAGAGATTTCTGAGATAAAGAAGGAGCCTGAATGGATGAGGAGGCTCAGGCTCAAAGCGCTGGAAATATTCAACTCGAAGCCTGTTCCAGCATGGGGACCAGATCTCTCCGGCATAGACTGGGAGAACATTAGTTATTACAACAGGCCGGGAGAAACAAAGACGAATGACTGGGACGAGGTGCCGGAACAAATCAAGGACACTTTCACCAAGTTGGGCATACCTGAGATGGAACAGAAATACCTGGCAGGCTCCGTGGCCCAATACGATAGTGAAGGCGTTTACCATAACCTCAAAAAGGTGTGGGAGGACAAGGGCGTTGTCTTCATGGATCTTGATTCCGCAGTTAGGAATTATCCAGATCTTGTCAAGGACTATTTCTGCAGAGCAGTCCCCTTCACTGATAACAAGTTTGCAGCGTTAAATGGCGCGGTTTGGAGCGGCGGGTCATTTCTCTATGTCCCGAAAGGCGTTCAGATCGATATGCCTCTCCAGACGTACTTCAGAATGAACGGTGAGTCCACTGGGCAGTTTGAGCACACAATTGTAATCGCTGATGAAGGGTCCAAAACGCATTATGTCGAGGGCTGCACGGCGCCGCGTTACGACAAAAACTCACTGCACAGCGCCATTGTTGAGATTTATGTCAAGAAGAACGCTAAGGCAAGGTACACCAGCGTCCAGAATTGGTCAAAGAGCGTCTACAACATGCCAACGAAGCGTGCATGGGTTGACGAGAATGCTCAGATGGAGTGGGTTGGGGGATCACTTGGTTCAAAAGTTACCATGCTTTACCCATCATCGTATCTCCGGGGCCCATACGCATCGGCATCGAACCTGAACGTTGCCATGGCTGGAGCCGGAACTTTCAAGGACACCGGAGCCAAGGCACTTCACTTCGCTCCGCATACAACTTCAAAGATCATAGCTAAGAGCATCAGCATTGATGATGGGAAGGCCATATATCGCGGACTTCTCAGGATAAACAAAGGTGCGGAATATGCAAAGAGCCATGTGCAGTGTGATGCACTGCTGATCAACGATGCATCGTCCTCTTACACTTACCCTCACGATGAAATTTACGATCCTACCGCAACCTTCGCTCATGAGGCAACCGTTGGCAGAATCGGAACAGAAGAGTTGACTTACCTCAGATCAAGGGGTCTGAGTGAAGAGGACGCTAGTTCAATGATTGTCCTTGGCTTCCTTGACGATGTCATGAGGGAGATACCCATGGAATTCGCAGTGGAAATGAACAGGCTTATTAAACTCGAAATGGGAAAACTTGGAGCCGTCGGATGATCTACCATGGAAAACTATGTAGAACTCATAAAAACTAGATACACGGGCCCTACGTATGACCCAAGGAGAGAGTCACTGCTGTCCTTTGCAAGGACTCCACTTCGAAACTATAAAGAAAGCCCAACGGTGAAAGACTACGTTGAAATCACCGAGAGCGACCTGGCGAAAATGTCCTCCGGGACCATACCGGCCAATGTAAGAGCCCAGGCTCCTCCAGATGGATACAACATTTCCGTGGTCAATGGCAGAATTGCCGGACGCTCAAGCGAAAACGGGGCTATTAAGGCACTTGACCTTATGGAGGCAGCGCGAAATTCAGATTCAGGGCTCACTCCAGAGTTTCTCTCCGAGAAGGGCGATGACAGGATAGAACATCTCATAAACTCTGTATGGCAAAGCGGAATTTTCATAGATATCCCGAAGGGTTTCACCGGGGCCTTGAAGGTACACGATACTTCCGATCCGTCTCTTTCATTTGCTTTGAAGGTAATTGTTAGCTGTGGAGAAGACTCAAATGTGACTATCAGCACGGTTAATACTACTATCGGCGATGGAGATGGCGTTCAGGGCAGGAATGTTTACATCTTCCTTGGGCGCAGGGCGAAGGTCCAGTTCGATTATCTCCAAGACAAGTCCCAGAAAGTTACTGATATCGTGTTCGTAAAATCTTTCCTGTCTGAGTATTCAGAATTCACCATATACCATGTAAACCATGGTGGAGAAAAGGTACTCTTTTCCAATGAATCTATCCAGAGGGGTGACAGTTCTGATTTTAAGACGTTTGGGATAAATTTCAGTGACGGGCAGCAGAAGATGGACATAAGGGACAGCAGCTTCCAGATTGGAATAGCAACAAGCGCTGATGTTCATGTGAAAGGCGTGGTAATGGGCAAAAGTTCCACTATGCACCGCGGTAACATCGATATAGAGGAGAAAAGCATAAAGTCCACCGGCTACTACGACTCAAAAATTTTACTTATGTCCAGAGATGGATTTGCAAATACCAAGCCTGCCTTGCTAATCAAGAATAACGATACCAGATCAAAGCACGCTTCGGCCATCAGCAGCGTGGACGACGAACAGATATTCTACATGCGGTCAAGGGGCATACCTAAGAATTTAGCCAAAAACCTGATAACCAGCGGATTCATGGGGTCAATCGTTGAAAAATCGGGTGATGATTTCCTCACAGAGGTAGTCGCCAGATATTCAGAAGGCCTTGTTTTAGATGATTAACTCAAAACAGGTGAAAAAAGACTTTCCAATATTCGACAGGAAAATAGACGGAAAACCCATAATATATCTTGACAATGCAGCGACAACCCAGAAGCCGAGGCAGGTTGTCGAGGCCATTGTAAATTATTATTATAACTTTAACAGCAACATTCACCGCGGCATATACAGGCTGAGCGAAGAAGCCACCGATATGTACGAGAAGGCCAGAGACAATGTGAGAAGTTTCATTGGCTCCGAAAAAGACGGAACGGTTGTATTTGTTAGGAACGCTACAGAAGCGCTCAACCTGGTGGCTTTTGGACTGGCTCACGATCTGAAACCTGGAGACGAGATTTTGCTGGGTACCATGGAGCACCACTCCAATATTATTCCATGGCAGTTTTTGCAGGACATGGGAGTAAAACTCAAATTTGTGAACTTTAACAAGCAGTGGGAACTCAGCATGGACCAGTTTCAGGAAATGCTGAGCAAAAGGACTAAGGTTGTTTCGCTCACCCACGTTTCCAATGTTCTTGGCACTATAAATCCTGTCAGGGACTTGGTAAAGCTTGCCCATGACAACGGATCAAAATTTATTCTGGACGGCGCCCAGAGTGTTCCACATATGCCCGTTGACGTTTCGTCAATCGGTTGTGATTTCCTGGCTTTTTCTGGTCACAAGATGCTCGGTCCCAGCGGAATAGGGGGACTCTATGCCAAAGTTGATGATCTTGAGCAGATGCACCCATTCCTTGGGGGCGGAGAAATGATTAAGGAGGTCTGGAAAGATCACGCCACATGGAACGATGTACCACTGAAATTTGAGGCGGGTACGCCGAACATCGAGGGAGCCATTGGTCTTTCAGCTGCAGTGGATTATCTGCGAAATCTGGGTATGGGAAATGTTCGAGAACATGAAAAAGATCTTATAAAATTCACTCTGGAAAAGGAAGAAGAGGAGAAGATACCAGACCTTGTTTCGTACGGACCTAGAAATCTGGAAATAAGGGCTGGTGTCTACACTTTTAATATCGGTGAGATACCGAGTTTTGATTTGCAGATGAAGATGTCTGAAAGCGGGGTTCACATATCACAAGGTATACACCCACATGATGTTGCTGAATCACTGGACAGAGCCAATGTGTTTGTCAGGTCTGGCCACCATTGTGCAATGCCACTGATGAACGAGATTGGGGTGGCTGCAACCTCAAGGGCATCCTACTACATTTATAATGACAGAGAGGACGTGGAGAGCCTGTTCGATGGTATCAGATCGACAAGGAGGGTCTTTGCAAGATGAACGATGAAGAAATACAGATGGATATTATTCTCGATCATTACAGGGAACCAAGAAATTACGGTAAACTCCAGAAGGAAACAACTTCCATTACAGAGGCAAATCCAGTATGCGGGGACACCTTGCATTTCTCAATATTGGTAGAAGATGGCATAGTGAAAGACATCAAGTTCATGGGTCAGGGATGTTCTATAAGCCAAGCATCAGCATCCATGTTGACGGAATATGTCAAGGGGAAAAGCGTGGCAGAAATCAAAAACATGAAACCTGATATTGTGCTTGGGCTGATAGGGTTGAACCTTGGTCCAACACGCGAGAAATGCGCGCTTCTCTCATACAACGCAATAACCAAAGCCCTGAATAATCAGAGCTGATGACCAGCTGATTGGATGCAGCACCCAAACAACTTGTTTACCATTTTAGTCGGAAAATAATTTAATATGGAATCCCGATCACCCATTATGGCAGCCCTAGTTTCAGACATAATGACGAAGTCCCCACACATATGCAGGGTACCGAGCACCGTCAGTGACGTGGTTAAAATACTTATAAAAAAGAATATAACTGGTCTGCCAGTAATTGATTCCAAGGGTAAGTATGTGGGAATAATTAGCAGGCGCGACATCTTCGATAATCCAGAAGAAAGCCAGACTGCTCTTGTGATGAGAAGAGCTAATCCGGTTTATGACACTGACCCGATAGAAAAAGCTGCAAAGGAACTGGTATCGCAAAACAGGAGGCATATAGCGGTCATAAATTCCGAAAGAGATGTTGTAGGGATCCTCACTCCGCAGAATTTCCTTGACACCCTTTCACAAATCTACGGTCAGCTACCTGTAAAGTCAATACTCCACATCATGGCTGTACCCCTATGGTACAACACCCCACTAGGTGCCATATACACCATGATGAGGGTGTCCAGAATCTATTCATTTCCAGTAATCAATGAAAACGGAGATTTCATGGGATTAATCACCGATAGAGATATATTCGACAAGGTTGACCTGAAACAGAGTTCAGTGCTTTCAGAAACTGGTATGGCCGAGGACGAGGACCCGTGGTCCTGGTCCGGTATAAGGAATGTGGTAACCTATATACTAGAGAAAAACAAGATTCAGTTGCCGAACATACCCGCTTCAGACATCATGATTAAGACACCAGCCGTCGCTTACGTAAACGATACAATAGAAAGGGTGGCGAAGATAATGGCTACGAAGAACTTCAACCAGCTTCCACTGCTTGATGGATCGCAGAAACTTGTTGGCATGCTTTACGATATAGAACTTTTAAGTGCATTCCAATGACCGCCTACGAGGACACAGTCGAACTGGCCAAAAGGAGAGGGTTCTTCTGGCCTTCGTTTTCATTGTATGGCGGCATTTCAGGGTTCTACGATTATGGACCACTTGGAGTACTGATGAGGGACAACATAGTTAAGGTATGGAAGGAGAGCTATCTAGCCGATGGAGCCATATTTATAGACACACCCGTTGTGGTGCCTTCTCCTGTGTTCAGGGCATCGGGACACCTCGACAAATTCTCAGATCTTGGAACGGAATGCCAGAAATGCCATAACCGGGAAAAACTCGAAACAGTAATGAAAGCTTCCGGTTTCGATCAGGCTCTCAAATCAGTGCAAGCAGCGAATGAGTTTCTCTCAAAAAACACTGTGAAGTGTGTTTCTTGCGGGAACAGAATCACAGAGGCAAGAGATTTCCAGGTGATGTTCAGTTTGCCGGGACAGGGGGGAGGAACTGATCTTTATCTCCGACCGGAAACAGCACAGGGAATCATAGTAAATTTCAAGCTTCTTAACACTGTTTTTAGGGGGAAACTGCCAATGGCAGTGGCTCAGTTCGGAAAAGGTTTCAGAAATGAGATATCTCCAAGACAGAGCCTTATCCGGTTAAGGGAATTCAACATGGCTGAAGTGGAGGTATTCGTTGATCCACAGAGAAAGTTCTGGAAAGATTTCAAAGCCACCCTCCCCCTTTCACTGATTCCAAGGGTTGGAGAACAGACAAGAACTGATGTTTCCTCTGCCCTTTCTAATGGAATCATAAGCAGCAATGCCCTGGCGTATTTCATGGAGAAGACAGCAGTAATCCTTTGCAGGGTTGGCATTAATCCTTCGAAGTTAAGGTTCAGGCAGGTATCGAAGGATGATCTGGCGCATTATTCTGTGGACACTTGGGATGTTGAAGTTGAGATTGATAATGATTGGGTCGAGGTTACTGGAATAGCCGACAGAAATGATCTTCCAAATCACGAAAAATCAAGTGGGGAGTCCATGTCTATTCTTTCTGACGATAAACCTGTTGTGCCATCGATCATAGAACCAGCTTCGGGTATAGACAGGATTTTGCTCAGCGTTCTTATGCACACATACTACCGGAGACCTAACGGCTTCAAGGTTCTCAGGCTCCCACCTGAGATAGCTCCTTACAATGCCGCGATACTGCCTCTTGTGAACAAGGACAACGTCAACGTTGTTGCGTTGGAATTCTTCAACAGGATAATTTCCAGCAACCCCTATGTGGCATACGATCAATCGGGATCCATAGGCAGAAGATATGCGCGGCAGGATGAGACAGGGACACCCTACTGTATCACATTTGACTATAACACTCTTTCCGATGCTACGGTCACCGTCAGAGAAAGGGACAGCGCTGAGCAGGTTAGAGTGCATTCGGAGAAATTGATGGCCGAGTCCAGGAACCTTCTGCAGTATCTTGAAAGTCTTTTTAAAATGAAATGATAGGGGAAGAGCCAGGGAACAGTCTCATATCATCGATATAGATTATTCTGTGATAATCTTAATCAGCACTAACATTATTACCCATTATGATTGTTGTGCAGAACCACCTCAGGATAAAAAAGGAATTTTCAGAGAGATTTGAAAAGTCATTGAGCGAAAGGTCCCACACCGTGGATGGATTTCCCGGTTTCATAAGAAATGAAGTGCTGAGGCCAGTTCAGGGTGACAGCTATATCGTCATGACTTATTGGAATTCCCTTGAAGATTTTAACAGATGGGTGGGAAGCGAGGAGTTCAGTAAATCCCATTCTGAATCCCGCCTCCCAAAAGATGCGTACGCTGGAAAAGGCGAAATTACTGTTCATCAGGTTATTTAAATTCAAGATGAATCAGCAGTATACGATAGTTGGAAGTTATGAATATCTTCTCCTTTGGGCTATCTCTGGAATTTCCTTAGGTAAAAGTAGTTTCCACCGTATTCCTCTTTTACAAGGAGATTTCTGCTGATCTGCCTCTAAATTAGGTTCCGATCTTTTACGGAACGTTCAGTAAGCCTCATCAGAACATCTTCTCGCATGGGGTGTACCGCCGTGATTCCCAGAATATCCGTCTCAATATCTCCAGAATAGAAAAACGAATCTCCCTCAAATCCAGTAAGAAGTTCCACTTTTAGTTCCTTTCGAGAAAAAAGGAAATAAGCCTTGATTACGGTCGCTTCATCGGGCGACTGAACCCATTCCTCTGAAAGTGGCCCCGTGGGAATTGAAATATACGATACCGGTGGATTGAGAATTTTTATTAGATCAGCCGGTTCGCTTAAGCTATGATCTCTGTCACTGATTCCTTTCACTAATACAGTTTAAGTTGTGAGGAAACCGTTATAACTTTTTGAAAATTTCTCCAACCCCCTATGATTTCTGAGAATTCAAGGGCAGGCGAAGGTCAGTTAATAGTGCGCCATATCGCTGGATTGACAGCCTCAATCTTTACCGAGATCTAGTTTGCGCCCGAAAAGGCATCCATGACGTCTTCCCTGTGAAGGGGTGACGAATTTGTTATTACTGTGATCTTTATTTCCAATCTGCCCAGCGTTTCGATTTCTCCTTCAAGATTGTGGTCAAGTGTAGGTCCACCGTCCGGCACTAAGATTATGCAATCGATATCCTGTTTGGATTTCTGCGCATTTTCAATTCCAGCCTGCGCAGACTTTACAATTCTGCCAGTTTGAAAGAAATTCTGTCTCTTTACCTGAACATTTAGCGTTTTTCCTATATGACAGCACGCACAAGAATAACTGCATATCTCAGAGGGTATATTGTTAATTCCAATACTATTTCCGGGTCTTCTGGAGAGTACGGATCCAAAGGAAAGGTATTCGCTGTTTATTGCTTCTCTCTACGGTATCAAATAGTATATGTAAAGTATATTGGGAGTCGACTCCCATTGGCTGAATTATTGCGGTAACCCCTTTAGTCCGGTAGATTTTTTCCGCCCTTCTCTTCAATAGCAGCTCTGGCACCCGCCAGCCTTGCTATTGGTATTCTGTAAGGTGATGCAGATACATAGTCAAGCCCTATCCTGTGACAGAAAGCCACTGTAGCTGGATCGCCCCCATGTTCTCCGCAAATGCCTATATCCAAGTCGGGTCTCGTCTTCTTTCCCTTCTGCACCGCCATTTTCATCAATTCTCCTACTCCATCGACATCCACAGTGCTGAAGGGATCGTTCTCCAGTATTCCAGACTCTATGTACTTTGCAAGGAATTTTCCCTCCGCATCGTCCCTACTGTATCCAAATGTCATCTGGGTCAGGTCGTTCGTCCCGAAGGAGAAGAAATCAGCATATCTGGCGATCTTATCCGCCGTGAGGCAAGCTCTCGGGATTTCTATCATGGTCCCGAATTTGTATTCCACGTGCTTGTTCCCAGCTTCCTGTCTTGCAACCTCCTCGAGCCTTTCCCGCAGGACCTTCAGTTCATTCACATGTCCAACAAGGGGAATCATGATTTCAGGGAATATCTGCTTATCTTCCTGTATAACTTTGGAAGCCGCACGTATGATGGCTCTCACCTGCATTTCATAAATTTCAGGGTAACTTATACCAAGTCTGCAGCCGCGGAAGCCAAGCATTGGATTGAACTCTTCCAGGCTCTTTATCGTCTCAAATATTTTCTGGAGTTCAGCAAGCCCCTGTTTCTCCGAGTCACTTTGCTTTCTGGATCTCAGTTTGAACATTTCATTCATAACTTCTTCCTTGTCAGGAAGGAACTCGTGAAGCGGGGGATCGAGGAGCCTTATTATCACCGGAAAACCTTCCATAGTCCTGAAAAATTCCACAAAATCAGATACCTGCATTGGAAGGAGGCGATCTAAATTCATCCTCCTTTCTCCCTCATCCCTGCTCATGATCATCGCCCGCATGATAGGTATCCTATCATTTCCAAGGAACATCCTCTCTGTCCTTGCAAGTCCAATTCCGGTTGCTCCGTTCTTTCTCGCCAGAACTGCCTCTTCCGGGGTGTTTGCATTTGCCCTAACGCCAATTTTTCTTACCGCGTCGGCCCATCCAAGAATCACGTCCGTATCAGGGCTGATGCCAGGCTCTTCCATTTCAGTTTTTCCAAGATAGAACTCTCCAGATGTACCGTCAACAGTCACTTCTGTTCCTTCTGTCATTTCGTGGTCACCGCAGATTAGCTTTTTCTCCTTGGTATTTACCTGGATCATCTCCGCCCCAACGACAGCAGGTTTTCCCATAGCCCTTGCTACGACCGCCGCGTGGGATGTCATGCCTCCTTTCTGCGTCAGGAAAGCCTTTGAGACAACCATTCCCCTGACATCATCTGCTGTTGTCTCCGGTCTGACAAGGATTAGGGCCCTCTTTTCCTTTGAAAGTTCGATGGCGCGTTCCGATGAAAATACCAGTTGCCCGAATGCAGCTCCAGGAGAGGCGGCAAGTCCCTTTCCCAGGTATATTTCCCGCCCGGTTCTCTTCACTTGAGGGTGCATAAGAGAGTCTAGAATCTTCGGCGTTATCCTCATTACAGCTTCTTCCCTTGTGATCAGCCCTTCGTCAGCCATTTCTCTTGCCGTTCTAACAGCAGCTCTGGCAGTACGTTTTCCTGATCTCACCTGAAGCAGGTAGAAGGTTCCACTCTCTATAGTGAACTCTATGTCCTGCATATCCTTATAGTGTTTCTCAAGTTTATTTGCAGAATCGATAAGAGAAAGGTATGCTCTTGGCATCTCAGTTTTCATGTCAGAAATGTGCTTTGGAGTCCTTATTCCTGCGACGACATCCTCTCCCTGGGCGTTCACCAGATATTCTGCAAACAATATCTTTTCACCAGTGTTTGGATTCCTCGTGAATGCAACGCCTGTCGCGGAATCGTTTCCCATGTTTCCGAATACCATTGCCACTATACTTACTGCTGTACCCATTCTGTCGTCAAGGCCGTTTTCCTTTCTATATACCTTTGCCCTTTCGGAATTCCAAGATTTGAATACTGCTTCAATGGACATTTCCAGTTGCTTCTCAGGGTCTTCTGGAAACTTCAGTCCCTTTGATTCATAAACCTTATTGAACCTCGAAACAAGTTCGAGAAGGTCATTCTCATCAAGATCTGTGTCAAGTTTCTTTCCACGTTCCTTTTTCAGGTCCTCCATGGCTTCAGTAAATAATTCACCGTTGATCCCCAGAACTATGGATCCAAACATCTGCACAAGTCTTCTGTATGCGTCCGCAGCGAATCTTCTGTTCCCAGTTCTCTTTCCGAGGCCCCTAAGCGTTAATGTGTTAAGCCCAACGTTCAGAACCGTGTCCATCATCCCCGGCATGCTCACTGGAGCACCAGATCTCACTGATACGAGTAACGGGTTTTCAGGGTTCCCGAATTTCTTACCGGAGAGTTCTTCAACTTTTCTCAACGCCCGGTTGACCTGTTCCATGACCCCATCTGGAATTTTATCTTTTGCAAGAAATTCCCTGCAGGTTTCCGTGCTTATGGTGAAACCGGGAGGGACGTTCAATCCGATCTTGGTCATTTCGGCAAGGCCTGCCCC
Organism: Thermoplasmataceae archaeon; assembly: GCA_038729425.1. NCBI lineage: Archaea > Methanobacteriati > Thermoplasmatota > Thermoplasmata > Thermoplasmatales > Thermoplasmataceae > Thermoplasmataceae archaeon. Next base: position 295,185 of record JAVYSB010000001.1, on the reverse strand, counting down.
CTTGCCTCCAAGAATATCCACCATTTCTTTGCTTCCTTCCGAGAAGAGATAAACAAACTTTCTTTCCTCTTTCACAATTTGTTATTATGGTCTATAAATAAGTTTTTTTCAATGGATGCACAGAATATACACCTAATGATTTTTATATACTGACATAGAATGAATACACATAAAGGAATGCGATTTTATTAGGATCAATGGCATAAAGTTTTAATATGAAGAGGCTTACGGTGAATTCTCGCTTCGGGGAAATTTCATACCTGTATCGCCAGGGAGATATTCCAATGATTTTTCTCCATGGACTTGGTGGCACCGGGAACAGTTGGATTAGGATGAATAGCTTCCTGGACACGCGGTTCAGCTTATACATGATCGACCTTCTGGGTCATGGGAGATCAGCGAGGCCGGACATCCCTTACACCATCGAGAACCAGTGCGAGGCACTGGATGATTTTATTGCGGGCCTCAGCCTAAAAGGCTTTGCCCTTGTTGGAAACTCTTATGGTGGCTGGGTATCGCTCAGATATACAGTTACAAGGAAGACACCTAGGAAACTGGTGCTGGTAGACAGCGCCGGGATAAACAGAACCGCTAGGGAAACAGGCGAGGAGTATGCTGATTCTTTCATCAATCGCCTTGTCTCCCTCTATAGATATAATGATCCGAAAATAATGAAAAAGATTGTGGAAAACAACGCTAGATTAGGAGAGAAAATATCCGACGATCAGCTTTCGCAGATATCGGCGAAAACTTGCATTGTTTGGGGGGGCATGGATCGTATCATTCCACTGGAAAATGGTGAAAGGCTCCATCATCTGATTCCTGCAAGTGAACTTGACGTTATTGCAGATGCTGGACACGTTCCACAGGTCGAAAAGCCAGAAGAACTCTCAGGTATCTTGAACAGATTTATCTCGTGATAGGCCGTAAATTCCGGGATCTTCTTCTGCACGTTTCGCCATGTAATCCCCTATGCCTTTCCCGTCCAGTTCACCCTTGAAAGACTCTGATACCCCTGCAGTAATCTTCCTGACGCGAAATCCATAGGAATTGAGGTATGGTTGCACAGCGAGGCTGTTTCCATTGAAAGGCGAAGAAAGAGAGTTAACGGAAAGGACGGGAATACGATTTTCCAGTGAACGCACAGATATGTACAGATGCCATTCTTCGAGGAACTGGGAATCAATAAGCGATGGATTTATGGCAAAATTAGCACCACCGCGTATTGCCACTTTCAAGAAATATGGGAAATCTATATCGTAACATACAGGTACGCATATCCTGCCGATAGACGTATCAAAAATCCTGACTTCTCCTCCCCTTGAATACCTGTTCACCTCGTTACGGAAAGGTGAGATCTTATCCTGCCAGCCGATGACTTTACCTCTATCTATCACCGGAGCCGAGTTATATAGCTTTCCTTCTCTGACGATGCTCAAACTTCCTGGTATCATTACCGACGTGTTCTCTCCGCTCACGTCGATCAGTGAACCCATAAGGGCTTCTAATGGCTCTCCATCGGCATCAAAAGAATCAACTATCCATTTCTCCGGCAGGACGATAAGGTCGGGGTTACTGGAAGCAAGTCCGGGCAGTTTCAGTGATATAAATTTAGTCGCAGATTCAAGGCTCATCCTCATTGCCTGGATGCCAGTGAATCTAACAAGCTCCTTTACTGCCAAATCACTTCACTGCCGTGGCCTTCTCTGAAACTATCTTCAGGAGGTTGTATGCAAGATCATTTTTGCTCACATCATTAAGATTTATTTTGCCATCGCCGTAGTTTATAGTGTATGAGAATCTGGTTCTTTCTATCGCAGAATGTCCGTCTGGTATTGGGTTATACACCACTATATCCGGTTTCGACTCAGAGAAGTGCACAGAAGTATCATCTTTATGCGAAAGCCTGAAGGCCACAATTAGGCCGTCGTATTTCTTTCTCAGTTCGTTGATCAGCTTAGGGGTCTTTTTTAGTTCAAGCTTGAGATTCTCCGCGTCGCTGATCTTTCTCTCTTTCGCCTGTACAGGGGAAAAGTCAGGAAGAGCCGCAGGTACGATTATGGCGTCTAAATTCTTGTTAGTCAATTTCAGGGTCTCTCTGATGAATTCATCCATGGAGTGTGCCTCGTGGAAGTCAATGTAATCGGGAAGCATTTCACTGGAATTTCCCACAAATGAGACTGACGCGCCCATCCTGTACGCTGTCCTGGCAAGTGTATAACCAGTTTCCCCTGTACTGCGGTTGGATATAGTTCTGACAGGATCTATGGGCTCCTCTCCGCGACCGCTGACAATGAGTATGTTTTTTCCGCCCAGTAACTTGGGTCTGAAGGCCCTGTTTACGAAGTCGGATATGGTTACGGTCTCTGCAAGCTTCGCCTTGTAGTCAGCTCTGCGTGGTGGTATGACTTCTACACCCAAGTACTCGAGGTAATCCAGGTTTTTCTGGTTTACTGGATTAGTGAGCATATCCTCGTGCATGGCAGGAGAGATCAGCGTTTTAATACCATGACCAAGAGCAAACGAGAAAAGCAGGGATGGTACATCATCAGAGATTCCATTCGCCATTTTTCCTATCACGTTATACGATGCTGGTGATACAAGATAAACAGTGTTCTGCTGTCTGCCGAAGAAAAGATTTATGTGCTCTATCCTGCCAGTGATTTCGGTTATCACTTTGTTCTCAGATGCCCATTCCAAAACGCTTGGGTTCAGGAGTTCCGCTGCCTCTCTGCTCATGGCGACAATAACCTCCGCCCCTTCTCTTCTGAGTTCTCGCACCACATCCGGGCTCCTATACAACGAGATACTTGCAGTTATGCCCATAACCACTCTCTTACCATCAAGTGGTCTAAACTCATTTAATTCCATTTTCTCACCTATCTGACGACATACCACGTTCCTGACATAGTAGCACACAATTCGTCGTTTCCATCAAAAACGTCGATCTGGCAGAAAGCAAGACTCTTACCGTTCTTTTTAGTCCTGGCCGAGAATTTTACTGGTCCGAGAGAAATCTGCCTGAGAAAATTCGCATGGAAGTTAACCGTGAATTCATTCATCACTCCCTCGCCGGTCATGACACATATGCCTCCTGCTGCGTCCCCAACTGCCATTATAGCACCACCATTCATAATATTTCCAAGCCGCAGAAGATTATCTTCAAGAGGAATCACGACCTCTGCAAAATCCTCTTCAAGGTGAATCTCTGAAATTTTAACATCTCTTAGAAAACCATCGAGCTGAAATACCTTGTAAGCATCTTCGACGTTTAGCATTGGTGCTGTATCTAAGAATTGTATATCTAATTTGGCAACTCTGCTCTACGTAGCAGTCAGAGTGAAATATCCTCAATTTAAATTGTCTTTGTTAACGGAAAACCATGTGCAATGTGCGCGTAAGGTCTTTAAATTACGTAAAATGCTGCGATCTGATCGATGTGACCAGAATCTTTCAGAAAATGGGCTACACGTGAAAGTATCTCGACTATTATGGTTATAATGTGATAATCCTTAAACGTATCTTATTTAAGCTAACCTGAATATAAAACATAATTATTCGCACCAAAGATATTGCTGTTTTCAAAGGGAATAAAGGGTAAACAGCTAAATAGTAAAAACAATATATAAACAGTTTTGTCTTTTTGAAAATTAATTTGACATCTATTTTTTTGGATCAAAATGAAAAACGATTTAAGCTAAAAGCACATTCGTTTTTATGGAGGCAAACACAGAGCAGTTGAGCAGAATTCACGAGATGCTCAAGATACTGGGACTGTCGTCTTATGAGGCACAGGGGTTCGCAGCGCTGGTTTATCACGGTGTAGCCAACGCAGATACAGTGGCAGACACAGCTAAGATTCCAAGAACGTCTGCTTACAAGGTGATGGAATCGCTTGTTCAGAAGGGATTTGCAAAAGAGACAGACGGGAGACCCAGAATGTTCAAGCCTGAGGATATGGACAGGATCAGGTCAGATTTCGAAAATAAGCTCCAGGAACTGTTTACGAATCTTAAAGGGTTGCAGGATATGCTTCCGTCTAAGGGTGAACCACAGCTCATATACACCATTTATGGATCCCAGAAAGTATATAGCAAGCTTGCGGAGATGTTTAACCTTACTGAGACGGAGATCTTTGTGTGCACTGCTAAAGTTAGAGAGATAAGAACAGAACTGAAAAAGGAGATTGACAATGCGATCAAGCGGGGGGTTCGTGTTGTCTTTGTTACCCCTCCAAACAAAAGGGTGCCTCAAAATACTGAGGTATACAGGAAGGAGGGGCTTGTTGCTACCGATGTGGTCAGTGACCAGACTCGTGCGCTGATCGGGGACCCCGAACTTAGCGCGTGCGGTTACACCGACAGCCCATCACTTGCTCTTCATGTTTACCAGTTCATCAACATGATAATCCAGAATGGAATGTAAGCAAAGGGAATATGTAGAGATGTCTAAATTTAATAACTTGCTGCTTGGAGGGCATATGCCAACGTCTGGCGGTGTTTCAATCGCATCAGACTGGGCTTCCAGATTCAGTTTCAGAACTTTTCAACTGTTCTCAAAAAATCAGAGGCAATGGAACCAGAAACCTCTGGATCCAGACGAAGTCAAGACATTCAGGAAGAAGACCTCAGAGAATTCCCAGATAAGGATCATGGTGCATGGATCATACCTTCTGAATATGGGAACCTCTGATCCGGAACTCAGGTCGAAGGTTCTGAACGCTTTCCGGGATGAAATCTCCAGATCGGACGAACTGGGTGTGGATTATCTTGTTTTTCATCCAGGATCTAGGGGGAAATCCACCATTGAAGAGGGAATAAACAATGTTGCCATGAACCTAAATGCAGTGATCGACCACGAACAGAAAGTAATGATACTCTTGGAAACCGCTGCAGGACAGGGCGGCAGCATAGGGCATACCTTTGATCAGCTGGGAAGTATTATCGATATGGTGGAAGCAAAGGAAAAGGTTGGAATTTGTTTTGATACCTGTCATGTATGGGCCGCAGGATACGATATTAGGTCTCCTCAGGGCTACGAATCTGTAATGACAGATTTTGACAGTGCCATCGGGCTTCAGAAATTAAGGGGATTTCACCTCAACGATTCAAAGAAGGAGAGGGGGAGTCACGTGGATAGGCATGAGCAGATAGGCAGGGGTACGCTGGGGAATGAAGGTGTGACCAATTTTGTCAATGATCCACGGTTGCAAGGACTGCCAATGAATTTTGAAACCCCACTTGGTGTTGAAGGTTATGAACAGGATATTTCTGCGGTGAAATCCGTAATGGAGAAGAGCTGATCAACGTTGGAAATTAAACAATTCAGGCCATACATGTTCACCGACAGCGCGGATATGGTTACATCACCTCCATTCGATTCCATAACAACAGAGCAAGAAGCGTCCCTAAAGATTTACCCGCATAACATCACGCACCTGACACTTCCCACGGAAACTCCAGAAGGTATATTGGAGGCTTCAGGAACTCTTTCCGACTGGGTAAATAAGGGTATTTTGAAGAGATCGGAAAAAGAAACCATACTCATAGTCTTGCAGGAATTTAGAATAGCCGGAGAGAAGATGCAGAGAATAGGTATGATCTCTCTTGTTAAAGTTTATCCTGAAAGCGATGCAATATCGCCACATGAGAGGACCTTTCCTGGCCCGGTGATGGAACGTGCAAATATTATGGGAAGGCTCAAGGCGCAGCTGGAGCCAATTTTTCTAACAGTTTCTAGTGTAAGCTTGGAGAAGATACTGAGGAGGGCAATCAGCACGGAAAGGCCAGCCATGGTCTTTGATGAGCCTGTGGGAGTGAGAAACTCCATTTACTGCGTCTCAAACGAATTGAACATTTCTAGGATAAAGGAATGCCTCGCCACTGAAAAGGCAATAGTGGCTGATGGACATCACAGGCTCAAAGCCGGCATATCTCTGGCAGGAAACATAAAAGCAGAAGAAGAGTTCTGGAGCTATGAAATGGCCTACATTACATCCATTCACGAAAGGGGGCTACTTATTTCAGGAGTTCATAGAATTGTATCCTCTTCAGTCAACGCTGAGAAAATAGTGAATAATCTCGGTAATTACTTTGTCATAACAGAGCATCAGAACCTTGATCGGCTGAACAATATAACAATCTATAACGGAAAGTTCATCGAACTGGTTCCCACAGAGCGTTCATTGAGTCTGCTAAAGGAGTTGGAACCCAATGCCTATATCTCCGCATCCCTCATAGTAAATGAACTACTCTTGAAGAGATTGGCTTCAATGGATGAAAGGGAAATAGAGCAGGAAATAAGTTATACGCACGACATATCACTCGCAATGAAGCGAGTTGACGATAAGGTAGCTTCACTTTCAATCCTTATGCCTGAATGGAACAAGGAGGAGTTCATCGATCTTGCAAGAAAGAAGAAGATGCTTCCCCAGAAGTCCACATATTTTTATCCAAAAATACCTTCGGGTATTGCAATTAACATTATGGAACGTTGAAATGCCACTGTAGCTCAGGTGGTAGAGCAGCTGATTCGTAATCAGCAGGTCGGGGGTTCAAATCCCTCCAGTGGCTTGTTTTAAAAGATGAGGGGGTCTATTTTTTGGCCCTAAGTGTTATTAATTCTAATTGCTGCTGTCGTGAGGCTCATTCCAGTTGCTCCAAGCAGACCATGATAATCGTGTCACAGTTTCCTTAGAATATACCCACTTTCTTTTAGTGTTTCTCATGTGGGTCGTTATATTCAAGCCATCGTATTTAAGATATAAATGCACCTCAAATCCTTCTCAATACAAGATTGTTTTTTTCCATAGTGCTTCGCATAAGGAATGGAAGTTCATATGGGCAGTTCCAGCCACTTCTTGCGCTAAGCGCGGTGCAAAAATAGGTTGACAAGTGTAATCAGCAGTAGTTTAGTCATTTCTTGCGTTGATGAATTTCCTGATGTGATCCGGTATCTGGTCGGTTGAACAAAATTCAGGCTCAAGAAATTTTGTCTTAAAAGGGATTACACCTGACCATATCTCTGGGTTCGTTCTTTTTTCACTGGGCCCTCCCTTCCTTACCTTCACTGAAAACTGGTCAAGTTTTACCCTGAAAACTGATACATTCTTTAGCTCATTATTCGTGGGCATTTCTGAGTTCTCCCTCCGGCCAGGCAAAATTTTGTCTATCCATTCCCTGACAAATGTGAGTTTCCCTTCATCGTCACAGATTTCCTCTGGAGTTCCAAAAATGACTGCAGACCTATAGTTCATTGAATTATCGGCAATTCCCTTTGCGAGGACAATACCGTTCAGTTCCACCACGGAAATAGCAATCGGATCACCCGCCCTGAATGATCCTGAGATCCTGGCCGCAGGGCTTGCATGAAGGTAAATAAATTCAGAATCATTGTAATACATCATGGGAATTACAAAAGGTTGTCCACTGACCTGAAATGCGACATGGCATATGAACCCCCCACGGAGAATATCGATCAGCAATTCTTTGTCATAACTGGCCCGATTGGGATATCTCCTGACTTCTGTTATACTGCTGCGGACCACGGTCTCTTGTTTGGTTGATTCTGGTATCACGCTGTGTGAAACTTTCCTAGCATCAGGTTTTATTTCCACATATCTTGAATTCTGTCATAAATATATATCTGCCTAGATGAATACCGGAAATGTATTACGAAAATCGTAATAAGAATCTCTTGATATTTAAACACCAGTCAAACAAAGAAAATTTCAAATTTGCTGATATGCAATTTTCTGCATCTTGGGGGGTCCAACCTAACATAGGGAATTAATTTGGTCATAATCTCTGAATAACATTTTCCAGATAGAAGTATCTATAATCCGGAATTCCATGGTCACATCGTGATTCAACTAATGCGACCATACGGTGACCAGGCCGATAGGAAGGGAAAGGTGATTCTCGTTGACAGATTGTGGCCCAGGGGTATTTCTAAGGCGGATCTTAATATAGATCTGTGGATGAAAGATATTGCACCCTCAGAAGGCCTGAGGAAATGGTTTAGTCACGAAACTCAGAAATGGGACGAATTCCGGGAGAAGTATTTCAATGAGCTGGATAATAACGAGCTTACTGCAAAATTGCTTGAAATATGCAGATCAAGCGATGTCACTTTCCTTTACTCAGCCAGGGAAGAAAAATTTAACAACGCAGTAGCCTTGAAATTATATGTGGAAAGTCACCTCTGACACCCGGACTACTACTAGTTTACATATCAGGAGCATTCAGATCTCCTGTGAATTCTCAACATATATGAATTTCTCACCAAATCTGTATGTCCTTGGCTATTGGGTTCGTCTTCTCCCCCTTCTGAGAACCAAATGCCATCACAAATCCAGGATGATTAATTGCAGGGACAATCGCCCTGAACTTGTTTGGAGAATGAGGATCGATAGTGAGAAGCATCCTTGCTTCTGGTTCCTTGACATTCTGCCTCCACATTTGGGCCCATGATATAAAAAAACGTTGTTCCGGTGTGAATCCATCAATAATTTTCCTTAAATCTCTGTTTCTCTCGAGATGTCTCTGCAATGCCTCGTAGGCAATGCTGACTCCACCGAAATCCGCTATATTTTCTCCAAGCGTCAGTTTTCCATTTACGTGCACTCCTGGAAGCAGTTCGAGAGAACTGTAAAGGTCTGCTATTCCTGACGCGCGCTGCATGAAATTTCTTTCATCATCCGGGCTCCACCAGTCTTTTAGGTTTCCCTCCAGATCATAACGTCTTCCTTGGTCATCATATCCGTGGGTCATCTCATGGGCAATTACTGCACCTATGGCCCCGTAATTAACTGCATCATCCGCATTTACATCGAAAAATGGTGGTTGCAGTATGCCAGCAGGAAAAACGATTTCATTGTCTGGGGGCGAGAAATACGCGTTGACGGTGGGAGGGGTCATAAACCACTCGTCCTTGTCAACGGGTCGTCCAACTCTTGCAGTTTCCCGGCGCAACTCAAAGGCAGCACATCTTGAAACGTTTCCGAAGTATTCATCCTTCCTTATTTCGACAGAGGAATAATCCCTGAATTTTGCAGGATGGCCTATCTTTGGCCTGAAACGCTTGAATTTTTCCAGGGCACGCTCTCTTGTGACTTCATTCATCCAGGACAAACTGGCCAATCGATCTGCAAAGACTTCCATGAGGTCTTTTACGAGGGCGTTCATTCTCTCCCTCGCCTCCGGCCCGAAATGCTCTTTCACGTATATTTTACCAAGAGCTTCTCCCATGAACTGGTCTATGACATGTACTGATCGCTTCCACCTGGGCTCCATTTTAATCTGCCCTCTTATCTTACGGTTAAACATGTCAAAATGTTCTTCCTCGGCTTCAACAAAGAGGTAGGGCAAGGCGACATTCAGTACGATCCATTTAACATATATCTTGATCTCCTCAAGCGGTCTTTCAGTCAAAAGTGTGTTGAGGTAAGAGAAGAACTCCGGTTGCCCCACCACTAGATAATCTGTCTCTGGCACACCGATCTTCTTCAGATATTGTCTGAATCCGAAGACCTGAAATTTTGCGTCAAGATCGGGTAGTGACATGCGATTATAGTTTTTTTCTGCATCCCTAAGGTCTGTTCGGCTCCTGCTGGATTTAGCGATGCCTGTTTCGATGGAGAGCACTGTACCAGCAGCGTTTCGCGCATTTTCTTCCGGGAATCCGTACATCCGGAATACCTTTTCAATATGTTTCAGGTAATGCTGTCTTATCTCAGAGAAAGTATCCAAAATATAATAATCCCTGTCTGGAAGAGATATGCCTCCTTGGTAAAGGTATAGAGCATAAATTGAACTATTCTTTTCGTCAGTTTGGGAATATACCTGGAAAAGGGGAAATATCCCTGATAAGTGAAGGTAGTGAATATAGGAAACAAGCGCATTTACAGAATCAATTCTTTCAATGGATTCTATGTACTGTTCAACTGGTTTGAATTTTAGGTGTTCAAGGGTTTCCACATCCATGGCTGATCGGTAGAAGTCACCAAGTTGCGGATCAACCACCCCTAAAGGGTCAGGTAACATTCCGGCACATATCTCCAGTATGTTACGTAGATTTCCAGTATTGAAGTCGGAAAGTTCGTCAAAGGCTCCCCATCTTGATTTATCAGATGGAACCGGGTTATTCTTCAGCCAATTACCAGCTGAATATAAGAAAAAATCTTTCCAGGGATCTATACCTGTATCCATATTAGCTACCGAAAATCCAATAATACTGGGTATACCGCTTCCAGATGGTTCCGCGGACGTCATGAAATCCACATGCCAATAACGTATTAAATCAGTTTCTCGCGTGAAAGTGAATACAATGGCATTTCAAGATCCGTTATCTTGGAGAGAGACACAAAGGTTAAAATTTCCAGTGCAATACACTTAACGCTAGGGGAGCCCGAAGAATAAGCTGAGAGGACAGTGGCTTGAATCACTGTCGACCCTTTAACCTGACGCGGACAATGCCGACGTAGGGAAGCCATGATTCTAGGAAACTTCTTTGGCAGGAGAAAACCAGATGAGTCCTGCGGGAAATAAAGAACAAAAAGACAGGAAGTATGTTGGTTATAGAAGAAAGGTTATCGCGCTTGCTATTGTAGTTATTGTTGTTGTAGCCGGTTTCTCAGTATACTATTTCATTAGGAACGAGAAACATGGAAACGTACTGGTAGTATATTCATATGATTCGTTCATGGCTTACGGATGTAATACGATCGGTTATAATTTTAACGCTATCTTCGGTCATTTTGAACGGGAATATAATGTGACAATTGAGGTGGTAAACCAGTCTGACCCCCTTGCCATCCTTGAAGCGAAGGCATCTCATCCCAGCGCTAACATCGTTCTTGGGCTCACCAATATGAACGCCGTTACTGCAGAGCAGGAACATCTTCTTGTCAAATACAGTCCACCGGGATTGAGTTATATCAATTCTACGCTGATCGCTGAGATGGGATCAGCATCATCATACGTGATCCCGTATGAGTACTCCTATCTCGGAATAGATTACAATAAAACATTCGTTGCGGGCTATAACTTCACCCCATCATTCAAGGATCTTCTTTCCAGTTCAAACGCCTCTAACCTTCTCCTTGAGAATCCAGCATTGGACTCAACTGGACTCGGCTTTCTACTGTGGGAGATTGCATATTACAAATTTCTCCTAAAACAGAATTGGCAGAGTTGGTGGAGCGGATATGCAAATAATTCGAACGCAAAAAATCATATATTTGATACGTGGGGAGATGCTTTCAATGTCTTTAACACTGGCCCAGAAACCAATCTGGCATCCAGCTATCTGACCGATCCTGCGTATTACCATCTGGAAGGTTATGGTCCCTTGGGGTCCGCGGTCAGTTACTGGAACGGGAGTGCGTATGGTTGGAGGACAATCTACGGGATCGGCATCGTGAATGGATCTGCCAACCTTCCTCTGGAGGAAGCATTTGTAAACTATTTCCTTAGCCCGAGGGTTCAGAACCTGATTCCGGAAAATGAGTGGATGTACCCGGCCAACAGCACCATACAGCTCCCCGCTCTCTATGGAATGCTACCAAATCCGGATACTATAATCTCGCTGAATAATTACATGAACGCTTCTTATATCGCAGAGAACATGGCTAACTGGATATTGCAATGGGACAATCTCGGTCTTCGATGAAAGGGTACAAGCCAATTTACTGGATTATGCTGCTGTCACCATCCATATTCGTGGTCGCGGTAGTCGTTTATCCATACTTCTATCTAGTTCGCGACAGTTTCAATTCTTCCCTAGTCCTGCAGGTCTTCGGAAACTCTATAACCGCACAGCTGACACGGGAGGCTATAGGGAACTCATTCTACCAGGGAATCACCAGCGCTCTAGCTGCGCTTGCAATAGGGCTCCCACTAGGCCTCTTTCTCGGATCGTTCGAGTTCAGGTTCAAGAAGCTAATCAGTTCAATTACCATAGTGCCATTCTTTATGCCTTCAATTGTGGTGGTATTTGCTTTCATCAGTGGTTTCAACTCAAATTCGATTGCAGCCTATTTTTTTCCGGGTCTAGTTGATCTTTCAACGGGATTCACAGGGATAGTTGCAGTCAACACATTTTTCAATGCTCCGCTTGTAGCAATGTTTGCAATGACAGCTGTTGAGCAGGTTGATCCAGCTCTGATCCAGGCTTCGGAAACTCTGGGAACAGGAATATTCCGACGGTTCTATTCTATCTGGGGAAGGAGTGCTATTACAGCAGCTCTCGGCGGCGCGCTCCTTACCTTTGCTTATTCTTTCTCCGGTTTCGCGGCTCCTTTGATCATAGGAGGACCAAAGTTTTTCACCATGGATGCCTGGATATACTCATTCGTGAAGGTTCAGGGCGACCTTTCTGCTGCAGTTGTTATGGCAGCAATAGAGGCACTTCTGCTCTTTCTACCTGCAGTTCTTTACATGTTATTTGCAATTCGGCACTCCGGCGCAACAGGTAACAGAACAATCAGGACGGCTGAAAGGCGTAAATTGTTGTTCTTTACTGGCCTAGCCTACACGATCTTGTGGCTCTCTGTGGAATTTTATCTCTTTTCTTCTGTGATCTTGAGGTCACTCAGCGGCACGACGAATTCCGTCCTGGTCAATTACAGCACGCTCTTCCAAGGAAGTATTGCAGCCAGGCTAGGGATCACAACCACTTCTGCCATCCTGAATTCGCTCTTCTACGGAATGTGCACGGCTCTTCTTGTCGCGGCCCTTGGAACTATGTGGATAACGGGAAAACGCAGGCTTCATTCGGTACCAGGGAATGTTACGGAGATCTTTCAGTACATCCCTCTGGTAATTTCTTCCATTCTCATGGCATTTTCACTGTACATCGTAATTGGTACATCAACGCCCACAACATTCATGTGGGTTTTAATTGTCATGGCACAGTCCTCAGTGGCTATTCCAGTTGTCCTCAGGGTCATTGATGCCGGCTTTCTCACTTTGCCGCAATCCGTTTCAGAAGCTTCCATGACACTGAAGGGAAATCCATTTTTCGACGTCGAGCTGCCACTTGCAGGTTCAGCTTTTGCTTCGGCGCTGGTTTTTGGTTTCGGGATCAGCCTGGGAGAATTTTCAGCCACAAATTTCCTCGCATCGTCCAGCTATATACCCATAACGGTAGAGATCTACGGGCTTGAGAATGCAAGGCTGTTAGGACCGGCTTACGCTGCAGCAAGCATTCTTATGATCGTAAGTGTGATAGCGTTCTATCTCATAATGAAGTTCGGGGGGAGATTCGCTGCCGTACGTTGAAATTAGGAATCTGAGCAAGGCATACAAAGAAATGTTTGCATTAAAAGATATTAGCCTGAGCGTTGAGAAAGGCGAGGTCCTGACACTCATGGGACCAAGTGGTTCAGGAAAAACCTCACTGCTGAGAAACATATGCGGTCTGGATTTCCCGGATTCAGGCGAGGTGCTGGTCAACGGCAGGAACATCACAACTATAGCAGCCAGTCGCAGAAATATCGGGATGATATTTCAGGACTTGGCTATATTTCCGCATATGAAGGTGTACGATAATATCGCATATGGGCTAAGGAACCTGCGCCTGGGAGAAAAGGAGGTAAGGGACAGGGTTAACGATCTTGCAGATATGCTGGGTATTTCAGAACTTCTCAACCGCTTTCCCGGGGAGATATCTGGCGGGCAGAGACAGCGCGTCGCTCTCGGCAGGTCCGTTGCACCATCTCCCGATCTGCTCCTGCTGGATGAACCGCTCAGTTCCCTAGACATTCAGGTTAGAATGTCATTGAGAAGCGAGATCAGGGAGTTTGCCAGCAAGGCCGGCCTCACAATGATCTACGTAACGCATGATCATGCGGAGGGACTTTACATGGCAGATCGGGCCGCAATAATTTTCAGGGGGATACTTGGTGAGATAAAAAAGCCATCTGATCTTTTCTTGCATCCTTCAAACGATGAAATCGCTAAATTCTTCGGTTACAACGTAATCACACTGGGAGGAGAGAGAATTGCGTTCTTTCCCTCAGAATTTACCATTGACAGCGTTTCTCCAGATGTTTCAGGCACAATCGAGTCGATTGGCTTCGAGGGAGAATATTACAGGATCCATATGTCCTCGGAGAATTTCGAAAAGATCCAGTTAAAGGTAAGCATGGAAGAAATGACCGACAGTATAAGAAAAGGCAACCGTATCGGTATAAAGCTTACCAGGCCCGAGGTCATAGAGATCCGATAACCCTAGGGGTGCCATGGAAGAGATCAGCTTTTCATATTCTGATGCATAGAGAGTTCAGAAAATGCATCACGGAGATTGTAAGTAATCCAGCAAAATATCTAGATCCGGGAAAAAGGAAGAGATCAGTCACCAGCATTTTTTGCGCTTGAATTATTTTGTACAGGTGGAATTTTCTTCCCCAATCCGTGAAGGTAAAGAAATATGGAAACAATAAGCATTACTGTGGAGATATAAAACACAGTATGCACGGAATATATGAAACTCCTCGCGTCAAATACGCTCACCTTGGCTGAAAATCCGGAAAAAATAGAGTCCAGAGTTGATCTGGTTGTTGTAGCGCTCATCAAGATGAAAGCTAGGCCGATGCTGACGGTACCCCCGACATTGGTAAGCGTGGTGCTTATACCTGAGGCGACACCTCTACGATGACCGGGGACGGAATTCATTATTGATGACCTGTTTGGAGATGCGAACATTCCCATGCCGGCTCCGATTAAAACAAGCGGCAGCAGGACTTGGGTCAGGGTCAAGCCATAACCGATCCGTGTCATAAGAAGAAATCCAATGGACGACAGCAGCAGTCCACCTACGACGAACATTCTTTGTCCGAACCTATCGGAAAGTATCCCGCTTATTGGACCCATAATAGAAAGTGAGACGGACATTGGAATGAGAAAGATACCAGCCTGTTCGGCACCCATACCCATGATTGGACCCTGCAGGTAGAAAACCATCACCAGAATGAATGAACCCCTCGCAAGCGCATTAAGGAAAATTGTCTCGTTACCGGACGTGAATTCATGGTTACGGAACAGGGTCAGGTCGAACATCGGATCCTTACGGTGGCTATCGATATACACGAAAGCTGCTAAGAGGATGGCAGAAAATGCCAGGATCAAGGTGGTGAACAGCAAAGAAAGACCGGCAATGGCATAAAGGGTAAGGCCAATGAGCAGCAAAAAAACTCCTCCCGCAAATGTAAGATTTCCAGAAATGTCTAGGTTATGTGTGTGAGACGGGTTAGAAAGTTCTCTTAGTTTGAGGTGTGCCCATATGGTGGCAAAGGTTCCTATTGGAAGATTCACCCAGAATATGGACTGCCACCCAAGGGTTTGTGACAAGACCCCACCCAGTATGAGGCCTGAAACCGATCCCACCACGATGGAGACCTGGTTTACTCCCAAGGCCATTCCACGTTGCTCTGTAGGAAACGCGTCAGTTATTATTGCAGCACTGTTTGAGAAGAGAAAACCGGAACCGATTGCTTGCACAACCCTGAATCCTATAAGCTCTTCAGGCGTCTGTGAGATACTGCATAATCCAGATCCTACAGTGAAAAGGGCGAAGCCCATATTGTAGAGTCTTACCCTCCCGAACATATCAGAGAGCCTGCCGAAGTTGACAAGGACACACGCAACTACGAGCTGGTAACCCAGCAGAACCCAAAGAAGATCTAGGGTGGTCATTCCCTGCATTGATCTTCCTATGTCCGGGAGGGCAATTAGAACAATGTTGGAGTCAAGCGAGGACATGAGTACACCCAGCGTGGTATTGCTTAGAACTACCCACTTGTATTCCATCTTCTCTCATCTCCTCGTTTTCAATCTCTCACGCCATAATCACCGCTTGTTACATGTCGAAGGAATGGTAGCGTATCTGGTATAGGGTATATTAAGGAGGTATTAAACAGGTTCTTCTCTTGCGAATAGTTCTTAACTGAATCTTTTTTAGACGCCAAATTATGGGTTTAATGTTTCCGGACCCCAAACTTAACAATGAATCCAAAACGATTACAACATCATCTGAGCTAAGGTCTCCTCCAGGAAGGGTAGATTGCCACTGGGATTCTTAGCCTGGTTCAAGCGGGCTGTTCCCAATCCAGTGCCAAAGATAATGAATCAATCCGGAATTGCAACCGCCGGAATCACTAAAACAGATCGCGCATTCTTCGATGCGGAAATTTCCACCAAGCTGAGAATTAACCATGGGATGGCCCCGCTTTACATGTTCAGTCTATATGCATCATGTGATATCTAAAAAATCACATCAGCATCTTCAATCACGTCTCCTCTTTTATTTAAGCATTGCAAATGCCCCAGAAATTAACGAGATCAATCAGTTTTGTTCGTGATTTCCATGATCGTGCGTGGCCCCAGTCAGTTCATGGAGCTTCCCGGACTCAAAATTGGAGAGTGCCTGGTCAACGGTCATCCCATTCCCAAGGAATAGTCTCAATCTTCCAGATGTGTACGTGAAAGCATGCTGACCTATCCCTGAAACAATAATGGATTCAGCTCCCCTGTCTAAAGCGGATTTCAACATGATAATTCCTTTCGCTGCCTTGGCCGTTAGAGCCGGATTCTCATAGCTTTCAATGAGTCTGTGTCCATTGATGAGATCATAAATTCTGACCTCTGCAGCCTCTCCCGGGCCACTGACAATATCACCGTCAACTGCTATTGCAACTTTCATGCGGAGGTATTTCTTTCACCAACATTAAACATGCTGGCAACAGACAGAATATCTGGGTCCTTAGAGAATTACCAGAGGTATTTCCATTTCTTCCATGAAAAGTGAGCTGTGGTGGCCCTTGAGGGTAGCGTTCTCATCCCGAAGGCTCTTTGTAAGATATGCTTTCCTGTCAGTAGCCACAGCAACATAGCTTCCGACCCTTCTCTTGATTACATTGTTCTCCTGTCCGCCGAATAAGGGTGACACTTCCTTACGGGAAAACGTTGGGAGATTTTCATATTTCCCTCGAATATATGGTGTAATATCCTCCCGAGAATCGAGGGATATCATCCTCACATCGCCATAAGGAGGCACCTCAAGCTTTTCCATGAGTTCTCTGTCCGCATCGAGGTAGATATTATCAGATACCTCTATGTGCCCATGATCTGCAGTTATGAGAACGTCATAGTTCTTGGTCAACTTCGACAGGTATTTCCTGACAGCAGAATAAATTTCATTAGCCGTAATGGCAGTCGCTTCCGAATACGGCCCATACACGTGTGCGGCAGTATCTATGTATGGAACATAGAGGAATATGTAATCCATACCCTGGGCGGCACTGAAGTGTACTTGGGCTAGGGCATCCCACAGGTTGAGGTAGCCGGCAACCTTTGCTCCTCCATAAAGTGCAAGTGACAGGGGGCTCCTTGTATGGTAGTGAGGAATGATAGCTATGGCGGTTGCGGAATCCAGTTCGGACGCAATTGGTTTGATCTCACCAAATACCGCAGACATTTTTCCAAGTTTTTCGACGGAAGACCCAGTTCCAGGTAAAGTGTAGTCGAGAACATTGATCCTGGTTCCTAGTTCACGAGAAAATGCGATGTAGCCGATTAGACCGTGATCTGCGGGTGGCATGCCAGTGGCTATGGTAGCGAGCACTGAAGAAGTTGTTGAGGGAAATACGGTTGTAATTGGCCTGTAAGTATCAGAAATGCCAGAATTCTTCATTATGTGTGACCCAAAGCCGTCCAGAAGCACCATAATCACTTTTTTATTGAGATCAAGGTCTTTCAGTCCTCTCCCGGGTCTTTTAACGCCAAACCTCTTAGCTATTGAGACAGACAGGTTTAGGATGCTGTTTCCACCGTATTCAGGCATCAGAAGATCGGGATTATCCGTCAGACATTTGAGGGTCTCCATATTATCCAGTTGTATATGCTTGTAGAGTATAAAGAACTGGCAGTGAGCGTCGAAGCCTGCTGAACATCAGGTACAAACCTTCGTCTTAGGTAATCGAGGAGATTTAGCAAGATATCGTAACATATTGTGAATATATAGCGCACTATGGGATTATTTTATAGTATTCCTGTCGTTATCTATCAAATGACGAAAGGAACTATTTCTCCTTACAGGTTACTGCTTATGTCCTCAGCTGGAATGTATCTTGATGGATACCAGCTCACAGTTGTGTCTCTAGCGGTTCTTGTGATGAAGCCTGACCTCAATCTTTCTCAGTTTGACGCTTCTCTCCTGATAGACTCGCTCATACTGGGAACCATAATTGGGGCTATTTCCATAGGGTATCTTGCGGATAGGTTCGGGAGGAGGCGTGTTTACATGTACAACCTCCTTTTCTTCGTAATATTTGGACTTGGATCAGTGGTCACATCCAACCTTCTGATCATTATTCTATTGAGGGTGCTGATGGGGATTTCCATTGGGGCAGATTATCCCATTTCAAACTCTTACATCGCAGAGATGGCTCCGGAGAATCTAAGGGGAAAATTTCTTTCCTTCTCAAACGTTGCTTTCTTTGCAGGGGCACTGACGAGCGGTCTGATTGCCATGCTGCTCTTTTTCCTCAATTTTCCGAACAGCAGTTGGAGGTACATGATCGGGATTGGCCTCATACCCGCTGTAATTGTCCTGTTCGCTAGGATGTCTATGCCAGAGTCTGAGAGATGGGAGAACGTGATGAGGACGGAGAAGAAGAGAAATATTAGGAAAATGTTTCATGGAAAGGCTGCGGTCTTCACAATACTTACATCTATAATATGGTTGATCTTCGATCTGGGTTCATATGGAGTCGGTTTATTGGTACCCAGTATTCTTAAGGGCAGTAATTTCGCGCCAGATTCCGGGATTGCACTTGCGACCTCTATTTTCCTGATAATTGGTCTCGCTAGTGGCGCTATAGTCATTATGATTGTTGACAGGATCGGCAGGAGGTACATCCAGATGCTTGGATTTCTTGGGATGGGTATCGGGATAATCCTGATCCCCTACACCTTCGCAACCTATCTCCTCGTCGTTGTCCTTGCATTTTCGGAATTCTCTGCAGCCTGGCCGGGAGCAACCGTGGGAATTTTCCCAGCCGAGTTAGCCACAACAGAGTATAGATCGAGCGCCTATGGTCTCGCGGCAATGATGGGTAAGCTTGGTGCAGTAATCGGAGTGCTAATAATCGGCAGCGCTACCACTGTAACAACCAGCAATTCCTATCTGTTTGTCATAATAGGCGTCATTATGTTTGTGGCTTTAGGCCTTACAATTTTGCTCAAGGAGACCAGGAAGATGAAGCTAGATGAACCCTTCCTGCTTAAGGTATGATAAAGGGTGATCATTTCATGTATTACAGACTCATCAGTGGAAATCGCCTAAGATACGAGATACACGGTGAAGGGGTCGGTGTTCTAATACTTCATGGCCTCGGGGGAGACCTGGAATCCATGATCCCGATTTCCCGCGCAATTGATCGTGACTGTACACGCGTCCTTGTGGATCTGCCATGTCACGGAGGCAGTGATGATTTTTCAATAACTTTGCCTGATCTAGTTAAGGAGCTGATTTCTCTCATGGGATCTAAAGGCTTGGACAAATTCTACGCCATAGGTGTCAGCCTTGGATCCATCATAATAGAAGAAATCATGCTGAATGATTCTGATAACATATTGGGAGCGGTACTCCTTTCCCCAGCTTCTGAGATTGATTCCCAGGTCCTTGATAGGGTTTCAGCATGGGCCAGTTCATCAAAAAGGGTATCTAACGATGTTTTCTCTCCTGAATTTCTGGAGCAACACAGGAAAGAGATTGAAGCCTACGACAGATCCCACCCCATTAATACAGAAAGGTTGTATTATCTTATACCAAATTTGATCGGCTTTTCGGTTAAGGGAAGGCGCTCCAATGCCCGCGTCAATATGGTTGTTGCGGAATACGACGACATTTTTGGCCTACGCATGAACAACGATCTGAAGCAAGCCTTTCCAGCTGCAATTTTCACCATCATTCGATCTGGGCACGCTATACATAGAGAAGATCCGAGGGGAGCCGCCAGAATAGCTTCAGAATTCTTTTTTTCATAGATTGTTAAAATCCCTCAATCTTGGGAATCCTAAAAGGTTACACTTACCAGCAAGGAGAATTAATGATATTATCATTCATATCCTGCAGATAATGTGTTTTTCAATACGTATAACATCTCAGAAATTTCTGTGAAAACTTTATGTATACTAAAATATTTTAGTATACTAAGATAATAAATGAAGAAGGTAAAAATATGCTCGCTCTGCCGGAGCAGGTCTGTAAAATCTCTGTACGTGAGAGAAAGCGTCACAGACCTGAGGCTTCTGGCCCTGGAAGACGTAAAACCTACTGGTCAGGTCTCACCTTTGAGATATGCCCAGGTGATGGAAGGTGAAATCAGCAGGCAGAGGTTCCTCCCCTTTGGGGTTGTTTGCTTGAAATGTGGCCACATCACCGTAACCAATGCCGCTTATATGGGTAAGACTAAACGCATCCCGGTCAAGTCAAAGGCAAGGGTGTCCCAGGCACATCTGGAGGACATGAAAAAGAGGCTTGAGTCGCACTGGGTTAGATGAGTTCATCTGTCTTTCACTAACGGATTCTAAATAAATACACGAGCGGGAGGGTCATCAGTGAGAAAACGGCAAGGAAGATCCAGGATACTGCATAACCAAATGGTATTAGGAACGCAAATACCAGGGGAATCAGCGATCCAATCCCGATCTGTATGGAGTTAATTAGTCCAACATTGAGCGGAACATACCTCCGGTCGTCGTCCAGCCGTATGACGGCCGTGTATTCAAGGGAAAAAATGATTACGCTGAACACCCCGTTAATGACAACGGAAGTCCAGAGGCTCAAAGAGCTGTTTAACAATAACAGGAACAGGGAAAATGACACGATCATTGTAAGATAGACAGAAGTCCTGATTGGCCTGCTCTTCCTGAAGGCCGATGTCAGCATGCCCCCAATAATACCAAGGAACATTATCATGGAAGCCATCAACCCTGCTATAAACCCGGAGTAACCGTAGCTAACTGCAAACGGTCTGAAGTATTCGCCGATGGTGAAATTCAGGGACCACAGGCCAGCAAAACCAAGGGCTATAAACCATATCCTCTTGTCTAAGATCCTGATCTTTATCTTTGATATATCCAACTTGTCCCCCTTGTGGCTCGGTGGAACAATTACATACATTAGGATCGCGCTTACAAGCGTGATCAATCCGCTCACTGTCAGGCTATTTTGCCATCCCATAAACGAAATCAATGGTCCCATAGCGAAAATTCCAACGCCTGCGCCTATGCTGAAAAAACCGTTGTATAGCCCCATCATTTGTGGTAGTTTTTCAAAATAGATCTCGCTAAGTACTCCTATGGCAGATGAGAAGAAGAAAGCCGCGCCAACGCCCGTAAGTAAGCGCATGACCGTGAATACTAGAAATGTGGGCGAATGCGCAGAGCCCACCGCAGCTGCCGACATTACGATCAGGCCTATCACTGATGTGTTCTTACCTCCTATTTTCGAGGCAATGATGCCAGCTGGAATTTGGAATATGCCAGCGCCAACGAGAAAAGCGGCAAATATTATGCCAGTTAGGGAAAATGAGACATGGTATGTGGAACTTATATCGCCCAGCGCGGGAGAGACATTGTACCAGTTCATGGCATAGAAGAGCCTGCCGGCCATGACGGTTGCACCGTAAGCTAATTTTCTAGCCATGCCTCAGTCACAGCGGGTAATTTCATTCAGTTATTTATAACGTGTTTAGAAAGTAATATATGATTCAATCACATAGGAAAATCACGATATGGACATAAAAGAGCAGATACTAAACTGGCTTTCTTCCGGCAACAATGACTCTTCAAACCTAGTGGATCTGAAGTGGATAATCAGTGAAGAAGATGGTCGAGTGAAACTGGTGAACGAAAAGATCCCATTCACGATATACGTGGGTTTTCATCCAGACACATTGCACATTAAGGTCAGAACGGGCATCGAGACTGCAGTGATAGACCCAGTCGTCAGGTTGGCGACTTACCATGCGCTCTTATTGCTTAACAACCAGGCGGAACTCGTCAAATTCATGCTTGAGGGTATAAATGAGGAAATCGTGGCTAGATCAGATATCCAGACTATGTCCCTGACCAAGACTGAACTCAATGAAAGTTTCAACATGCTTCTGTCTGCCCTATACATGATGGTAAAAACTTTGAAGCTCGAGGAACAGTTCAAGAGACAGGTTACAGACAGGATGATAATGATGATCAACGGTCTTATTCAGGAGGGAAAATCAAGAGATGAGATCAAGGCTTACCTCGTCAAGCGAATCGGCTTTAAGGAAGATGAGTCCGAGGCAATCCTCAAAGAAGTAATGCCGGGAAAGATGGGCGACGAAGGAATGTACATGTAGGTGTTTCTATGCCAAGACAAAAGATTTCAGAACTTATCGAAGAGATGAAGGATATCACCATGAAAGCCAAGGTGATGAGCATAAACAGCAGAAATATACGTAATGAAAGAGGTGAAAGCACATACTTTTACGGATATCTTGGAGACGAGACGGGCACAATCCCCTATACTGCCTGGGCATTTCCTAGCAGTCTGAAAGCAGGAGATGTCGTGGACATGAAGAACGTCTACACAAAGAAGTATAATGATAGCCTTAGGGTCTATTTAGATTCAAGATCGCAGATCATTCTTGATCCAAATAGCGAAATGGAAGTAAAGAGAGTTTACAGAAAATACAATATCCGGGACCTTTCACTGAAGGACCAGTACGTCGATGTTTCAGGCATCGTGACTGGAATCAAGGCAAGGGAATACGATCGAGAGGGGAAGCTCCAGAAAGTTTATCAGGGTTTTATAGAAGATGTAACGGGAAAAGTGAAGTTTTCTTCATTCGGCAGGGAGATTGAAGAAAACAAACCACTGAGGTTCATAGGTGCGAGGGTGACTGAATTCAATGGAAGGCTCTCCCTGTCCGTTAGTGACAAAACGGAGATTACTGGCGCCGAAAAAATATCAATTCCAGCAAGCAGGGTATACCAGCTACAGGAAATCAGGAACCCTTTCGGGGGGGTTTCTATTGCAGGATTCGTCGTTTCAGTTGGCGAGAAAAGCGGGATTGTATACAGGTGCTCGCAATGCTTCAAAACAATTCAGAACGGTTCCTGTCCAGACCACCCCAACGCTGACAAAATCGAAGATATTTTCGCATATTTCACTGTCGACGATGGGACGGGGGTGATTCAGTGCAGCGCAGGATCTGCGTCATTGCTCCCATTCCTGGGCCTGACCGGAGACTCAATTAAAAACTCTGATGAAAGAAAGAGGGCCGAAATCCACACAAACATAAGGAATGGCCTCATTGGGATGTCGGTATTTGCCACCGGAGAGTTCAGGAGGATGAAGGAAGACCTTTCGTTCAGGGTAGAATCTTTCAGGAAAGTGACTGCAGCTGAGGTAAAGCTGATTTCTGCACCGGTGGAGGGAGACTTTTGATAACAGGGAAAAAAAGGGAACCCTCTAGATGGGTGCTCTCAAAGGAGCTCAAGGACACAAAGGTGATTGAAGATCAGAACCCGGAAGAACAGACAAAGCCATATATTATAACGCCACTTGGCACGCGTATCAGGAGAATTCTGATCACCGGAATGATAACATCCAAAACCGTGGACGATACTCTAACGAAGGCTACGGTGGCTGATAATGCTGGCGCTTTCTACGTAAGTGCTTTTTCTTCGGGATTCAACGCAGAAGCCAAGTATGTGCTCGATTCCATTGACCAGGACTCGGCTGTGATGATAATGGGCAGGATAAATCCATATAGAACGGAAGAGGGGGCCTTTTACTTCAATATCAACCCAGAAATTGTCGCACGTGTCGACCCTGCAGGCATGGAGATGTGGAAATCCAGGACCGTCTGGATCGCAAAGCGAAAGATTTACGCCATCAAAGAAGCTCAGAAGGCGGTGGATGCTGACGCGCGTCATCTTCTCTCTCTTGGTTACTCAGAAGAGGAGGCTGAAAGTGCAGTCAGAGCAAAGAAGTTCTACCCAGATTACAATTATCCTGAATTTTCAAAGATTGCAGACAGCGTTCTTAAGTTTAGCCAAGAAAGTAGCCAGAACGCCGAATTGAAGGAGATTATACTCTCTGCCATTAAGAAAAATGATAAAGACGGAAAGGGTTGCAGGTACGACGATATCCTGGCTGCGGCCGTAAAGGACAATGTAGAGAGGTCGCAGGTGGATGAGGTTCTAAATGCCCTTGGCTCAGACGGTGAAATCTACGAAGTTTCAGTCAAGAGATTTAAGACAATATAGGTTGAGTTTTACATGAGTGTTAAGCAGAAACTGGAAGAAGAAATCCTGAATTTTAAGGAGCAATCTCAGAAGCTGAAGGCTGAGATATCTGATCTCGAGGATAATGTGGAAAGGAAAAGGCAGAGATTCATGGAAGCTGAAGCGGACATGGAAAAATCAGACACAGCATGGGAATCATTGGCGAAATCGCTGAGAGGAAAAGGAATTGAACCTCCGGAAAGAGATTAACAAGATCATAAACCTCTCAGATAGCGAGATCGCGGAACTTGAAAGCAATCCAGAAGAATCAGAGAAACTTGTAAAAGAGCTTATGAGGGAGTATAAGTTATATTCAGACCTGATGGGTAAGAAGTCTAGGCTGCTGGTTCTGGAAAAGAACTATGAATATCTAGCTTTCAGGGCAGTATACGAGATACAGAATAATGTCAAAACATCAAAGGTCATGATTTCCTAT
Organism: Thermoplasmataceae archaeon; assembly: GCA_038729425.1. NCBI lineage: Archaea > Methanobacteriati > Thermoplasmatota > Thermoplasmata > Thermoplasmatales > Thermoplasmataceae > Thermoplasmataceae archaeon. The sequence goes on along the minus strand of JAVYSB010000001.1, from coordinate 270,414 downwards.
ATAGAACCCCTCGACTCTGGCAAGGTAAGAGGTTCCATAGAAACAATCAACAGACTTGAGAAAACATATGGTAACGAAAAGACGAAGTTCCAATCTTAACTAATTTTTATTTATATTTTACGTCATTATGCCATTACACTAAAAATCATAAACACTTTTGAGAATTAAAATATGGTGTGATAAACTGTCTTGGTGAGATATCTCTCGCTAATCCAGATTAATGTCGCTTACATGTTCGGCTCTCTATTATTATGTTACTTACTAATAATCTAACTAGTGATCGTATGGCCGAAAAAATGTCACTTTTGCTAGTGTCAGGGACATCTGACAAATTAATGGCAGGAGCAATAATTGCCTCAGGTGCAGTTGCGAATGATATGGAGGTGGACATCTTCGTAAGTTTTTGGGGGCTCATGCAGTTCAAGAAGAATGGAAGCGGGAAGATGACCCTCAGCTACGATGGAAAGGGTATGGAACAGGAAGTCATGAAAAAGATGATGGAAAAGAAAATTCCGTCATTCATGGATATGCTCAGGCAGGCAAAGGAAGTTGGAAATGTGAAGGTGTACGGTTGCGCAATGTTTGCAGACTTGATGGATTTGAAGAAGGAAGACCTAGATCCGATCATTGATGAGATCATAGGCGTAGGGAAATTCGTTGCGATGGCGAAAGATTCAAAGATGACCCTGTTTATATAAAGGTGGTTAAAGTGGCTGAGGAAGTAAAACCTACTAAGGTTATAGATGCAAGGGGCAGTTTCTGTCCAGGGCCCCTCATGGAACTCATAAAGGGATACAAGCAGGCTAAAGTTGGAGATGTGATCTCTCTCTACTCTTCTGACAATGGGACAAAGGTCGATGCCCCCGCCTGGATTAAGAAGAGCGGCAATGAGTTAATTGGCGTGTACGACAGGGACGGGTATGTAGAAATTGTCCTGAAGAAGGTAAGGTAGAGGATATAAGTGTATAGCCAGAAGAGAGCACTTATTCTGGGGGATGGAGCCGCCGGGACAATCCTGGCAAACAAGCTCCGTTTTCTAACGAATAAGAATGAACTAGAAATTGTTGTAATAGGCAATTCGAAGAAGCATTATTTCAAGCCTGACGGGGTACAGATACCATTTGGTCTTCTGGATTACAGGAAAAGCGTAAAGAACTCGGAATTTCTGTTCAATGCCGGTGTGAAATATATTCAGGATGAAGTGGTGAGAATTGATGTTGATCAAAGATTTGTTACAGTGAAGTCTGGCAAATCATACTCCTATGATTATCTCGCTATTGCAACCGGTGACAGATTAACACCGGAGGATGTGCCAGGCTATGAAGGCGAAGCGAAACATTTCTACAACTTGCAGGCAGCACTTTCCTTGAAGGAGGATCTTGCAAAATTCAATGGCGGAGACATAGTTATAGGGCAGGCAAGCCCAGAGATACAATGTCCTCCGGCTCCATACGAATTCACGTTCCTGCTTGATCACTATTTCAGGAAAAGAGGGATAAGAAACAAGATAAACATACATTACACATATCCACTCAATCGCGTATTCACAATGCCACAAGTGGCTGTTTTTGTCGACAAGCTGTTTCAGGAAAGGGGCATTATTACTCACACGATGTTCAATGTGGAAACTGTGGATCCCAAAAATAAGGTTGTGAACTCTCTAGAAGGCGAATCGGTAAAGTACGATATGCTAATTCTGGTACCGCCGCACAGGGGGCAGAAGGTTATAACAGATTCTGGCCTCGCAGGAGAATCTGGATATATTGATGTAGACAGGCACAAGCTTAATTATGGGAAATACGACGATGTCTTTGTCATTGGTGACGCCACTAACCTCCCAGTATCGAAGGCCGGGGCTGCGGCACACTTCCAATCCGGGTATCTCTCACACCATATTGCTTCGGAAGTGGGTGGCGCGGTGTATGAGGATGACTATAATGGCGAATGCGCGTGCTATACCATTACTGGTGTGAACGAGGCAATTTCCCTCTGGTTCAGCTATGAAAAAAATGCAAAAGCCAACTTCAAGAGCAAGCTTGATTACATATTCAAGTGGACATCAGCTGATACTTACTTCTCAGGTATGGTCAGGGGGATAATGTAAGGTGAATGAAATGACCGACAACGAAGACAGTCTCGAACCTCTTATCAAGGACTTGCTTGCAAATGCGGATCTCATTGAATCGCTCCTGACCTTATTAAAGAAGATGAAGCAGGCAGGACTGGTAGAACTTCTGAACAGTGTGTCATCCGGGTACGTTCCTACTGATATAGAGTTCATGGGGAAGTTCTTTTCTTCAAAGGAACTAATCTACGGCATGCTGAAGTCAGCTAATACTGCAGTCAGTCTGATTCATGCTCTGTCAGATGAACGAACGTCAGACATGGTAAAAGCTATTATGTACAATCTACCGGACGCGACCGAATCTATGGTAGATGCTGCAAAGAACCCAGATAGGTTATCTGCCCTGAAGCTCATGTCAATGCTAAAGGATCCTGAAGTTGCGGCTGGAATGAGCGTAATGTTCAGTTTTCTGAAATTCCTTGGTAGTGCGATCAAAAAAGTGGATTAGAAAAATAGTTATTTCTGCAGGGACCAGGTAAGAACCTGATCCTTGGCAGCTTTTATTTCATCTATTCTTCCAACAGATAGATTTTTTGGCCTGTGCAGTAGATCATCGTGTCCGGCTTTCAAAGCACCTATTACGGCATCGCAGAATGTGTCAAGGTCGTCCTTGTTTACGCTCTCCGTTGGTTCGATCATCAACGCCTCCTTCACTATGAGAGGGAAGTACACTGTTGGTGCGTGCACACCATTGTCTATCAGGTACTTAGCAATATCAAGAGCTCTTTCTGGCGTATTCGCCGAAGACAGGACAACTTCATGTTTCTTAATTCCGCCATAGGGGTCTGAAAGGTGCTTTGATAGTCTCTTTGTAATGTAATTTGTGTTCAATACAGCCTTTCTGGAACTTTTCTCAAGCCCGTCAGAGCCCTGGTAGGTTATGTATGCCCATGCCCTGAGCAGAACAGCGAAAGCACCAAAGTAAGGTGAGATCCTGCCTATGGTCTTCTCGGAAGAATAGTCCTCGAAATACTTGCTGCCGTCAAATCCAATCCTCGGCACCGGAAGATATTTTTCGAGTTTCTTTTTAACTGCGACTGGTCCAGCTCCGGGCCCGCCTCCTCCATGGGGTGTGGCAAATGTTTTATGGAGGTTGAAGTGAACGATGTCGAATCCCATTATTCCCGGGGAAGTAATGCCAAGGATGGCGTTGAAATTAGCACCATCGTAATACAGCAGGGCTCCTGCATCATGAACGAGTTTTGAAATTTCCACTATATCCCTTTCAAACATTCCCAGAGTGCTTGGATTGGTTATCATGAATGCAGCTGTCCTTTCGCTGAGAGCAGCTTTCAAGGCATTAACGTCAACCATGCCGGTAGAGTCTGAAGGCACTTCCACAACATTGAAACCCCCCATAGCAGCGGATGCCGGATTTGTCCCGTGTGCAGAGTCAGGCACTATTATCTCATTTCTTTTATCAAGCTGGCCTGTGTCCTCAAGGTATTTCCTGACAATCAGTATGCCGGTGAACTCTCCATGCGCTCCCGCAAGCGGCTGCAATGTCACAGCATCCATATCTGCTATCTTCTTCAAGTATTCCTGCAGCTCGTACATGATCCTGAGTGACCCCTGGATGCTGTATTCTGGCTGCAGTGGGTGCATTTCAGAATACTGTTCCAGTGAGGTGATTTTGTCTGCATATTTCGGGTTGTACTTCATTGTGCAAGATCCAAGTGGATATATACCAAGATCAACACTGTAGTTCATCTGTGATAGCCTGGTGAAATGCCTGACAGCGTCATATTCAGCAACCCCAGGGATTTTCAGTGTATTCCTCTGCATTTCCACAGGGATAAGCTTTTGTGCATCGCTTCCGTCTCCAGGTATCTTGTACGTGGAACCGGACTTGAATTCATTCAGGAGCCTTTCATCATAGGTGGCCTGGTGAAAATTCATCTAATCGCCTCCAGTGCCTTTGCGAGATTGTTAATTTGCTTATCCGTATTCTTCTCAGTAACAGAAAAGAAACCGGCTTTCCTAAATGAGACAAGATCGGGAAACAGCATGGCCGAAGGTACGGGTCCGAGGATGCCCTTTTCGTATAGCTGCTTTTGCACTTTAACAGGATCTGCAGGCATCTTTACAATAACATCTGAAAACGATGTCCCTGAAAATAGGTCTGCGTTGTAACCCTTTATCTTTGATATGGTGTTCCTGAGCTTCTTCGCGTTTGAGATTGTAACGTTTGCAATCTTCCTCAACCCATCGGATCCAACGATTGATAGATATACTGCAGAAGCGAGGGCCATGAGTGCCTGGTTGGAACAGATGTTACTTGTTGCTTTCTCACGCCTGATGTGTTGCTCCCTTGTCTGTATTGTCATGACAAAGGATCTCTTGCCGTTCACGTCTGATGTGAGGCCTATAATCCTCCCGGGGGATTTCCTCAGGTATTCCTTCCTGAAGCTGAAAAGTCCGAGAAGTGGGCCGCCAAGTTGCCGGTGTATCCCAAGCTGCTGACCCTCTCCAACTGAAATGTCTGCGCCGTACGAACCAGGAGGCGCTATCGCCCCAAGGGAAATCGGATCAACGTATGATATTAGCAAAGCGTCCTTCTTGATTTCCTGTACTCTTGACACATTTGGATCAATTATTCCAAATGAATTCGGGTTTTCGCATACTATTGCAGAGGTATTGGTCGTAATTTTCGAGGAAAGATCGTCAAGATCAATGCAGCCAGTATCCTTCCTGAAAGAATATTTAATAAATTTAAGATTCAGACCTGACGAATAACTGTGTATTACATCCATTTTTGATCTGTATATGTTCTCCGGGATCAGGACTTCGTTTTTCTCATTTATCCTGTGAGCCATCCTTACAGCTTCTCCCAGAGCAGTGGCACCATCATAAATGGATGAATTTGTCATGTCCATCCCCATAAGGTCGGATATCAGGCTCTGATACTCAAAAAGGCTTTGAAGCATCCCCTGAGAGAATTCAGCCTGGTATGGCGTGTAAGACGTGATGAACTCTGATCTCCCAATAATTGAGTCCACAGCGGCAGGTATTATCCTGTCATAAATTCCGCAACCCATGAAATTTGCAAAGTCGAATCCGCGATTTGCGGATCCTATTTCTTCAGCAAGTTTCATTACTTCAAACTCACTTATCCCCTTGTTGATGGGAATGCCGCCTTTCCTAACTGAAACGGGAATGTCTGAAAACAGTTCTTCACTATTCTTAATCCCAATAAAGTCCATCATTGCTGATTCTTCGTCAGGCAATAAATATCAACTCCGCTGGGGTATCTCACAAGTTTATTTTTAGCTTTGTGTGCTCATTGTTTCAAAAAAAGCGAAGATAAAGATATATCATTTCGAATCGATGACCGATACATGGTAGCTGACCTTGATGGTAATATAGTCTCATCTTCAATAGCTTATCCCACAATGGGCATAATCCTACTTGGTGGCATATCCGATAAACAGCGTAGATATCCGATGCACACATCCGCCGGGATAGCCTATACCGGAATTGAGGAAAAGATAAGGGTTGAAACATCATTCTTCGTGAGTGAGGATCAGAAGGGTTACGTCAATGGTTCTCCGATCGATGGTTCAATTGATTACAGATCTCCGTTTACAATAATAAACAGCTACGCTGATAAAATATCCATGAAACTCAGGATGAAGGGGGATGAACACGTGTCATTTTCTTCGTTAAACAGATCGGTTATCTCGGGAAGTTCAGATGGCGCTGCAGCTGCTGTCGGCAAGTGTATCGAGAACATAATTCCTTACGATGTCTCTCTCTACGGGATCGAGAATGATCTTCGCGTGATATCAGAAAGCGTTGGACGAAGCATATACGGCGGCCTTACGATCACTGAAGGCAATGGATCTGCAGTATTCACGGAGAAGATTCTGGACGAATCTGCCTTCAGAGATTATGCTGTTATCGGCTGTAAATTTTCAGCTTCCAGGAGACCATCTGACGATATCCACGAGAATATGGTAAAAAGTCCGGATTATCCGGAAAGGGTATCCAGAACAAAGTCAAAGGGAAACGAGATCAGGAAGCTAGCAGAGGACAGAGATATAAAGGGTATATTCGAGATGGCTATGGCTGATACGGAGGAATATCACAGGCTGAGCGAAAGTATGGGTGTAAGGATCATAACTAGGGAAATGAGGTCTCTTATGGATTCAGTGAAAAAAGCCCGTAACAATGTCTGGATGAGCTACATAGTGACTGGCGGAACCAATGTTTTTGTCCCCGTAGAAAGGAAAAATCTCGTAGCTGTGCTGGAAATTGCAGAAAAACACGGAGTTCAAGCTGTTCCGCTCAAGGTGGCCGGCGGGGCAACAACGATTTAGTGTTTCCAGTTTCTTCTTTTCTTCCATTCCAGGTAACCAACAGGAATACCTATCGCCGCAATGATGACTGCGATGGAGATCCCAAGATACAAATAGCTATTCTGGGGGACGTCATTATAATACTGCCATTCCCCATAGGCTCTCAGGAAGTTAAGTTTTATCAGACCGAACCAGGGTATTTCGCCAAAAGCCACCCCCATGATCTGGGAATACTTCACCGGTTCACTTGTTATACCTACATTCTGGTCCGCGACAATGTACCCATTCAGGGCGCCGTTGAATTCTGATCTAGTTGCTGAGCCCAAGTTGTAATCTCCAACGGTAATGTACCCGCTCTCCCCTACCATTCCGCTGATCTCAACCACCAGATTTCTATGGGAGTATCCCACATTGTCTAGCCTCACGTAATTCTGCGTTACAGTAATCCAGGACTGGTTTGTGTATCCTTCAACCACTGGGGAATTTCCGTTCCAGGTGAGGTAAAACATCGCACGGTGTATGATCGTATTTCCATTGGTTGACCTGTAGAGTATGACGCTTCCATATTCTCCATATGTTGAATATCCTGTTTCAGACCCATCTAGGTACGTAACGATTTGGTTAGTCGGCGATGTCACTTTCTTAATGAAAACAATGTCTCCAGTGTATACGCCGTTTGGCGTCCAGTATGAAGAATGCTGCATACTGCTTGATTCCACCACGCTTACGGGGGGCCAAACGCCGGAGTAAACTGTAACACCTATCAACGTTACCAGAATGACAGCGGTGATAGTTATCCATATCTTGTCCGATTTCTTCAATTTAACTGGCTGCATAATTTCGTGGAGATATTTATTCCAATTGGTACATGCACGCTTTCAAGACACAAAAGCTTAAATCTCAAATTTCTATGAAGCCGCAATGGCGGACAAGAAGAACGAGGGATTTCAGTCTGGAGCCGGACTGATCAGGTATTTTGATGAGGAAGAAATTACAGGTCCTGCCCTTGATCCAAAGCTTGTGATATACATAGGTATAGCCATTGCAGTTATCGTCGAACTTGCTAAAATTTTCTGGCCTGCGTGAACAGACAGGCAAAGAAATAAATCCGTCTCTTCAATCAGCATCGCAAGCTCCGGTAGTGTAGCCAGGCCAAGCATTAGGGACTCTCAATCCCTCGACTCGGGTCCAAATCCCGACCGGAGCATCAGCTCCATTCCCGCTGGATTATGCACTAGAAAAAATTTCACCTTCTTTGCCTCCTGTATTGCTGCGTCCTGGGATGGATGCGGGCGTACCAGTGCGCAGGGCAGATACTCATGGGTGGGGCGCACGAATACAAAGTATACTGAATGATGCTGCTCCAGCATTTTCTTCAGGTATTTGTGTGTGGTCATGTGGAGACGATGCTTCTTTCTTGGGTTTAGCACTGCAACACCAGTATCTCCTCAATAATTTGCGTACTCCCATATCCAAATTTTTCATTTTTTTGGCATTCCAGGCAAGGCTTCAAGCTGTTTTGATATACCAGTTGTTGAATTTTCGGTCATATTTTTTCTTGCCCTCTTTTCAGACAATAATGGGCCTTTCCGAAGCATGAACTCCAGATTATTCCTTGATTTCTCAACGATCTCCTCTATGATGCTAGAATCGTACATCACGCCAATTTTCTACTTTCTTTTGCGCTCTGTATATACTCCACGCATGATTCTTCATTCCTTAGAACGTACAAGACATCTTGTCTCGATGCATAGTGATAGGAGAGGCCTATTTGTCGGGTCGTAATATTGCCGGAAACTAGCTCAGCGTGAATTTGTGGCACGCATAGTAACGAGGTTTTCGTAGTTTTCGAGGAAGTCACTTGTTTCATGATCTTTGATATTAATTAATTAGCGGCGGATGGGAATTCAGCGTTTATGGAATGAGAGGGTTGGCATGTAAGGGACTTATTTCTAGAGGGAAACAAAAGAGCACTTGCAGACTATATGTTAAATGGGAATCCGAAAATGCTCAACTCACTTCTTGAAGTGCTTTCTAAGATTCCTGATGCACAGGTTGTGGAAGGCATCGCATCACTACTTGAAGGTATTACGGCCGGAAAGTTGTTTTGGGATCCGAAGATCCATTAAACATTCATCTTGCTAGGAGAGTAAAAAGACTTTGAATTTGAAGTGTGTCTCTCAGTTGCTATAAATATGATCAAGGGGCTTGAGAAGAAAGGAAAGCACTAAGGCAAGGAAACTCGATTGAAACCTAATACCGTTCTATAATTTTTATAGACTGCACGCCGGATGATTTCTTGAATTCTCTAGTTTTGAAAGGTCTTCTGCGGTTTCTGGGAGAAGCTTAAGAATTTCAACAATTAACGGGAATCTGTCATCACAGAGTGAGTAGTATACCCATTGAGCGTTTCTTCTTTCCTTTACGAGCCCATTCGACTTCAGCTTAGCAAGATGCTGGGAAACATTAGATTGTGAGAGATGGCATATGTTAGTGAGCTCGCATACACAGAGTTCTCTCTCCCTCAAAAGTGAAAGAATATGAAGACGATTTTTATCTCCCATAGCCTTCATAATTCCGGCAACTGATTCTATGCTTTGTTCTTTCAATGTCTGCGTCATAGTATTATAACACGTCCTTAAATATAATGTCAGTGCGAATCCCCTTATTATTAAACTGTACTTCTTCCCACATATAATCTATGGCCGTCACGTAATAATGTTCGTGAGGTTTAGTGGTTAAGAGTACATTTTTTACCCATTTTTCCTGCATTTTTCTCAGTTGATTAACTCCCTTCGCGAGCCGATCTGCCGGCGTTGAAAGAAGAGTAGCCTCCATATTTAAGATCTCACCAGGAAAAAATCCGCTTTCTTCGGATACTTTTACAGCCTCACCGGTAGATATACGCTGGATTATATACCACACACCTGGCGTATTCTTCACATTCTGGGTTCCAAAACGAATGCGTGCTCCTGTAAGATAAGTGGCAGCGTCGCCGAGACAAGGACTGTTTCTAGATACTGCCCTAAGGTCTGTTCGGTCAATTATTCCATTTGGGAAGAGTGCATCAAATGCCACTGAAAGAGCATAACTGCCCCTGTAAAGTCCATCGCACGCATGTCCATGGAATTTCACCAGATCAACAAACCTTATCTCCTTGTATTTACGAGAGTACCTTCCATGGCTGGATTCAGTATCAAGCACTCGAAATACTGGAAGATTTCCATCTTTCAATTAGTTTACCTTCTATTATGTGCCTTTAAAATGAAATTACGGTATATCCCTCTACTGCGTACCTTGAAAATGCGTCCCTCGCAAATTCAAGATTTATGCCATTTTTAGAGAAAATATCCTCCAAGTTCCAATTTCTAACTTGGTTTGAGCAAGCTTCCAGCGTGATTCCCGCTTCCCGAAGTCCCTTAATTGCTTCTAATATCTCGCTATTGTCCTTGCCGGATTCCATTGCTCTTACTCCGCCCGTGAAAAGGAAAACTTCGACGTTTTCAATATTATTCTCCTCCCTAGCATCATGTATCCGCTTAGCCACATGCAGGCCAGACATAACCTTTGCGCGCTGATCCAACCCTGAATTTATTACAATTGCTATTTTACCAGCCATTATTGTACCTGGCCAGAATATTAGAATATACTAATTAATGCTATCGGTCAACCTCAACAACAATGTAAATAGAAATGGAATCGCATAAGAATTTCTCTCAAAGAATAAAATGAGAATATCCCTACCGGTCTTATTTTAAAATATTGATTTTTAAATCAATTAAAATATAAAAAAAGCACTTCTCGTCTTGCTATGTACCCATGTTTGAAAAAAATGGGTATGCGTTTCGTTGATTATTTTTCCCAGATAACCCATAGGTCAGGCAAGAAGTCCCGGATTAGCCTCCAGTTTTTTATTAAGTTCTTTCTTCAATAAATCCATTGGAAGTTTCTTTGACAGCTCCCTTACCTCCGAAACATCAGGATGTGTTATGGCACCCCATAGGCAACTCACGGTACAATTGTTGCACCCAACCATGCAGTTTTCAGGATACATAACCACAGCCTTTTTTCTCTCAAAATCGTATCCGAAAACGTTTCTCTTTTCTCCACAGGTAACAACGCACAGACCGCAGCCAGTGCACCTGTCTACGTCAATGCTTGGTTCCCAATGAATACCAGACCTGGGGACACCATGCCATATGGCAAAAGGGTTAAGCACAGCAACTTCACTCATTTTTTGATCACCTTCAAATGAACTGAATGATCTGGAAACTTTTGGATTCTTGCGTTAAGTTCCTGCTTAACTCGTGGAAAAATCTTGTATTTCAGGATAACTTCTCTGACGAACTGTTTCGGATCCGAAGGAAAACTGATTGCGTTCTCTGGGCACAGCTTTCCGCACGTCGTGCACCCGACGACGCATTTTCCTGGATTTTGCACTATCGGTTTTTCCCCTATTTTGTTCCACCGTAAGACATCGTTTCCGCAAGTCAATAAACACATTCCACAGTTGTTGCACTTTTGATCATCTATAGTCGGGTACCACTGGAGAAGCGTTCTATCAACTCCGTGCCACATTCCTTTATCATCCATAATTACTAATATTAGTATATCGTAATATACGATTAAAACTGCGCCTGACATATAAGTGTTAGCTTTCGTGCCTCAAGTAAAATCACGATAAATCTGCGTATGCTAAAGATTTAAAAACTTAGCTTTGCCGCAATGTTATCCATTCATGGACGATATATCACCGCGGAAAGGTGTTTTATTTTCCTGTACCCATTGTTACCAGATTTTCTGGAATCTTTTATACCCAGCGCCATAGTTTTCTAGGCGTCGAAGATTGATGAATCTTTCTGCCTTGACTTTTATCAAGTTTCTGTACTGCCAATATTATTTCTAATACCCCTGACTACATTCATGATTTTCATTGATCGTCTTTCTGACGACTGTGGTCAGGCGAAGATGTTTTGGCTTAAACTCTTAATCTCTGCAGTTTTTGCTTTTCATCCTTTAGGGGGTTCACCTGACTTTCCCAGATTGCTTTGAAATCCTAAGATGGTATATCGAGTACTTGAGTTAAGTCAGTGTTGCGTTCTGCATTTCCATGCATGGTCTTACAGATAAAATGATTTGAAAACTCATTATGTTCCACTCCTCTAAGGCTTTTTCTCAAGAGATCTTGTCATGTTTACCAGCCTATTCAGGAAGTCAAGTATCAACAAATAAAAGCCGTAATGGAAATTTAAAGGAAAGCCTTGCAACTTTTTTATAATATCCAATCGACAAGTAATGGAATGAAGATAATGTTTTATCGACCGTCAAGACATTGTACTACGCTAAGAAAAAGGGCTTAACCATTTAACTTATATCTTCAGCAGCGCTATCGCGGCGATGATAGTTAAAAATAAATTTAACGGAGAGCGGTTAGTAGAACTTGCCGAGACAAAACTTCCCGACGCCGAAGTGATTATGAAGAAGGCGAAAAAGGCATTCCTAGAAAAACAAGTTCCCATTATCCTGTCAAAGGACAAAACCAAGAATAGCATTAGCGCTGACTGGAATCTGTTAGTTCTCGAGTACAAATTAAACAATATTTCGCTTCATAGTTGCTTCTGCTAAACGTTGGCTCAATGGATCCAGTCATAGCCTGAAACACACGGGAGGAGCTCATATTTACTCTGGCGACATTTCGTTTTTAGATTCCTTCCAGAGGTGGTCTCCATGATCTTCCTGGCATCCTGGTCTGTTAGGAATGGCCGAGGAGTATCTAATTTCCCCACATATGCTGCAGTAGTAAGGTTTCTCGCTTACCACATATAAATAATAGATGGGCCTATAAAAGATTATCTATTAATTTGATTGTGGTATTACTTATCCAATATTAGCCAGGCCCAGAAATGATTCTCAACAGTTCTAGCGCACAGACCTATCAAACCTCGCTTTACAGAGCGGTATGAGTCATATACTGGAGGAATATTAACTCGTACTCAGATGGTCGTCAGTTCTTTGGAAAGGTCATTGAAATTTCTAGATCCGTTGTTCTTGACTAACAGAAAATCTTCTATTCTGATACCGAATTTCCCTGTGATGTATATCCCAGGCTCAATTGTGACGCAATTGCCCGGTTGAAACCCGATTTTATTTTTCTGATCAACGTATGGGCTCTCGTGGACATCGAGGCCAATCCCATGTCCCGTACGGTGTATGAATCTCTCACCATAACCCGCCCTGGTGATTATTTCGCGTACAATTCCATCGATTTGTGCACCGGTTTTACCCGGTTTTAGTGAAGAGCAACCCGTCTCCTGTGCTTCCAATACAATATTGTAAATTCTTTCAAATTCTGGTGAAGGCTTGCCAAAAAAGACGGTACGGGTGGTGTCGGAACAGTAATGATCATAAACGCAACCAAAATCAATCACAGCCCCCTCTCCACGTTTGAGGCGTGTATTATTAGGTAAGTGATGCGGATCAGCACCATTAGCTCCAAAGGAAACTATAGCTTGAAAGGCCGGAGATTGAGATCCGTTCTCCCTGAATGCCTGTTCAAGAATGGAGGCGACATGCTGCTCGGTAATCCCCTCCTTCAGGTTCTGGATGGTCTGCTCGAATGATTTTTCCGCGATTTCAGCAGCTTTCTTCATTGAAGCGATTTCACCCTCACTCTTCACGGACCTCAGCGATTCGACTTCCTGATCAAGAAATTTTTTGGTCCCGGGTATGCCGACATAAAGACCAGCCTTAAGATCCCCTTCAACATGAGTATATCTTGAACCGCGCAGGTATGAAAGAAGAATTTCCACAGGGTTCTGAGAATCATCCCACGAGACCACATCAATTCCACTTTCTAGTTCAGACGCCTCATCCTTGTGCAGCGCCGGCACGATAAGCACGGGGCCACTCTCATCCACCACAAGGGCGATCAACCTCTCGAAGCCTTCGGCAATGAAGCCAGAGAAATAGAATATGTTCTTGCTTGATGTAAGCAAAATATTTCCATCGACCATTTTCTGGAGCTTTTTCAATCTTTCAGCGAATTCTGAGGTCGCTACCATAATCTCCTCCGGTGTATTCGGCTACTGAATTTAAGAGATCGTATATTTTGCCTAACAGCAAGAAAAAGAGAGTATGGTGCTTCCGTTCAACTCCGCGCATCTCTGGCCGGCAGAGCACCCACCTGCTAACATGCCAGTTGAATTTATTCCGCGTATCCTAATAATTGCCCTCGCCTATCAAATTTCTTATATACGGGATTTAATTGGTCTGTCATGAACCCATCTTCATTTAGTTATATTGCACCAATGAGCTTGGATGAAGCATTTGAGTTTCTTTCCAGCCACGAGGACGAGGCCAAGATCTTGGCCGGTGGTCAAAGCCTGATACCCCTTTTGAAACTCAGGCTGACGTCCATTCCGTATATCGTTGACATATCCGGCATAGATGGCATGAATTACATAAGAGAATCACAATCCGACCTAAGGATAGGATCGCTTACAACCATCGCGGACCTAGAGGACAGCGACCTAATTCATGGAAAGTACCAGATTATCAGTGATGCAGCTTCTGGAATTGCCGACCCGCTGGTACGGAACCGTGGCACCATTGGTGGAAACATAACGCACGGTGACCCCTCTAACGACATTCCCGCCGTTATGCTTGCCATGGGTGCCAGTTTCATTCTTGCCAGTAACAGGTCAGAAAGGAAAGTGAATGCAGAGAATTTTTTCCTGGATACATTCACTACAGCTATTGAATATGGAGAGATATTGACGGAAATTGTCATTCCGAAGGCCGTTAAGAGATCTGGTGGGTGTTACATTAAGAACAAGAAGGCAGCTGGAGATTTTTCGGTCGCTGCAATAGCGGTATATCTCAACTTGAGGGCCAATGGCACGGTGGAAAAAGCTGGCATTGGCCTTACTTCGGTCGGACCGAAACCTAGCCGTGCGCTGAAGACGGAAAAGTACCTGAAAGACAGGAAGATAGACGATGCGGTCGCGAAGGAGGCAGCCGCCATAACAGTGACCGAATGTGAACCATCCTCTGACTTCTATGGAACGGCAGAATTCAAGAAAAAGGTGCTTGAGAAGATAACTGCAGAAGCAATTCTCGTTGCAGCAGAAAGGTCGGAGGAGAATTAGATGGATAATGTAAAGATTAAAACGAAAGTGAACGGAGAGAACGTTGAATCGGAAGTTGAACCAAGAAAACTGCTTGTACACTTCCTGCGGGAAGATCTTGGTCTTACCGGTACACATGTGGGATGCGACACGACAAACTGCGGGGCATGTACAGTACTCGTTGATGGGAAAGCAGTCAAGTCTTGCACCACTCTCGCCGTGCAGGCTAGTGGAAAGGAAGTGACAACCATAGAAGGTATCTCAAAGAATGGCAAACTTCATCCGATACAGGAAGCATTCCTCGAGAAACACGGTCTTCAATGCGGGTACTGCACATCGGGAATGATAATGACGTCGTTTTGGCTTCTGAAGCGGAACAGGAACCCAACGGAGGAAGAGATACGCCGGGGCCTGTCAGGAAACCTCTGCAGATGCACTGGATACCAGAGTATAGTGGAATCCATACAGTATGCGTCAAAGATCATGAAAACAGAGGAATCCGAGAAAGAGGAAATGGCGGTGGAGCACTGATGGCTATGATGGCAGGGCGAAAGAAATCATACCCACAATACAACGAGAAAGTTTTTGTCGAGGGCAAGGGAAATTTTGTTGACGATATCATGTTGCCAGGGTCTCTTTATATGTCAGTGGTGAGGAGTCCCTATGCTCATGCCAAAATACTGAGCATCAGGGGGGGCCTCAGTTCCTCAGAGTTAAAGGCAAAGATGGCCTCCGTCGGGGAAGGAGCAAACGACGGATCGGGCAGCGCGGTTGAGCCAGTGTTTGCAACTGGGTATGTCAATTATGTTGGTGAACCCGTGGCCGCAGTCTTCGGCGATGACCGATACAAATCTGAAGATATGCTGGATTCAGTTGAGGTTGATTACGATCCCATGAAACCTGTAATGACCATCGAAGATGCGCTTTCATCCCCCCCAATTCATCATGGAATGAAGAACAACATTATTGCAGATGGATGGAGGGGAAAGGAATTCAGTGATTCCATTGCGCCTATCGTGCTACAAGATACATTCATGAACAATAGGATTGCCACAAATCCCATAGAACCCAGAGGGATTGTTGCCGATTATGACGGCAGCAGGCTCAACGTCTGGATATCTACGCAGTCAGTGCACAGCATCAAGGAAGGTCTCTGTGAAGTTCTATCTCTTAAGCCAGAGAATGTGAGGGTAATGCAGGCAGACACTGGAGGAGCTTTTGGATCAAAGGGCGGGCTCTACCCGGAGTATGTGATCGCAGCCTATGCAACAATGAAATATCGCAGGCCAGTGAAATGGATTGAGACCAGGCGAGAACACCTCTCTTCAACTGGACACGGCAGAGGAGCTAAAGGATCAATGAAGATTTTTGCCGAGAAAACCGGAAGGATAGTTGGTCTGAAGGGGGAGGTCGTCGTTGATGCTGGAGCATACGGGGCAGGGATGGGAGAATTCGCATCCCGCTTCATAGCAATGATGGGAACTGGCCCCTATATGATTGAGAATGCACATGTCAGGGCCCTATCGGTACTTACAAACAAAGTGACCCTAGGGCCATACCGTGGTGCCGGACGACCGGAAGCTTCATTTTTCATCGAAAGGATGGTTGACTTACTTGCAGACGAGCTGAAGATGGATCCGGTGGATCTCAGGATTCTCAATTCTGGCACCGCAAAATTCCGTTCACCGCTTGGAATGGAAATAGACGCCGCCAGACCATTCATAGAGCAGGCAGTGAGGGAGCTTGACTACAGAAAAAAGGTAAAGACGATTAAAAACATAGGGTTCTCTTTCTTCGTTCTTGTGCCGGCATTCGCGCCCGGGGAAACTGCGAGAGTCATTGCGAGAGACGGCAAGATAAGCGTGTGGCTGGGTGGTAACAGCCATGGACAGGCACATGAGGTCTTTGTGAGAAAGATTGTGAGCGAAGAGCTTGGTGTTCCAGAAAATATCGTGACTCTCTACCGCGGTGACACGGACATGATTCAGAACGGTGTCGGATCATGGGGGAGCAGAACAGCAATAGTTGGCGGTGCAGCTGTTGTTTCGGCCTGCAGGAAGATAAAGGAACAAGTCTCTGCAAAGCATGGCAAGTATTCCAGCAATAGTCTGCTCTCCGGTTCATATGACATGTACGTCAATGAGGAACAGAAGGGATCACTGAACTCCTTTGGCGCAAATCTTGCCACGGTTGATATAAACTCGCTTGGTAGCGTTAAGGTAAGGGAGTGCTCTGCCTATTACGATGTTGGCAGAGCATTGAACTTGGACATGGTCATTGGCCAGATACAGGGAGGCATGGCGCAGGGAATAGGGCAAACGCTCCATGAGGAGATAGCGTTTAACGAGGAAGGACAGCTACTGACCTCAAGCATTTCTGATGCCGGAGTCCCTCTTGCAGAGGATATACCCAATTTCGGAGTCAAGATCGCAGAAAACCCTTCCTGGCTCCCGCATGGCGCCAAGGGGCTTGGAGAATCACCAACAATTGGGGTCCCGACTGCGCTTGCACGTGCGATAGAGAAAGCAAGTGGAAGGAGGATCAGAAACACACCAATCAGACCTGAGGATCTGATCTGAACTAGAAATGGTAGACAATTTTTATTTTTAGACGCAAGTCTCAAGTTTTAACAGACTGAAGTCGGCACCCTCCACATGGACAGCCCAAGCCCTTGAACTGTTATTCCTATTCCTTAAACGATTATGACGGCGCATAAAACTGATGGTACCATTTTTATTGATCTCTGCCCGCTATTTATACCCTGATAATCCTATTGCTTATTTTCTCCGAGGATCTCTGATATCTTTCTAAGGTCTTCTGGGGAATCGACATCAATCAGCCTGTCAGAGGCAACCTCCAGTTTTACTAATCTATCCATATTTGTAATCGCAACATTCTTTCCTCCGTTGTCACCTTCCAGTCTAAGAAGGTCCTCGAAAAATTCTGCAGGGAATATCATTGGATTCCTAGGTATTCCGCTCACAGAACAACAGATAATGGAATGTGGGTTGGTATGGTATTGTTCAATCAGGCCGTCAAGGATATCCGACCCAACAAGGGGCTCGTCTGCAGCAACGAGCATTACGGCCATTGCAGTGTTCTTGAAGTAGTCTATTCCTGCCCTTATTGATGTGCTCATACCTCGTGAGCGGAGTTCGTTTATTAATGTCTGAAATCCCGCCGGGATCAATGACTTAAATATTTCATTATCTGGAACAACAATGGCTGCAGCCTGCACAGCCGATGCCATCACAGATTCGATAATATGGCTCAGAACAGGCTTTCCGGCGATCTTATACAGCAACTTGTTTCCAGGGAATCTGCTGGATTGTCCTGCAGCAAGAATAACCGCACAGACACCGCTGTTTTCATTCATGAGAAAACGCTTTCTGGAATGAGTCGGTTAGTGTTTTGATATACTTCTCCGCTGCACCGTTTATCACTCTGGCCCCCATGCTGGCCATCACCCCACCAAGGTTCATTTCCACCACCCATCTGATGGCGGTTGCTCCGCGATCAGTGTCAACAAAGGTATACGCTGCCTTGAGATCTACAGATCCGCCTGATCCCGATCCTCTAGCTACAATTCTTACAGAATCGTTTTGCAGCTTCTCCTTTATCTCAAGTGTTAGATTGAATTTCCCCTTTATAAAAGAAACCCCAGCTTTTGCGACCAACCTTGTTGACGATTCATCTATCTTCTCCGATGAAATCACATCCGGTATTATACTAGTTATCTTATCAATATCAGATATGAAGCAGTATACGTCATGCCTGCTGGCAGCCACCTCAAACTCACCGTTGAATTGCATTAGCCTCATATCAGTAAGCTTTCAACAGACATTAATATTGCCAATTGTACAGACATTTCGTATTGTAACAAGGTCACCAGGAATAACCTGGTTGGTATCCTATAAAGAGACTTCCATTCATCATGAAGATTTGCAAAGCATTTAGGTTCTGCGGTCTTACCTCGCACCCTGCTAAAGAAGAAAAAGCATTCCTTAATTTTCATCTGGAAAATGCTTTATATCAATAGCCAATCTTCTCATTCGTTGAGAAACTGGGAGTATCCAGAATTCATATCAGAGCTTGTGAGGAAGGGACAACGTTTTGTAGTGGCAACTGTAGTTAAAGTATCTGGATCATCTATTGGGAAGCCTGGATTCAGAACGGTGATCTCTTCCGATGGAAAGGTAATATATGGCACTCTTGGAGGAGCGTGCCCTGACTCTGTTATTATAGAAAAGGCGAAGCAGGTGATGTCTTCAGGAGAAGCTAGAACTGTAAAGGTGTTTCTGGAAAGCACGGAGGAAGCACTGAAAGGGGTCATGATAAACAAGGACGATGAGATTCACGTCGAAACATTCTGTGGGGGAATTATGGACATTTTCCTTGAACCATTCTTCCCTTCGGAAAGACTTGTGATCATCGGTCAGGGTGGCAGGGATGAAATAGAGGAAAATCTCGTAAGACTCGGCAAAATGGTAGATATGCAGGTTGTTGTGGTCGATCCGAATCCCATGATTGAGGTCGACCCGGATATATCTGTGAATTCAGCAGAATCTCCCCTGAGCGAATTCAAGTTCAGCGAGGGTGACTATGTGGTCATGCTTACGAAGGGTGCGAATGATATTCCAGCACTGGAAATGCTTTCACACAACAAGACCAGGTACGTAGGAATGCTTGCCAGCCGTAAGAGAATAGAAGCAGACAGAGAGATTCTGATAAAAAAGGGAGTACCGGAATCTTTCATGGAGTCACTTCACGCTCCAGTGGGTATCGACATCGGATCCATTACGCCGGCTGAAATCGCTCTCAGCATAATATCAGAAATAACCTCAATCAGAAGGAAGAAGACCGATCAATAGTTTTTATTCAAGCCAAAGATAGCTGAACACCAAAAAAATGTGAGTCTGCAACGTTGATCATCACAATTTGTGAATGGGTTACTCTGTTTTTTTATCTTTAAGTCCTTTTTTGATGAGCTTCATCTCCTTTTTCTTCTGCTTCATCTCTTCGTTGTAAATCCTTCTCTGAAGCCTTTCCCGTTCCTTGAGGATCTGCCCCTGAAAGTAATCTTTTCCCCCAGCGACTGACCAGAAAACTTCTTCCGCACTCTGTCCAGTCTTCTTTCCAATTTCCTCAATAACGTCCATTACGCTCTTGTTTATTTTTAGCTGAATATCAACTTCTTCCGCCATGTTAGGATCAATCAAACAATGGCAATCCGGATATAAGAGTTTGGAAACAACTCTCAGATCAACAATTCTTCAGGAAGGGAACGTGTGAAACATATAACAAATACCTCCGAATAACGTGACAATGCGAATACTTGACAGCAAGAAATCTCAGCGATATTTCACCTCCACGGTAGCCCTTGTGACCTCAAAATCTGGTACAACAGTAAATGTTATGTCTGCGGAATGGTCACTTAGAGTCTCACTTGATCCATTTCTGATGGCAGTTTTCGTGGGGTATGAAAGGGAAACCTACAAGCTGATCAGGGATTCAGGTGAATTCGGACTCAGTTACTGTTCAGATCGGCAGGGTGAACTTGCCCACCTTGCAGGTAATATGTCTCTCAGGAACGGTAATAAGTTTGATAAAGCAGCATTTGTTACATTCGATTCGAGGTATATAGAAGCACCCCTAATTGACGGCGCAGTCTCTAACTTCGAATGCAGGGTGGTCGATGAACTGAAAACAGGGGATCACGCTGTATTTGTGGGAGAGGTTCTGGCTGGCTATTACGATGATTCCAGGAAACCTCTTGTCTTTCATGGTGGAAGATTTTACAGCATAGGGGAAAGAGTCACGCACTGACCCGGCTCTTTCACATCTTTAGCAGTGTAATCATGATTCTAGGCTCGCGGCTGGGAATGAAGTTAACATCCTTTGCATCGTTCCAACCTGCATGGCATGACCTTTCTATTTTATCTCAGGACAACATTACCCGAAACTCGGATTGGTCCTGATCCAATTCGCTGCCCTTTTGAGGCTAGAAGAGATAATTTATTTTCACTTTGGCATGGTGACAGCACCATATGGAAGTAAGTGATCTGTCTGAGTCGGGAATCCGGAGAAGAATAGGTGAGTCATTCCCAGACATTCCGGTACGAGACTTGAAACTGGATGATTCGGGATGGAACTATGTTGCGGCTCTGGTGAACGGTTCCATCGTATTCAGATTTCCCAGAACAAACGATCTGTCGGAGAGGCTAAGGAAAGAAATTGTTTTAATATCAGGGCTCAAAGGCTTTCCATTCCGGTTGCCTGAGTATTTATTGATGCCAACAAACGGCGATTTTTTTGCAGGTTACAGATATATTCCTGGGTTTCCGCTAAACAGCGCAAAAGTACTTGGCATAGGGTTGTTACAGGACTCCACTAGGGTATTGAGGTACTTCTTAAGATACAACGCCTCGGTACTGCCAGATGAGGGTATTCCTGTGTATTCCCCAGAAAGCTGGATCAAGAACCGTGTTGAGGGTGTCGCGAAGGCCTTCAGAGACGCGCTTTCTAGATATATTGGTGATGACTATTTCGACTTGGTCAATGAACGGATAAACAGTTCACTAGGAAATTTAACAGAAAGCGACATGGTGCTCTCGCACGGCGACCTCTTCAGGGGGAATGTTGTAATAAACGCGAAGCACAGTTGCATAAATGGGGTAATAGACTGGGAAGAAACATCAATTGGAGATATTGCGCTCGATATAGCTGCACTGGGGATGGATTTTCATCCACTATACACAAGGAGACTGGTTTCCTCCATCGGTAAGAATGATACGGGGCTTATGAAGAGAATTGCATTCTACCAGTGGTTTGAGCCACTTTTTACTGCGTATCACAAAGTTCAACAAGGGGAATATGGCAATTCAACAGAAACAAAGATACGACTACAGGGCCCGGATAAATAACCACTCCCAAGTTACAGAATCAGGTAAGAAGGGTACAAAAAATGATTGCATGGGTTTAAACCTGCATTCTGAACTACGTTTTTTAATACGGTTAGAAATATGATGTTGGAATGACGATTAGTTTGGATGATTTTTCAAAGGTTGACATTAGGGTTGGGACTATAATTGAGGTTCAGGATTTTCAAGAGGCCAAGAAACCAGCTTATAAGCTGACAATAGACTTTGGAGAACTTGGGGTCAAAAAATCTTCTGCCCAAATCAGGAATTATAAAGCTACAGATCTTATCGGAATGAAAATAGTGGCTGTTACAAATTTCAGGCCAAAGCAGGTCGCAAACTTCATGTCTGAAGTTCTAGTCCTTGGTGCAATGACAGAAGAGGGTGTTATACTGCTTACCCCAAGTGTCCCAGAGAAAACTCTCCCGGGAGACAAAATCTTATAGGATTATGGATTTTTTCATATCTGGTGGTTTATGCGAGGGGAGGGATTTGAACCCACGAACCCCTAAGGGACAGAATCTTAAGTCCTGCACTTTTAGCCAAGCTTAGCTACCCTCGCAATTAATCGGTTTATAACTCGGTAATATATTAAAAGTGATGGAGATGAAATTTCATGGTATTTAAATAGAATAATCTGCGCTTATTTTCGCTGCGTATTGAATAAATTCCTTTGACCCTGATCGCTATGAATATGTAATGCATTGGCATAGATCATCTGACATGGATAGGACACAAATAGCCGGCACACCCGGATTAAGAAACTTCATGGAAGAATATTGGTCTAGGTATAGAGATGATGTACTGGAAATAAAGGATGAGATGAGCGTTGAATTTGATACCACAACCTATTCTGTCCTCAGGAATAGGTC
Source organism: Thermoplasmataceae archaeon (assembly GCA_038729425.1). Taxonomy (NCBI): domain Archaea; kingdom Methanobacteriati; phylum Thermoplasmatota; class Thermoplasmata; order Thermoplasmatales; family Thermoplasmataceae; species Thermoplasmataceae archaeon. Next base: position 248,073 of record JAVYSB010000001.1, on the reverse strand, counting down.
GAACAGAATGCTTCTTTTCTCGAATATCAAAGGCTATGAGAACTTTCGTCTCCTTGCCAATGCCCTGGGAAGCGAGAATAGGGTCCTGTTCGCCACAGGGTCTACTGACATTGAAGAATTCAACTGGAAATTTTCATCTATCCTGGAATCTGAAGTTCACGACGCGATATCTCTCAGGTCTGGTTCGGCGCCATTCATGAAAAATGTACTCAGCAGTCATTCCGTAGACATCTTCAGACTGCCGATTCCTTCTCATTACCCTTCCGATGGATCTCGAACCGGGAAGTCAAAGTACATTACGTCGGGGATAGTGGCAGTCAGGGAATTCGATAACCCTGAAAGGATCAATCTAAGTTTTACCAGGATACAACCGATTTCACGAAACAGGTATGCGTTCGACGCGGGGAGCCATGGACACCTGTGGAACCATCTGAGGATAGCGGCTCAAAACGGTATGGAGGCCGAGCTGACTGTCTTAATAGGCTGTCATCCGCTTTACTATCTTCTTGCGGCCTCCTTCATTGACAATGAATACGAAAAGGCCTCAGCACTCATGGATGCGGAACTCTCTAAGGGGCTGAAAAATGACATAATTATACCGACGGAGACAGAGATTGTCATGGAAGCAAAATTCGTTCCAGCGGAGACATATGACGAGGGTCCCTTTGCTGAATATGCAGGTTATATGGGACAGGACACCACACGATATGTTGCAGAGGTTAAATCCATAATGATGCGCGACAATCCAATTTATTACGATATCCGGCCTTCCAATTCAACTGAACACGTCAATACTTTTTCGTTACCCAGATCATCAGCAGTAAACGGCAAGTTGCGAAGGATCATCCCGCAGGGAACTGACTTTGGGGTAGAATGGCCTTACTCTGGAGCGAGATTTTTGTCGATCGCATGGGTAGAACCTCCTGCAAGAAATGTTGCCAAGCAACTCGGTATCAGCATTATGAGCACTGATCCTCTGTGGGGGAAAGTAATATTCGTGAACCTTGGGAAATGTGATCTAGATTTTACTTCTGCCATTGCAAGATTTCTCAATACCTCGGAAAAAGCGAGTCAGTGCATAGCGGTATTTGACGATATGTTTGTGATTAGCTCAGACTTCACAGCCAAACCTGAAGGCAACGTTGGCAAGGCCCTGTTCATTACGAACAGTAGAGACAATTCATTCACCTCTGAATTAGTTGACGGTGAATTCATCATGAGAGGCAAATACGGAAGTGCCGTGATTACACACAGCCCGGGAAATCGCGGTAGGATCACCATCGTTGTGGGCAGGGATATAGACGTATCTGACGCCGATCAAGTGCTCTGGGCTCTGGCGACCCGTGTCAACCCCTCTGTCGATCTTGAAGTCAATGAAGACAGCATCGCTATAAACGCGAGCAGAGAAACACCAGAAATCCCCGGCCTCGATCCGGATTCTGTAAGAAGAATATTAGATAGATTCCCTGCACAACCTACGGAAGTCTGAACAATAGAGCCTTCAAACGCTGATATATGAATTCAGTTAATCGATAAATAAAAGAAAAGAATGTTTTAAACATATTTTTATAGATCGAGAAAAAAATCAGGGATCAGCCGATATATGCTGAACAGTTTCTGTTGATTTGATCCCAATCAATTTTTTCTTTGCGATAAGGACATAAACAAAATTGAACATCATCCATGCAATGAACATGCTTGTGCCCACAATCACCGGGAGGCTTATTGAAAGGAAAGTGCTGTAGAAAATCAAGCCAAATATCACCACGGTGATCGCCGAGAGAGCAATACTTGTACTGCTTATCTTTCCGTCAAACTTTCTCTCTATACTTGGCAGCGATACGTTAATAAGAGCGTGGACAAACAGTACGCCAAGGGTTGCTGCAATGGCAGCCATTATAAATGCAGGGAATCCGCCAAGAATTATTACACCCAGAATTCCTATTACAAGCGCGATGGACGTTATTAAACCAGCTGCAACGTAAGGAGTTCTCCTGTGCCTATGCACTGTGGCAGTTCTAGTGGGCAAAATCCCGTCTCTTCCCATTGCCATCATTACCCTTGACGTTCCATTGATGAGAACAACGGAGCCGGTCAACAAGCTGTTTATGAATAATACGGCGACAATTACCGCTGCAAAAGTTCCAATGTCCGACCCTATAATAGTTATGCCCGGAACCAGAGAATTGGAATATACAAGCATGTTTGCCGGTCCCCAAGCAACTGTAAAAAAGTACGCGGTAAAGATGAAAAACGCTCCAAGAATTACTGCTGTGAAAATAACGGATTTTCCAATTGCTTTCCTGGGGCTCCTGGATTCCTCACCGAGAGGCGTCGAGGCTCCAAACCCAGAGAAGGCTGTGTACATAAGGAGTACACCGAGTCCAACGCCATCAAACCCTCCAAGAGCATATTTTGGTGTGAACACAGAGAATGAGTTTATGGAAGGATGAGACGATACTATGTACACTCCGAAAATCGAGATTATGATAATTTCTAGGAGGGCCATGATCATCGTGTATCTGGTTGATCCCCTTATTCCAGCGTAAGATACCAAGAAACCGAATAGGAGAGTCACGACAAGAAGAGGAAGCCATATCAAAGAGGGCAGGTTGATTCCAAAACCCGCCGAAAGCACTGCCGGAACAAATACTGCAACACTTAGCGCAAGCAAAGTCAGGGCCATGATCTGATAGAAAATATAGAATAAACCAGCAAACAGGGCAGTCCTACCACCATACCCAACTTTCACATATTCATAATAGCCACCCGCTCCAGACACTTTCATGGAGATCCGGTTTATTACCAGCGCGTTTAATAATACCACCAGAAACCCGATGAACGCTGTCAACGGTAGGGACCCAAGCGCAAATGCTGCGGCGCCAGTAAGTGTAGATACAGCGGCTCCGGCTGGAGCCGCGCTGGCAATCCCCTGGAACATGGTTTCCTTTAAGCCAATTGCGTCCTTTTTTAACGTATTTTCCAATTTTATTTCCTCCTCTACGTTTCTGTCTCAGTACACCTTAATGTTGTCAAATATGCTCATTAAGTGTCAGTGATGTCATACTTTTGTACAATATAATACTTTTCTACACAGCAATGTTTTTTATACTAGTATATTGATATAATATCTTCTTATCTGACATGTTGATCAATTCCCAATTTTTTAGAAACTTTTTTTTATCAAGTCACGCATAATATTCCGCTTTACGTTTAGCTGATTCAATCCTAGCAGAAGTCTGAAATTTTGATTTTTAAGCGCTTGAATTTCTCCACTCAATTTTTTTTTCTCACATCGCTGTTATCGCAAGTTTTAATTCGAATTACGCATGGCTAGGACATGGCAATTCCGGGAGCATTCCCAGGTGAAGGGGAACTTATAGAATTCGAGACTGAAGATGAACCAAAGTGGATGACAGTCAAACTGAAAGATGGATCGGTTATACAGATAAAGATGGAAATTGTTGCAATAATGAGGAACGGAAATGACTTGAACACTGGGCTCCCTTTGTATATGGTTCAGGCAACAAATATAATCCGGGTGCTTAAGGTGCCAAAGGAGCTTATATCAAAGAAGAAGGTGGAGGACAGTAAGGGCCAGTCGTTGTACAGATAATGGAAATGGTTTTTAGTCACCTCTGCTTACTTCAGGCGTGGATTCGAGAGACCGGGAAATTCTTGAGATCTTGCGTAAAAACTCGAGATTGACCAATATCGAGATAGGTAGGATGCTAGGCGTTTCGGAGGGCACGGTAAGGAAGAGAATCGCCAACCTGGTTTCATCAAACGTAATTAGAAAATTCAGTATCGAGACATCGGAAGAAGGTGTGGATGGCATAATTCTCCTGAGAGTTGATCCCAAGAAAGCCAAGGACGTTCTATCAGAGATCAGAAAAAAATATTCCGAACTATACGAGTTCTCCGGCAAGATCGATATAGCAGTTAGGATCCATAGCCCCACGTTGCTCGATCTTAACGCTGCGGTGGATGAGATAAGATCCATCGAAGGAGTGAAGAACACTGATACAATGATACGGCTCAACTAATAGCGTCTAAATTTTTCAGGCGATTCCAAGCTAGCCGGCTTTCCGTTAAATCTAAGATTGGCGTCAAGGTTATATATGTAATACTTCTAATCTGTTGAGGGACAACAATGGCGGAAGAAAACATCATTTATGTCGGCAAGAAACCAACAATGAACTATGTCTTGGCTGTTGTCACGCAGTTCAACACCGGAAATCTGGACAAGATTGTAATAAAGGCCAGAGGCAAGGCAATCAGCAAAGCAGTTGATATCGCTGAGATAACAAGGCACAAGTTCATCCAGGCTGCAAAATACGACAAAATAAATCTCACAACAGAAACCCTTCAGGGAGAACACGGAGAATCAAACGTGTCTTCAATAGAGATTACCCTAAGGAGAGAATTATCTGGAAATCAATAAATTCTCATTTCTCCATAAGAGTTTACAAAGGGTTAAATCTGTTTTTCGCATTCACACAAGCCCTGGTAATAATGAAAGATTTCTTTGAATGGCAGAGTGGTCTCAGCAGCAAGATAGAAGAGGTGAACCAAACTCTTCTGAAGAATATATATACCGATCAGGATGAATTATATGAAATGTCACGGTACTCTATAGATGCCGGAGGCAAGCGGTTCAGACCGCTACTTACTATACTTTCGTTCGAGATAAGCAGCAGCGAGCCATACCAGAAGATTCTTGACCTTTCTGCCGGATATGAACTGATCCATACTGCGAGCCTGATACATGACGACATTATTGATGGTTCCTCGGTGAGAAGGGGGAGGCAATCCGTAAACGCAAAGTACGGGATCAACAATGCCATTGTCGTTGGCGACTATCTCTTCGCGAAGGCTTACGAGCTGGGATCCAGATATGGCCCTGCAGTTTCAAAGATAATGGCGGATGCGGCCAGTCTGCTTGCTGAGGGTCAGATACTTGAGGCCGTCAACCTTGGCAATCTTTCCATGAATGAAGCTACATATTACGATATAATAAAAAAGAAAACTGCCATGTTTTTTTCAGCGTGTGCCCTTGGGGCTACCTATGTTGCAGGTTCCGATCTGATAACGCAGAAGAATCTTACAGATTTCGCGTATAATCTTGGCATGGCGTTTCAGATCACGGACGATATCATAGACGTTGTGGGTAACGAAAAGAAAATGGGGAAACCAATCTTTGTAGACCTTGAGCACAACGCGGTCACTATTCCCATGATAATTGCTCTCAGGAGTTCAGACCTGAACGATGCAACCAGGCTGAGAGAAATACTTTCTTCGGGTTCTTCCGACGAACAGAGCAAGAATGATCTCAAGGACATTCTTGTAAGGTCAGGATCAATAGACTATTCATTCTCAGTGGCTAAGAAGTACACGGAAAGTGCACTAAGGTCCCTGCAGATGACGAACAGGTCTGCTGATCTCGATCTGCTGGTTGACCTCGCGACCATTGTCATCAATAGGATAGACGAACTTGGCTAGCGCCAAAGATCGGTGCATTTTTAAACAATATTTTCTGACACTGGATTCCTGCAGCATGGCAAAATAGAATTACGGCAGAATGATTAATGAATCATGTCAAGTTTTGATAATTTTCGCGAAGAGGCACTTAAGAAACTTGGATTGACGCACGAAAATTCAGGAATATTCTCTGGACACTGGCATAAGTACACTGGAGAGAATGCCATAGAGTCTTGCAGCCCCGTGGATGGCAAATCCATAGCTTTGGTATCTTCCGGAACCGCAGAGGACTATTCCGAAGTAATCGATCATCAGATGAAGGTTTTCAGGGAATGGTCTTCCATGCCTGCACCGAAGAGGGGAGAGATCATCAGAGAAGTTGGCATGGAGCTAAGGAGGAGAAAGGCAGATCTTGGAGACCTCGTCACGCTTGAAGTCGGAAAGACTGCAAGTGAGGGGCAGGGAGAGATACAAGAGATGATTGATGTTGCTGATTTTGCTGTTGGGCTTTCCAGACAGCTATATGGCCTCACAATGACCAGTGAGAGGCCTAACCACAGGCTATATGAACAGTGGGTTCCCCTTGGTCCAATCGCTGTTATTAGTTCATTCAATTTCCCATCATCAGTATGGTCTTGGAATGCCTTCGTTGCCGCTGTTGCGGGTGATCCCGTAATCTGGAAACCATCCTCCAAGGCGCCTCTGACGGCGCTTGCTGTGATAAAGATCATTTCGGATGTGCTCCAAAGACTACATGCACCTCAAATCTTCTCCCTCATTATTGGCGGAGGATCTAACATCGGTGACAAGATCGCTAGGGACTCCCGCATACCTCTGGTATCGTTCACAGGATCCATACCCATAGGCAAAACAATCTCGGAGAAAGTTGCGGGAAGATTTGGAAGGAGCATCCTTGAGCTTGGAGGTAACAACGCTGCCATTGTTTCTGCCAGATCAGATATGGATATAGCGCTGAAGGGGGTAGTTTTTGGCGCCCTGGCAACAGCGGGGCAGAGATGTACCAGCACCAGAAGGGCGATTGTCCAAGAAACAATATACGACAGATTCATAGAGAGACTGAAGAAGGCATATTCCACGGTAAAGATCGGTTCTCCTACAAGCAGGGGGGTCCTTGTCGGTCCGTTGATAGACAGGGTTGCAGTTGATGCATTCCTTTCTGCCATTGAACAGGCAAAGAAGGAGGGAGGGAAACTCATCTATGGCGGAAACAAAGCCAAAGTTGAAGGATTCGACGACGGGTATTACGTCAACCCTGCAATAGTGGAAGCAAACGATAGGATGGAAATAGTCAAGAAAGAGACCTTTGCACCGATCCTTTATGTCTTTAAATACAAGAATATTGGTGACGCTATCCGCATACATAACTCAGTTCCGCAGGGTCTCTCGTCTTCCATATTCACTTACGACCTGAGAGAAGAGGAGGAATTCCTGTCAACCTTCGGATCTGATTGTGGTCTCGCAAACGTAAACACGAGCACTGCAGGTGCAGAGATTGGTGGCGCTTTTGGTGGAGAGAAGGAGACTGGCGGTGGTCGGGAGAGTGGAAGCGATTCATGGAAAGCTTACATGAGGCGCCAGACAGTGACAAAGAACTGGGGAAACGATATACCTCTCGCGCAGGACGTTAAGTTTGATATATGACTACTGGTAATCTTTTTATCAGCAACCATCTTTAATAATTTAATAATTAACGCTATAATTTGGCAGTAACAACAATCACGGATCTTGGATACATTAAGTCATTCGAACTGGTTCCCAGGAAGGCTTATGGCTTTGTAGAGGCAGTTGAAGCTGTTGACATGATGGAAGAAATATCAAATGTCATAACTGCGCCGGAAAACCCCATGGGAATGCCAGGAATTGATCCGCTGATCACGCTATATACAGCCACTAACGGTAAAAAGATGATTCCGGTTCCCCACATAACGCCAAGGGACAAGAACAGGCTGCACATCCATTCCCAGATAATGACGGGGATAAAGTTTGGAATAAATCACTTTTTCGCCGTTGGCGGTGATCCGATTCACAAAAAAATGGATTCTAAGGAGGTCAGGGAACTCGACGTCGTCGGACTCATAGGTGCCATAAGGGACGCCAGGAGTTATTCCAATGGGTTTGAAGGCGGAGATGAAATTGTTGTCGGTTCTTCTCTCAACCCGTTCCGGGAGGCTGAGCAGGATATCGCACTCGCGAAGTTTAATGGCGGATCAAAATTTTTTATCACTCAGGCATTCTATGATTCTGCGCTGCTGAAAAGGGACTGGATCAGGAGGAGGAAATTCAAGCTGATAGCGGGTTTCTTGCCCATACAGAATGAAAAGCAACTGGAATTCCTGAAGCGTATCGGCGGGAAGATTCCTGCAGAGACTGAGAAGAGGATACTGAGTGCGCACGACAAGGTCCAGGAGTCATCAAGGATCATTCGGGAAATCGCGGACGACTTGAAAGGGTACATAGATGGCATACACGTAATGCCTCTGGGCAACAATAAAATAGCAAAGGATATTCTGGAGAGTTTTTAGAATGGAGATTGAAACGCTGGTATATGGTATATACCCAAAAACCGAAAAGTTGAGAAAGATCATAAGCAAGTATGAGAGAAACCAGATAAGTGCATCAGACTTATCGCTTGAATTCGTGGCAGAAAAGAAGGAAATTATTGCAAGATTCGCCTCTATTGGAATAAGTCACTTTTCAGATCCCATAGTGAACTGGTATGATCTGTTTCGTCCTCTGGCTCTGATTTTTGAGGGTATTGACCTCGGCCCGCTGACAAGGTACAGAGAGACAAATACATTCTACAGAATTCCTATAATAAGCGATATCGGCAGAAGAAACATTCAATACGAAACCCTTTTTGAGGGGAGAGAGAATCCTCCAACTGAGCTATTCTCACCCCAGACGTCAGGCAGGCACTTGGCGATTTTTCCCGGGGCCCACAGTTTCTATAGCATGTCAGAGGTTAAAGATGGAATAACCGAGAAGGAATTTTCGGATTACCTTTCAGAAATGTATGGCAGTATCCTTAAGAAATACGGATACAGTAGTGTTTTAATATATGATCCGCTCCAATACGGTGACTCAAACCTGTCATACCTGAACCCGCTTTTGGAAAAATACTCCATATATGCTGTTTCTTCCGGAAGGATCAGCAAACAGCATTTTTCTGGCACGAGCCGAAAATTTGCATCGGTTATTGTTGATCCAGTGCACGATAATTATGCCGTTGCATCTGAGGTTTCTGAATTGCCAGGTTTGAAGGTAATAGATGCAAGGAATACACTGATTGAGACCAATCGGATAGTGGCCAATACGATTTCTGACAGCGTTGGCAATGGCAGAATAGAGAAAATCGTTATTGCGAACAATGAGAGCTTCGATTTTCTGCCTAGGCAGGTTGCAGACAGGAAGGTTAGCTTTATGAGCGGGCTAGGTGCATAGGCATGGCTGGAACTATACTGAAAACTCAGGAGATTGGGAGCTTCAGAAAACCAGAGTATCTGAGCAGAAAATTCCATTCGTCTGCTGAATCCGAGATTGTTCCCTTGAAGGAAAAAGCTACTCTGGAGACACTTGAAACTTTCAGAAACGTCGGAATGGAGAATCTTGGGGTTGGAGGAGAGATGTTCAGGTGGGAAATGTATGAACATTTTGCTCAATTTGTGTCGGGACTTGAATTTTATGGAATGGTGAGGTCATTTGACAACAGGTACTACAGGAAGGGAATTGTTGTTTCCGATCTCTCGAGGAAATCCTGCCTGCATGGAGATGAACTCAAATTCCTGCTGAAAAACACCAACGGAGATCTGAAATTACCGGTAACTGGACCATACACCATGATGGATTGGTCTTTCAATGAACACTACGGGGACAGGCATGAGACTGCTCTGGCATTCTCCAGAATATTGAATGATGAGATCCGGGAACTGAAGAGGATGTGGGTAAGTGCCAGACCAGCGGAGAAGTTTCAGGTGCAGATTGATGAACCGGCCACAACAACGCATCCGTCAGAAATGGATATTGTAGTGGATTCAATAAACAGGTCCGTTGAGGGAATTGAAGATGTGGAATTCTCCCTGCATGTCTGCTACAGCAAGGATTATAGGGTTCTATATGACAGGGTTCCAGATTTGAAGATTCATGGGCTGAACCTGGAATATGCTAACAGGGACATGCTCTCCAGGGGAGTCTCGGATTCCGAAAGACCAGGATACAATGACATAAGATATTTCGCCGAAGTAGAGAAAAAGAAATTTCTCGGTGTTGGCGTCACGGATGTGCACATAGATGAAATTGAAAGTGTTCCTTTGATAGAAGACCGGATCAATTACACTCTGGGGATACTGGAAGACCCCGTAAGGATAAAGATAAACCCGGACTGTGGTCTCCGAACCAGAAGCAGGAAAGTAGGAGAGGAGAAGCTTAGGAACATGGTCATTGCCAGAAACAACGTTTTGAAGAAGATTTAGCTGTATTTCCTATCTCTCCTGACAAAGGGGTAAATAATCAATCCCACAAGGAATAAAGGACCTCCTACAAGGGCAATGTTTGCGAGAAGGAAAACCGCGTTTCCATAGCTAAGAGTGACATAATTCGAAGCGTAAATTGATCCATCATTCAGGTGAACTACTAACTCTACGTAATATGTATGTGTTGGATAAATCCCTGTGATAAGAGCGTCATTCTGCGCTTGATTTGTATATGTGAACGTATCCACCGAACCGGGAGAGAAAGACGGTGTTGTGGAAACTTCGATGTTATAGCTGGAGAAGTTTAATCCGGGATACGTATCCCACGTTAAATAAGCAGCAAAGAACATAAGAGGGAAATACTTCTGTATATTAAGATCTAGGTTTAAAACACTCACATTTCTCGGTGTCATTTTTATATTGAGCTGAATGAACCCCTCTACAATCTCGGGGTAAGTCAGGTTTTTGTATAAGGCATTGCTGAAAACAAACAAGTAGTATCCCAGTGGAACCTGGATGAAATAAAAACCCGAAGCATTTGTGTACGAAACAAAGTGTGAGCCTTGCTCCTCTACTTTGGTGTTTGAAAGCCCGAAACCAAAATTTATGTCAGTTACATAACCGGATACAAAAAAATTGTTTCCAGCTATGTTCAGATTTATCTGTTCGTTCAGATTCTGGCCAGGGGAAAGAGTTACGGTGGAGTTAAAATCACTGTAATCAGGACTACTAACACCTATTGATACATTGCCTGGAAGGATGTTTTCAGTGTATGTCCCATTAATGCCGTTTAAACTTCTGCCATTTATTATTACTGTGGAATTTCCCTGAAACACAAACAGTGAAACAGTACTTTTAATCGGTTGAAGGATCAGCGATGTGTTAATTCCAGCAGTAAAATTTGCCTCTACGGGGTAGAAATCATGCTCTATTAATGAAATATAATTTGTTCCGTAGATTGATTCTATTACTTGAGATCCAGATTTGAGCGCGCTTAGGTTGTAGAAATTATCAAGCACGCCTTGGATCGTGCCGGAATAACCTATGTTCAGAGAATCAGAGATTGTCAAATTAGTCTTCAAGAGTACAGGTATAAAGACCGTTCGGTTGTAGAAAGGTACTGTTGTGTTTCCTGTCTCAGCCGTTATTAAATAGTACCCCCCATGGGTAAAAGTATACGAGTTTCCATTGATTGTAGAATTATTTACTTTCCAGGCGTTAACAGGTACATTTCCCGTAAGATTAAATGTTGCGTAGATTACGTTTGATGGATAAAGATGGTAAACAATGCTCTTGGACTCTGTTGGCCCCCCATTAAGGTATTTGGTTGTTGCGTTGACGAGATAGTTTACACTGTACTCAGGGCCAGATCTGGAAAATGAAAGCGTGCTGTACTTGGCTTTTCCCGGTATTCCACTGTATTCTTCCAAATATATGTCGGCCAGTGGAGATATTTCTGATCCATTCTTAACGGTTATATTCGAGAAATATGCTCCACTCAGGTTCACGAGATTGTATTCTGCTCCATCAACCTGGGCACCAAAGGCCGCCTGGTATTCACCTATGAAGGTCAGGAGATAACTCAGATCGAATTTTACGGGGCCCACTAAGCCAGTTATGTTCGTGCCGTTGATGCTGAGACTAAGATGAACAGACCTGTTCGCCATTTCAATGCGGGTTTTCCCAGAGGCCGTGCGTCCGTTCTGTTCAATATCATATACTGCGCTGAAAAGTGAAGTATTTGAAATATTTATGCCTACTTTTATAAACTGATTTTGCGAATAATATGCAGAAATGTAAAAGAAAGAAGACCCATTAAAGGAATACTGTTGAGTGAAACCTGCGAATGTTACATTCGCGGATAGAGTGGAGAACCCATATCCTGAGCTGTTTATTACTGCAACTGTTCCATATTGAGATCTTATTTCCTTTGATGCATTTATTAGCGAACTTACTACTGGAGTCCCCAGTCCTGTGACTGGATTCCATCCCGCCGTGGCGTTATACTTGCCATTGTTTCCCTTAGTTATCTGAGAGAAGGCAGAATTGTATAAAGGAATTCGAGAAATCTGGTAAAGCATGGGGTTGAGGCTACCAATATCTGCTTGGTTGGCCTGATCTATCAAAGCTCCAATTGCAGCCCACATGGGACAGCCTATGCTTGTTCCTCCGACATCGAAAACCCTTCCAGACTGAATAACTTCCACGCCCGTCTGTGTGTTTCCCACCATCGAAACATCTGGTACTCCCCTGCCTCTCGAAGTTGAATTAATGCCTGGAGCAATTTGCCAATACGGGACAGGCAGCTGGCTGTAACCCCCTCCACTTCCGAAAGTACTGCCACCCGATATGCCGCCCCAAGCCTGCTGGCTCCAGCCAGGTGCGTAAAGTGATGTCCCACCCACGCCAGTGACGAATGGGTCCGAAGCAGGGAAGTTAACGGTCAGCCCCGAAGTCCCGTCGTAAGCACCCAAATCCCCAGAGGCTGCAAACACTGAAATGTTCTCGTTCTGGGCTTGCTGAAATATCTTCGATAGAGTCTCAATTTCGTTTATGCCAAGCTGAGATTCCGGATTCCCCCAACTCAGGGAAATGATGTTACCCAGTTTCTCATTAATAGCGTAACTTAAGGCATCCATCAAAGAAGCCGCGGCATCTGTTGAGATGACCAGCACTATTCTTGCACCGGGGGCCATCGCATGAGCCCACTCAACGTCAGTTGCCGTTTCGAGAGACCAGGTGGCACTGTAATGTTGCGGCTCAGCACCATTGGGAAAGACGATGGAAAGATTGGCCGGAGGAATGTTCATCACTTTGTCAAAGGCCATCAGATCATATTGCAAGTTAGGGTCTCCGTAAGCATCCACAATCACGATAGTCTGTCCCGTACCCGTAATTCCGCTGCTATAAGCGCCATTATAACCGTAGGCAGTTGCAATGTCAGAAGGATAGTACGGTAGACCATTGCCGCTGATTTGCTGAGTATAAACGTACGGGGTGAAGGAAAATGATTCAGTATCCTCGAAGTAACTAAGATTGAAATTTTCTCTCATTAGGGTCATGGCTGAGAGGAACCCCTGAACGCCACGGGTCGGTACCGAGACCTGAACTATATTACCGTATGGAATAGAAGAAATTCTGCTTTCATTTAAGTAATTCATCAGGAGACTTCGAGGATAGGCTCCCTGGCTTATATATATAGTATAATTCACGAAGTTCTGCCCGGTTGGATAATATTGCACAACATCCTCTGGGGCGTGACTCGAAGACATCTGTGAAAGGAGAGGCATTCCTGAGGACAGGATTACCATAAAAGTGACGGATGCGACAACGACAATACGTCTCATAATGGCGTGCATATCGTAAATCTTATTTATATAATATGTGACTTTCAATATGACTAAGTGAGAATCGTAAGGCACTCTTTGTAAACAGTCCAGAATTCAATTAAAGCGTGAATCATGTGATAGTAAATCCTATTCGTATATCATTTCGACCTAAAGTTTCAGAGACTCGTACGGTTCAAAAATGTTAAACGCAACTTAACACTCTAACATAAGACTGTAAAAATGGATGCTGCAGAATCCGACCAGAAGCTGAGAGGGCTTTTTCACGATTACTACGTGAACGAACAGCTGGAAACTCCCGATCTCCTGCAGTCACGAGAAATAGGTTACATCCCATTTAACGGATCAATGTCCAGGCACAGACGAATACTGACTTCAGCAGAACTGAAATATTTTGTTACAAGTGTGGTTCCGAGGCATCTGTACTATTCGACCTCATATTACCGTAAGCCAGAGGAAAAAAAGATGCAGGAAAAAGAATGGCTTGGTGCTGAGCTGATTTTTGATCTTGACGCCGATCACATCAAGGGGGCAGAAAGAATGACCTACACCCAGATTCTTGACGAGGTCAAGAAGCACACGCTGCGCCTAATTCACCATTTTCTTCTGGGTGATCTTGGGTTTGAAGAATCAGAACTAAAAGTATATTTCTCTGGTGGGAGGGGATACCACGTTCATGTACTTAGCGAGAAAGTTTACGAAATGTCCTCAGACTCCAGACGGGAGATCACCGATTACATTCGTGGAGAAAACATATCGGCTCAGGGAATTATAGCCTCCGCAAGTGAAAAACAGTTTATCGGAGGTTGGCCCAGAAATGTGGATATTGCTCTTTCGTCATACTTCCGCAATCTCCCCCGAGTGAGGGACCTGGCAAGAGATGTGGTTAAAGGCATACTGGATAATGGCAACACGGCAAGGAGTTTCGTGGACTATCTAAACAGGCCATTGAAAATAGGATCTAAGACCATGAAGAGAATTGACATTTTTTCAATGGAAGGCCCGGAAAAGTATTCCGTCTCAGAATCAGACCCGCGATTTGAGAAGATTTTAGATAACGTAATTTCCCAAACAAGGGATCAACTGAGTTCTGAAATAGATGATCCCGTAACTACGGACGTACACAGATTAATAAGGTTCCCCGGCAGCCTTCACGGTAAGACGGGCCTCAAGGTCATAAATGTCAGGATCAAGGATATGGAAGGGTTTGACCCGCTCAGGGAAGCAATACCGAAGTCATTTGCTCAGGGTACTGCGGCCATACAGGTTGAAAGTGACACAACCATCGAAATTAACGGAAAACATTTGGACTTGGCCGCTGGGAAAAACGAAGTACCCCTCTACGCAGCTGTCTTTATGGTGGCTTCAAAGAGAGCCATATTTATATAGATTATTTGGTAGTTATGTGTATAAGGAAAAAACCTTTATACTCTCATTCAATTGGCAAACGGTGAAAAAATGGACTTTAAACATAGCAAGACTCTTGAAAACCTGAAAGCAGGTTTCGCGGGTGAAAGCCAGGCTAACAGAAGATATCTTTACTTTGCACAGAAAGCCGATGAAGAGGGGAACCAGGAGATCTCCCAGATTTTCAGATCAACCGCCGATGGAGAAACAGCACATGCCTTTGGGCACATGAATTACCTGAAGGCAGTAGGAGACCCAGTCACTGGAGAACCTATTGGAACTACCGAACAGAACCTCAAATCCGCAATAGCAGGTGAAACATATGAATATAGCCAGATGTATCCAGGCTTTGCAAAGGTCGCCCGGGAAGAGGGCTTTGAGGATATAGCCCATTGGTTTGAGATCTTAACTAAAGCGGAAAAAGCGCACGCTAAGAAGTATGAAGATACTCTCGCGAAATTGAAGCAATAAATATGTCAGTATTCATACAACCCGGAGAGATACTCTCTCCTTCAGCTTATAAAACAAAGAGAGAACTGATAAATAGGCAAGTAATAGAATTCGAAAGAAAGCGCCGGATTACAACCAGGACGTTCAGTTTCCTCTTCGAACACAAAGATATCATCCTGAATCAGATAACCGAAATGGTATTCCTTGAGAATGTCACGGATTATAAAGAAGTACAACACCTCATAGGGATATACGAGGACCTCATGCCTTCAAATGGCGTCCTCAGCGTCTCAATGTTCATAGAAATATCAGATCAGGATCAGCTGCTGAGGGAAATGCCCAAGCTAGCAGGAATAGAGAAGACTGTTTTCCTGGTGTTCGACAGCGCTGAGATCCAGGCCACTCCGGAATCAGGTAGATCAACAGAGGTTCTTGAATCAACACTACAGTACCTGAAATTTAAGTTCAGCAGAGCACAGGTTTCCAGATTCACGAGGTCTAAAAATGCCTTTATTGAAACCCGCAAGAAGGAATACGAACAGGTCGCCAGAATCCCACCAGATCTTCTCGAGACTCTCAAGAAAGAAATAGTTTCAGTTGAATAGATTTTCTCTTCCATTTTATTTTCTTCACCAACTAGTGTTTGTGCGTTTATTGCGCAGACCTTACCTTTCAATGCTCAAACCAACATAAAATAGGGTTCCCGATAAGTTATTTATTTGACATTACATGGGCAACTATGGCATATTCGTTACTTAACAATCAGGAAAATGAGGTCTTTGAATACGTCGCCAGATTCGCCAGGGAAGAGGTAAAGCCTCTGGCCAAGAAGATAGACGAAGAAATGGAGGTGCCAAAGGCCCTTATCGACAGAATGAAGGAGCTTGGACTCTTTGCAACTTATATCCCGGAAAAGTATGGCGGTGCAGGACTCAGTTTTCGCTTTCTTGTCAAGGTTATTGAAGAACTCTCGAAAGCCTGTCCAAGCACCGCACTGGTGCTTGATGGAGCACTGACGCTATTTGCGGAACCTGTGCTGTTGTTCGGTGACGAATCCATCAAGAAGCGTTATTTGACACGGGTAGCCAGTGGATCCGTGGGTGGTTTGGCTCTTACTGAGCCCGGATCCGGTAGCGATGCGGCCTCTATCAAGACATCTGCCATTAAAAAAAGCGGAAAATATGTGATAAACGGGAACAAGATTTTCATCTCAAATGGGAGGCTTGCGGAATTCTATGTTGTAGACGTGGTCACTGATCCATCAAAAGGTTACAGGGGAATCTCTACATTCGTTGTTGATGCTGATACGCCCGGCTTAGAAATAAGCAGGGATATCCACAAGATGGGAATAAGGGGATCAAGCACAGTCGAACTTGTATTCAATAACGTTGAAGTGCCTCCTGAGAATATCGTTGGGGAGTTGAATAGTGGATTTAAGGTAGTAATGGAAACGCTCGACGCGGGAAGAATAGGAATAGCCGCACAGGCACTGGGAATCGCAGAGGGGGCGTTTGACGAAGCAGTTGAGTACATAAAACAGAGAAAGCAGTTCGGCCAGCCAATTTCCAGTTTTCAGGGGATACAGTTCATGATATCAGACATGGCTACGAGAATCGAAGCGTCGCGTCATCTGATAGACGCTGCAGTTTTGGCCATGGAAAGACACGAGGACACGGTTAGACTATCTTCGATGGCAAAACTCTTCTCCTCGGACATGGCCATGAGTGTAACAACAGATTGTCTCCAGCTCTTTGGCGGCTACGGGTACACTACTGACTTTGACGCTGAAAGACATATGCGTGATGCGAAAATAACTCAGATTTACGAAGGAACGAATCAGATTCAGAAGGTCATAATATCAAGAGAAATTCTGAAATCAAAGTGAATACATGATATGGCTGGGCTGTTCCGGTTGGAACTACAAGGAATGGTTCGGGGTATTTTATCCATCCTATATCAGAGACCAGCTAAGATACTACTCTCAGATGTTCAACTCAGTGGAAATAAACAGTACATTCTATGGCAATCCGGAGAAGGAGATCGTGCAATCTTGGTGCAAAAAGGTCGGAGACAGGAAGGATTTCAGATTCTCCATAAAGATGCCCGGGAGCATAACGCACGATCTGTTTTTCAGCGACAGGAAGAGCTGCGTAAACAAGGCGGTCGATTTTGAAAGGCAAATCTTAGGTGAAATGGATTCAGCCGGAAAACTAGGAGCCTGCTTGATTCAGATGTCTTCACGACTTTCCATGAACTACTGGGACGATTTTACGGATTTTCTAGGAAATCTGGATTCTTCGGGATACAAATACTTCGTAGAACTCAGAAACTCTGATATGGAACTCAGATCCGCGTCTGAAACTCTTGGAAATATGGGAATTGGAACAGTCAGTACTGACACACCCGTGGCCAATTTATCCAGTCTCGAGGTTGGGACAAAATACATAAGGTTGCATGGGCGAAATGTGGCACAGTGGGAGAGCAAAGACGAAGGAATGTCAAAATACAAGTATCTCTACAATATGGATGAGATTCGGGAACTGAGCGCGACTATTAAGAAATCCGTATCAACAGGGGATGACATCTTTATTTATTTTAACAACCATCACGAGGGGAATGCTCCAATGAACGCTATTAGCCTTGGCATGGAACTGGGACTCCGGATTGGAAAGGGTCAAGATCAGAAAAAGCTATTCTAGACACAAAAGGACGGCAATCCATTATAAATAAAAGGAGCATTTACCAAATCAAGGGCTTGAATTATGACGGACATGTCGGCAATAAAATTCGGGACTTCCCTGAAATTTTCCTATTCTGGAAATGTATACGAGGGACTTTTCATCCACTTTGACGGTGCGCTTGTTACCGTGAAGCTGTCAAATGGTTATAACATAGTCATTCCAGTTGAATCTATGGACCTCATTGAATCCAGATTTGAAGAAAACGGTAATTCCACACCAACGATGCAGGCGGTGTCTCCTGCCAAAAGAATGAGCAACAGTTCAAAGAAAGTTTCGCTTCTGGCTACAGGGGGCACAATAGCCAGCAAAGTAGATTACAAGACGGGGGCAGTGAGCCCTTCCCAGGACGTAAGCTTTATTTCAGATAAGGTGAAAGGAATCAATGTCGACGCTGAGACCATAGACAATATCTTGAGTGAGAACATAACCCCGGATAAGTGGATCGGCATAGCGAAAAGAATTAAGAATGGGCTTGACAAAAATGATGGATGTGTAGTGTTCCACGGTACTGATACAATGACGTACACCGCATCGGCAATCAGCTTCATGTTTTCTTCACAAACCGGGCCCATAATATTTGTTGGATCGCAGAGAAGCTCGGACAGGCCAAGCAGTGACGCTTTCCTGAACGCCGAAGGAGCTATTCATCTGGCCACAACAGATTTTGGAGAAGTTGGGATTGCCATGCATGACAGCCTTTCTGATAGCAGGATTTCCATACATCGTGCCGTAAGGACCAGAAAAATGCATACCAGCAGAAGAGACGCATTCAGGAGCCTTGGGGAGAAGGAACTGGGGAACTATGAGTCAGGGAAAGTCACCATTAACTCACCTTACACGAAGGTGGGAGATCGGAATGAATTGATGGCAAAGCTGGAACCGTCAGTTTCATTGATTTACTTTTACCCGTCATATTCTCCTGAAGATTTCCAAAGGGCAATCGAAGGAAAGAAGGCAGCTATACTGATGGGGACTGGGCTGGGTCATGTATCCCACAGCCTCATGCCAGTTATATCTGAGGCTGTCATGGCCGGCAAGAAAGTCATGATGACGTCCCAGTGCTTGAATGGGGCGGTAAATCTTAATGTTTATTCCACAGGGAGAGAACTTCTGGAGTCTGGCGTAATTCCGCTGCACAATATGCTTCCAGAGGTAGCGCTGGTAAAGGCAATGTATGTACTTGGTAACTTCAATGACGATCAGTTCAAGGACATTATGCAGCTAAACCTTCGTGGCGAAATTATTGAAAGGGAGTTTGCAGGATCATTCGAGGGGCTGGTTTGAACATGTCTGCAAAAACATACGATCTGAGAAGTAAAATGAAGATTGGCCTCGAGATACACTTTCAGGTGTCGGGGAGAAAACTATTCTGCAGATGCCCTACAGAATCTCACGGCTCTGAGATTTTCAGATTCTCTCGCAAGCTTGTTGCAACTTCTAGTGAGATGGGTTCCATAGACAAGGCCGCCAGATATGAGATGGAAAGAAATCTGTCCGCAGAATATTCTGCCACAGATAATTCATGTCTAGTAGAATATGATGAAGAACCCCCTCATGCGGTTGATCGAAAGGCAATGGATGCCGCTGTCATTGCTTCCCTAGCTCTTAAGTCAAAGGTGCTCGAAGACATTTTTTTTATGAGAAAGGTAGTTGTTGATGGATCTAACACCTCCGGATTTCAGCGAACCGCGATTATCTCCATGAACGGTTCCATTTCAACATCCCGTGGAGATGTCAGGGTCACCAGTGTCTGTCTGGAAGAAGATTCGGCCAGGCTTCTCGAGGCGGAAAAGGGTGTGAACCTATTCTCCCTAGATAGGCTTGGTATTCCGCTTATTGAAATAGCCACAGAACCTGATATTATAGACGAAGATCATGCAGTGGAAACGGCCAGGGCAATAGGGTATTTTGTCCAGGCCACTGGTTTGACGCGTATGACAGTAGATGCCATTAGACAGGACGTCAACGTTTCATTCGGTTTTGGCAGGGTGGAAATTAAGGGCGTTCAAAAGCTCTCCCTGATCCCTGACGTAATAAGGTATGAGCTCGAAAGGCAGGAGGCATTGCTCGAGATATCCCACAGGACACAGCAATACCTTGAGTATTACAGAATATCACCTAAAATAAGCGACTTGACCGAATTGTTATCCAATACAAGTTCGCGAATAATTTCGCAAAACATATCTTCTGGGAACCGGGTATATGGCTGCCCTCTCAAGGGCATGGCTGGTTTGATGAAAAGCGGGTCTTTCAGGATGGGAAAGGAAATCTCAGATCTGGTAAAGAGATACGGAATTAAGGGGCTATTTCATTCCGACGAGCTTCCTGATTACGGTATAACAGCGGAGGAGGCTGAACGAGTCTATAATATCCTGAATAAGGGGAGGGAAGACGCGGCGATCATAATATCATGCCCGGAAAAAATGAAGGAAATGCTGTTTCAGGAGATATTCCGCAGGATTTCAAAACTGATAAGTATGGATCTCACGGAAACAAGATTTCCCACTGATGAAGGAACAACTGGATTTCTAAGGCCAATGCCGGGACGGGAAAGGATGTATCCGGAAACTGATATTCCAGTCATATCGCTTAACCGGTCCTATATCGAGGAAATGTCGGGGAAAGTCCCTGAATCCCCAGAAGAAAAGATAGGAGAGATATCCAGCAAATATGGAATCTCAAAGCAGGATTCTATGGTCTTGGTCAACACCTTCAGGTCAAACGACTTTGAAGAGATTTGCAGTTTAATTGGAAATCCAAAAATATCAGCCAGGCTGCTTTTGCAGACCATACCCGAACTCGAGAAAAAGTACAAATCCACTGTGCAGATGAACGAGCTTTACAAGTTGCTCAGGATTGCTGGCGAGAGAGGCTGGATTAGGGATGTCATTGAGAGGGCAATAGAGATAATGCTTTCCAAGAAAAAATTGGCAGTTGATATAATTGGCATGGAAGAGATCACTCCCATGTCTATGGACGACATTGTTTCTGTCTTGAGGAAAATAATCTCGGAAACTCCAGGTAAGGTCAGCGAGAAAAATATTGTTGCTAAGATTAAAATGGTTACCGGGAGGCCATTTAATCCATCAGACGTGATCTCAGCATATAGGGCTCTTAAAGATCGATACCTGCCTTAATTTATCTGCGGACTCTTTTAATCGATTCTTTCACATATACCAAATTACGCTCAAGTATGCGGGAAAAGCGCTAAATATTCGAGGAAATATACTTATATCGTGTAACAATACTTTGCCTATGCTTTACGGGTACATACCCCTATTGATAACGCTTATCCTGCTTATCATTGGTATGGCTGCTCTGTTTGCTATCCTGCCATCTCTGAGTCAGAACAGATTCGGGAAAAGTGGACATGTGAGCTTCAAGGTAAACGACATTCTTTCAAACATGGTCAATGTTAATAGTCCCCCGGTGAAAGACCAGGCATATCTGGAGACATATGAAAGCGGCGAGATTTCAAGGGGTGAAATAGGAAAATTTGTAAACATACAGTATTACATAATTGTTCTGCTATTTGTACTGTTCGATGTTGATATGGTACTCCTGTTCCCATGGGCATTCGACTTTAAGACACTTGGACTAGGTGCCTTTATCGATACGCTCGTCTTCCTGGCAATGCCTCTTTTCGCCGTCTTTTACGCCTTTAAGGAAGGATATATGGAGTGGCTCAGATGAAGACTGGAGAACCAGGAATATTCACTACAAAGCTTGAAGACGCGCTCAAATGGGGAAGGACGTATTCCCTGTGGCCCCTGACACTTGGCCTTGCTTGCTGCGCCATTGAAATGATGGCTATACAGGCATCAAAATTGGATATATCGAGATTCGGAAGTGAAATCTTCAGGAATTCCCCCAGGCAGTCCGACCTTATGATTGTTTCCGGTACGGTAACGAAGAAAATGGCTCCTCGTATAAGAAGGATATACGACGAGATGCCATATCCCAAATATGTTATTGCAATGGGTGTTTGCGTAATACAAGGCGGACCATACTGGGAAGGTTACTCAGTCGTTCTTGGTGTTGACAGGGTCATACCAGTCGATGTTTACGTTCCCGGTTGCCCTCCAACACCAGAAGCCCTTACCTATGGAATAATGACTCTCCAGAAGAAGATTATGGGAGAGACAGAGAGGTGAATTATACGGTAGAGATAATCGGAGAGTCTGTTGGAAAGGATGGAAGAAAAATAATTCAGGTGTCAAAAGAGAATTTTCTAGACCTTATGAAAGACCTCAAAAGCAAAGGGTATGAACACCTGTCCCTCATTACAGGCGTGGACCGAAAGGACTACATGGAGGTCGTTTATCATCTTCACTCTTTAAAGGAAAACCAATATGTGGTTGTTAAGGTCGAGACTAGAGACTATAAGATCCCCAGTGTCGTAGATCTCTGGCACAGTGCGGACTGGGATGAAAGAGAAGAATACGATCTCATGGGCATAATTTTCGAAGGTCGCAAAGATCTCAAGAGGCTATTTCTTCCGGAAAATTGGGTAGGTCACCCTCTCAGGAAGAATTATGACCTCAAGAAAGCACAGTACATAAACGTAGACAAAGAAGGGAACGACTATGCAACTTTTGATGAAGGGGGTGGCTGGTGATGGAGCCGGAGAGGGAATGGGTAGAACTGAATTTTGGGCCTCATCACCCATCAATGCATGGCGTACTAAGAGTCAAGGCAAAGCTTGACGGCGAAATAATAAAGGATATAGAGATCATAATAGGGTATCTTCACCGTAACGCCGAGAAGCTGTGTGAAATGACATATTTTGCGGACAACCTGGTATATTTTGACAGAATGGATTACGTCGGCGCAATGAATATGGAAGTAGGCTATCTAGAAGCAGCTGAAAAGTTACTTGATATAGAACCTCCAGAACGTGCGAAATGGATCAGGGTCATAATGGCTGAACTGCAGCGTATAGCAGCACATCTTGTTGAGATTGCCGCAATAGGTCTGGATCTTGGAATGCTAACCCCATTCTTCCATTGTTTTCGGGAAAGAGAGAAAATTCTCGATGTCTTCACAGAGGTATCTGGTGCGAGGCAGGAGGTTAATTACATGAGCATCGGTGGCGTCTATCAGGATATCACGGAGAGAGCAATTACCTTGACAGAGCAGTTCTTTGAGGAATTTCCGAAGCGCCTTAAAGATCTTTACAACATGTTCATGAAAAATGATGTATTTCTTTCCAGAACCAAAGGAATAGGGATTCTTGATAGAGATACCGCCATAAATTACGGAGTGACGGGGCCCGTATTAAGGGCGTCAGGCGTCGAATATGATGTTAGGAAAGCAGAACCATATCTTGTTTACGATCAGGTCAATTTTGACATTCCCGTATCGTATAAGGGAGATAGCCTCGCAAGGGTGCTGGTAAGATTCGAGGAGATAAAGCAGTCCCAGAAAATTGTGGAACAGGCTATCAAGAAACTCCCTGACGGACCTTACTTTAATCCGAAAGCAAAGAAATCTCTGATGATCAGGCTTAGGGGAGAAGGGGAAGTTTACGCCAGAACGGAATCTTCGAAAGGTGAGTTTGGTGTCTATATCGTTGGAGATGGCGGCGTCAAGCCCTATAGAGTCAGGGTCAGGAGCCCTGCCCTCAAAAACCTGTCCATACTGAGGCCTCTTTCAAAAGATACGATGATAGCGGATATGATCACCACGTCGGCTACACTTGATCTGGTTTTCGGGGAGATAGACAGATGAACATATTAATCAGGCTGCAGGAATTTTTCTCGCCGCTTGGGCACTACCTTTCCTACATTCTAGCCTACTTCTTTGAAACACTCTTCCTTATAATTTTTGCAGCGCTTAGCATCATCGTTGCAATATATGTATTCAGGAAGTACATGGCGAGGGTGCAACAGAGAATCGGTCCAAATAGGGTCGGGAAATTTGGGGTTTTTCAGCTCATTGCAGACGTCTTCAAGTTGATAGGAAAAGAGAACATCTTGCCAAAGAGCAGGGATGATCTGCCCTATAAGTTGGCTCCAATTGTGGTGTTTATGGGGCTGATGCTGGCTTTTGCAATACTTCCATATGGCAGTTTTTACTACCTTGGATCTTTCACAATTACCCATTCTGAAGTTACTATTATTCTTCTTTTCGCGATTATATCAATAATGCCAATTGGCGAACTTCTCGCTGGAATCAGCTCATACAACAAGTATGCTATTCTCGGATCGCTGAGAGCCGTTGCAAAGGACGTATCATTCGAGGTGCCCATGATGCTTTCAGTGATAGCGATCGTTATGATGGCATCTGCGAGGACACCAAGTTCCCTGAGTTTAGAGTCAATTCTGTCTAGCGAGTTTCTTCCTTACGGAATACTGGAACCGATCGGGCTCTTTGTGTTCTTTGTGTCCATGATTGCAAGGGCTTCATATTCTCCGTTTGATATGGGCGAAAGTGACAGTGAGTTAATTACCGGCTCTACTACCGAGTACTCCGGTATGAGGTTCGGTCTGTTCTACGTGGGAATGTTTGGAAGCATATTCCTAGGTTCCCTTATAGTTGCCACGCTATACCTTGGTGGACCAAGTGGACCACTGGAATCAAGCGTTGGCTTTATATGGCTTCTGATAAAGGCCTGGATCTTGGTGATCATATCATTCACCATATGGCTGTCAATGCCCAGGATAAGGATAGACAAGTTCGTCAATTTCGGTTGGAAGTACTTGCTTCCGATTGCAGTCATAAATTTGATCCTGACTGGGATCATTACGCTGGGGTGGGGACTATGATAGAAGTCAAGGAACCAAAGAGAAGGATTCCACTTATTGGAACCATTAGGGGTCTTGGAACTGTTGGGAAATATGTCTTCAAAAAGCCCGTAACAGTTCAATATCCAGAAGAGAGACAGGTTTTGCCTGACAGGTTTAGATTTAGGATATTCCTCAATCTGGATGAATGTGTAGGGTGCACACTGTGCGAACAGGTATGCCCGAATCAAAGCATAAGTATGCAAAAAGTTGAGAGGGAAAATCCGAGAAACAAGAGGAAGATCTACCCAGATGTTAATTTCGGCACCTGTACTGTATGCAGAAACTGCCAAGAGATATGCCCGACAGAGGCAATATATCTTACAAAGGAGTTTGAGACATCCAGGACGAGAAACAGCTTCACGTATTCCCCAGAAGAGCTTGCAATGAAGGAAAACGAGGTTATCAAATGATCGACACAATAATAATGATCATCCTCGGCATAATAATGATAGTCCTCGCAGCACTGGCGGTTAATTCAAACAGGCTTTTTCATTCTGCAGTATGGCTCATGCTGTTCCTCTTCACGCTTTCCGCGACATTTATTTTTCTCGGAGCGAGCATAGTAGGAGCTATGGAACTTCTCGTTTATGTTGGTGCTACAGTTACGCTCCTAATATTCACCCTCATGCTAACTGGAGGTAAAGAAATTGAATAAGAAAGGAGCGTTCGCAGTCTCCCTAGTATTTCTTATAGTTTTCCTGTATGAGGTCATTCAGATATCCGGTGCAAAGTTCACATTCACTCCACAACCCCAGACAATTTTACTTATAAGCGAGGGACTTTTCAGTACTTACATTGTCCCCTTCGAACTTATATCAATGATTCTCGTAGGAGGCATAGTCGGTGCACTCTACATAGCAGGGAGGGAAAATTGATGGATCTGTTTATTGTAAGCTCAATTTCCATGATACTGTTTGTCGCGGGACTTTACGGGATCATGACGTCCAACATAGGGATCAAGATGCTCATTTCCATTGAGATACTTATCAACGCGGCTATGTTGAACCTGGTTGGCGTTGCGATGGATTTCAGCAACGTTACTCCGCTTATTTTGGCACTTTTTGTAATTGCAATAGCCGCTGCTGAATCTGTCATCGGGATAAGCCTGCTGACTGCAATTTACAGAAGATACGGCAGAGTCTCTCTATCTCTCCTGAGGGAGATTAGGTGGTAAAAAATGTACATATACGCCTGGTTAATTTTCATATTGCCTCTGATTTCTTTCCCACTAGCACTGTTCATAGGAAAATACAGAAAAAATGCCGCGGGAATTATAGCCTCTTCAATGATCGGGCTCTCTCTGCTGTTCTCCGTCCTGACTTATTTTTACGTGGGTGCTAATGGTACGATTTACAACAGCTATCACTGGTTCGCCAATATAAATTTCGGAATATACGTTGACAACCTTACGCTTATCATGCTTCTCATGGTATCGTTTGTATCTCTGATGATACAGTTATTCTCAATTTATTACATGAAAGACGACCCGAACAGGCATGTTTACTTCGCGGAAACCTCGCTATTCACCGCTGGAATGCTTGGTCTGGTCGAGTCGTCTGATCTTGTTTTCTTCTTCCTTTTCTGGGAGCTTGTTGGTCTCTGTTCATACCTGCTGATAGGTTTCTGGTTCTTCAAACCAAACGCAGCTTCAGCCGCTAAGAAAGCTTTCATTGTAACAAGAGTGGGTGACTTGCTTTTCCTCATAGGCCTAGCGTTACTCTACACGTCTCTTTCAAGCTCCACACTCCTTTCTCCCGGCGAAAGTCCGCTTAGCATACCGCTGCTCATCAATTTAGCAACCAATCCTTCAACTCAATCAGCTTTTATAAGTGCAATCGGCCCTACCAATCTTGGGATCATAACATTGCTGTTCCTTGGAGGAGTAGCCGGGAAATCATCCCAATTTCCTCTGCATGTTTGGATACCTGATGCGATGGAGGGTCCTGCAACTGTTTCTGCTTTGATTCATGCTGCGACCATGGTTACTGCGGGAATTTATCTGGTAGCGAGGGTTTTTCCACTGTATCAGGTAGCACCTTCATATTCCCTTGTTGTGGTTGCTGTCCTTGGAGCTTTCACTGCACTGTTCTCGGGAATCCTTGGCGTTGTGATGAATGACATCAAGAGGATACTCGCATATTCCACTATCAGTCAGCTAGGCTATATGCTTGCCGCAATCGGGCTGTCTGGACTGATCGGATCAATAGGCGTCTCACTTGGCATATACCAGCTGGTGGTTCATGCCATGTTCAAGGCATTGCTCTTCATGTCCGCAGGTGCAATTATGATTTCACTAATGGACCTCAGAAGCGTAAAACAGATGGGAGGACTCTGGCGCAGAATGCCATTTACCATTTCCCTGATGTTCATAGGGGCTATCACGCTTGCTGCTATACCTCCAACAGCTGCCTTCTTTTCCAAAGATGCAATAATAGCCGCTGCGTGGGAATATTTCGCATTGTCAAATGGAAACCTGCTTTATATGCTTCCGTGGATTTTCCTGGCTGTTGCGGCTTTCCTCACAGCGGTTTACACTTTCAGGATGTTTTTCCTTGTCGCACTGGGAAAACCAAGATCTCATCTTGCGGAGCATGCTCGTGATGCACCATTGATCGCACTTATACCACTCTTTTTCTTGGCTGCGTTTTCCCTAATTCTTGGAATATTCCAGGGCGGATTCTATAACTTCATTTATCCTGTTTACAAGACTCTCGCCCCAAGTGCTACAATAGTATACAGTGCTCCCGGGATAATACAGTACATCCCCCTGATATTGGCCCTTTTCGGAATTCTGATAACATACATCTTGTACGGTACAGAAAGGTGGAAACACATTGATGTCTCCAGGAACGTTTTATACCGTGCAGTAAAGCAGAAGTTTTACCTTGATTACCTGTTCACAAGGGTTATCGCTGAGAGGACTATAGTACCTGTTTCCGGTTCAATAGCCGGGGCAGAATTCACATATAACAATGGTGTAGAGAAATTTGGAAAGGAGTCACTCAGTTTCGGTTCGTTTCTAAGGAAAATGCAGAACGGACTTGTTGAGAATTATTTCCTCGTCATAATACTTGGAATGACCCTTGCATTTTTGGTATTGATAATTGGGGGTGTTTTCTGATGTATATGCTTGCGATTTTCCTTGCACTCATCGTTCTTTCATTCGTTGCATTCTTTATGGGAAAGTATGCAGGGGCGTTTTCGAAGATATCCTCGGCCACAATCATGGTCCTTACTGTTGCCTATGCGATCCTTATATTTCCGAGCAGGAGCGCCAGTGGATTGACGCCAATAAACTCTTACGCCTTCGCACCCGGAATAGGAATTTATTTTTCCATTGGTGTCAACGGACTGACAATTTCACTTCTTGTGCTTGCATCAATAGTATCTCTTGTATCCATTCTCATTGCTGACAAGAAGGAGTATAAAGCAACATTCTACGGCTTGATGCTCCTAACTGAATCCGGTCTATTCGGAATACTGCTGTCAAGAGACTTCCTCTTCTTCTACATTTTCTGGGAGGTGGTCCTGATACCAATGTATTTCATCATAGGAAGATATGGCGGGCAGAGAAAAGATACGGTATCGCTGAAATTTTTCGTATACACTCACATCGGCTCCGTCTTCATCCTACTTTCAATCCTTACGCTGTTCAGTTTCTATTATGGATACTCAGGATCGACAGTATTCACTCTGCAAATGGCTACGCTCCTTAACCCAGCCTTCATAAATAATTCTGCGTACCTGCCTGTCTTTTGGAAAGGTTTTATGCTCTTCGGATTCATGCTTGGATTCCTCGTGAAACTCCCTTCCTTCCCATTACATTCATGGCTCCCTGATTCATACACAACTTCTCCTTATCCTGCAACAGTGATGCTCGCAGGCGGACTATCTGTGATGGGCGGTTATGGTCTCTTTGGAATCCTCCTTCCAATTTCGACTACAATCCCTGTTGCGGTGCTCTGGGTGCTGATCGCTCTTGGCATAATCAGTCTGCTCTACTTTGCCTTTACAGCCATGTTCCAAATGAACATTAAGAGGATGATGGCGTATGCCAGCGCCTCCGCCATGGGGTTTGTGGTTATTGCTTTCTCTGCCGGAATATTGGACAGTTCATTGTCAATTAGAAACATCGAACTTTCTGGCGGAATATTCCAGATTGTGGCTCACGGAATTATTATGGCTCTAGTTTTCTCGACTTTATACTTTATAAGTGAAAGGACAGGCAAGGAAAACATCTACCAGATGGGGGGAATACACAGAGAGATGCCGTGGCTTTCGTCTTTTCTACTTGGAGGACTTCTTGCATCACTTGGCCTTCCGGGACTTGCCGGATTTATAGGGGAATTCTCAATAATTGCCGGAGTTTTTCAAACTGTGGGATGGTTGATCTTCCTTCTCATACTGGGCATGATAATTACTGCTTCTTACCACATATGGACTGCCCAGCGCGCCCTCTATGGCCCATATAACGAAACTCTGGGTAAGATCAGTGACGCATCAAGAAAGGAGATAGCGATACTTGCATCAGTGACCATAGTCATTTTTGTCCTGGGTGTTTATCCAAACCTGATCTTTGGTATTATAAGCGCCTACGTCGGAGGAATTATATGAGCATATACTCAAGCATAATGAATTCAATGCAGTCCGCATCGCACGTTTCAATGTATTACTATCCACTTCTGTTTCTTGGTGTTATGGCATTTATAATGCTGGCGCTTGGTATAAAAGTTTCAAATAAGAATGTGTTCGCTGGCATTACCTTTGGATCGGTGCTAGTTTCAATGGCCCTTATCCTTCTTAATCCCTATGATGGCGTGCAGGTTGGTTCACTGGTCTTCAATACTTTCACAATTTTCTTCGTGGTCATATTGATAATTTCCGTGCTCTATGTAACCTTCCCCATGATCAGGGGAATCAAGACAAAGCCGGAAATATTCTATTCAACCCTTATTTTTGTACTGATCGGCATGATCATTGCAACTCTGAGCTACAACCTCATAATCATATTTGTCGCCTTTGAAGCCGTGAGTATCGGCACCTACGTTATTTCTGCATATGGTAAGGAGAAAAGGCATCTTGAAGCATCCACGAAATACTTCTTTACCGGAACCATAGGGACTGCATTTACGGTTTTCGGGCTATCATTTTTCTATACAGCTACAGGAACATTCACACTTACTACCGAGGTTGTGAGTTCCTCTCCAGCAATGCTGGTCGCGCTCCTTTTCCTGGTAATAGGATTCGGGTTCAAGCTTGCTATATTCCCCATGCATCAGTGGGCAATTGATGCCTATGACGGTACGGAGAACGGCGTTTCAGCTTTCTTATCAACCGGAACAAAACTACTCGCGTTCATGATTCTCCTAAAGGTGCTCCTGGTAGGGTTTGTTTCCGACTTCCACGATGTCTATATCCTCTTTGTGATCCTATCGATCTTTTCCATGACATATGCAAATCTTGCCGCCCTGTCTCAAAACAATCTGAAGAGGCTCCTCGCCTATTCGAGTGTTGCACAGGCAGGTTATCTTATTCTCGTTATAGCTCTAGTCGGCAGCGCTGGGATAGGGAACGTGGCATACGTTGCTGTCACGGCTGGAATGTTCTATTCTCTCGTGTATATATTCATGAAGGGAGGGTCATTCCTTGCAATGAATCTCGTAAAGAAGCAGAGTGTGGAAGTTTCCGATATGTCCGGACTTGCCAAAAAGTCCCCGGCCACAGCCATCAGCTTTGCGATCCTTCTAATGGGCCTCGCCGGTATTCCTTTCACTGGTGGGTTTACCGCGAAGTATTATCTGTTCCTTTCACTGATAGAGGGGAATCTTTGGTGGCTTGCTGTAATTGCCATACTGAACAGCGCAATTTCAGTGTTTTATTATTTCAGAGTGATAATGTTCATGTTCTGGAAAGACCCTGTTGAAGACGGTAATTTCAACCTAAATGTCTACTCAAAAATACCGGTGATTGTTTCCGCGGTCATAATGGTAGCCCTGTTCTTTTTCTTCTACCTGCTTCCTACGTTTGCTACTTATGCGCCTGGACTCTTCGCTACCATGGGGGGAAGTATATGAAGGGAGAAGACGATTATGGAATCATAATGAGCGCGCTGGCAATGGGAGACCTGAATGATGTACAGGCAAGGATACGAGGAAGGATCAGGAAGCTCGGCCTTGCTCAGAAGTACAGACCATCCGATCGAACTACTGCCTATATTGGAATGCTTGAAGCCCTCCAGTCAGTGCTGGAAGGAAAAATAAGCGTCGATGATTTCATCAGGTCGCTTGAGAATCCTTTGGTTTCACAGGAATTCAGGTTTGTAGACAACTGGCAGGATTTTGTCAGTTCTGTTACCTATTACCTTAACTACTACATCGACAGATACAACATCCACCTTCCGGCATTTGATGCAAAGAGAAGTGATGATAAATGACAACAGGATTCATGGAGTGTTTCGAACACCTTTCGGATGATGAGGAATCGGCTGCGGAGTGCGTACATTGCCTCAGAAAATATGGGGAGCAGGTCTTGTTTGACGACAAGCTCGGAAGGTTGAAACTCGGCAGAGAGCTTTATGAGGATCATTCCAGAGACATGAGCAAGCTGACTGAGATATTGAAAATCAAGAACAGATCCGATTATGAGGAATCTGACAAAAAATTTAACCTGACAATGTATTAGACTGCATGCCTACTGACGTCAACGGGAAGGGCAAAATCTTCTTGGACAGGTATGAAAGGACTCTGGTTATAACCATGTCCAACACGCTGGATAATATCATTGATACTGAATCTTTGCAAGCAATAATAAGTTCAATCTCTTCAATGACTGATGATACAGATTCTATCGTACTTTTTGGATCTGGAGGAAGATCATTTTCCGTTGGGTATGACGGCTCATGCAAAAGGATCCAGGAGAGGGGGCACATGAAAAACATCTACGAGATGGGTTTTACCATATCGCGCATGCTGGCTTCCATTGACGTCCCGGTCTTCGCTCTCGTTGATGGACTGACCCTCGGTATGGGTATGGAATTCGCCCTGTCCTGTGACATGATCATTTCCTCTAGGAAGTCCAGATTCGGCATGCCCGATTTCAGGTACGGCTTACCCTCGCTCACAGGTGTGATCTCATCTGTACTGGAAACTTATGGAAAGAGAGCTTACGGCATGTTAATGAGCGGTGAGATTTTTGATGCTGCCACAGCATTTGATATTGGAGTAGTATCAAGAATCGTCGAAGGGAAGGAATTTTTCAGATCGTCGATGGAATATGTTAGGTCAATAAACCTGGAACTGATGTCATTCTACAAACGCGAGAACATGAGATTTTCCCAGAGCGTTAATGCCGACAGGCTTCTCATGGACTTCTATGATCTGACCAGAATTAGGTTGAAGGAATTAGAGGTCTTCAGAAGCACTCTGTGATTGATCAATGTAATTTTTTCTCTCTATTCGCCTGGCAACATACATCCCGCCGAAATAGAGCAGAATCATAGGCAGGGCAATAACTACCATGGTGAAACCCGTAACTCCAGGGGAAAATATCATGCCAAATACAAGTGAGCCGATGATCGCATACCTCCAGTTCTTCCGCCAGGTTTCGTATTTTACCAGGCCCAATTTTGTCAGGCCAACCATGAAAACCGGGATCTCGAACGAAAGGCCGAATGCAGCAACGTAGATCAGTAGAAATGACACAAAATTCATGACGCTGGTCGTGGGAGCTGTGCCAAGGCCGAGATCAAATTGGTAAAATATGTTGAACAGCGTTGGAGCAACTAGCCAGATTCCTATGAACGATCCCGTGATGAACAGTACTGTCGCCGGTATAAGCGTAATTCTTGCCAGTGCCTTTTCGCTGGATTTCAAAGCAGGGCCAACGAATGCTGATATCTCGTATACCAGCACTGGCATCGTGAAAATCAGGGAAAGGAAAAGGCAAACGTAGAGATCGGCGACCACGGCATCTGTGGGTTTGACCACGATTAATTGTGTTGTACTAGGAAGGACATGGCGCTCAAGTAAGACAAGAAACTGTGCCCCTATATTTCGATACGGATCAACGGTGAAAAACGGGAACGTCACGCCAAATAGGTGATAAAGGCGAATTCTTAGAGCTATGAAAAAAACGAATAATATACCGAATGGGATCAGGATCCTGATGAGCCTGATCCTGAGCTCTTCGATATGTTTTAAGCTGCTGGAAATGAACGTTTCATCGCTCATTGTCCACTTTTGAGTTTATCAGCGATCTCGTCCCTAAGTTGCTTCTCTGTCTTGTCCTTAGTCTCTATGCCAAGGCTCTTTGCCATCTGGGAATAATCAATGCCTGGAGGCGCTGGTGAGGCTGGTGTGGGGGCTCCATTCATGGCGCTCTTGATCTCCTTCTCTATCTCCATCTGCCCCCTCTTGAATTCCCCGGTTGCCTTGCCTATATTCCTGGCAAGATCCGGAATCTTCCTCGTGCTTCCAAAAAGAACGAGAATAACAACGACTATGATAAGCCAGTCTATTGGTGAATCAAACATTGTTGTAAGTATGCAGGACCGTTATTTAAAATTTATCTGGTAATACTTAACCTTAGGAAACATCGAATTCTGCGTTAATTCCCCTCTCACTATATCCGTTCACTATGGGTGCTATTCGCGCCTTCAGGTCAGAAGATATCTTTGTAGCCGAAATGGAGATTGTCATTTTCTTCTTGTTTACTACAATGAATCCAATCGTTTTGTCCTCAGGCATGATCTGAGAGGTTCTTGCGAACTTCTCGATAAACTCAGAAACAGAGTCCTGCGGATATTCACTGACAAGCAGTTCCGAGACTTCCCTGAGGGATGATTCCAGTTTTGAGAGTTCTACGCAAATGGTGGAGGGGTGAAAATCACCCAAACTTATGTTATACATCACACAATCTGTCAATGATATCAGCCTAGACTTTGACTCTTTTAAGATACCACCTTTCCGAACCGTCAGAATCTCGCTTGAAGCTGTCTGCCAGGGTAGCGGGGGCTCCCGCGATTCCGGGCTGGCCAACTTCCCAGTTTACCGGAGTGGCGAGCTTGTTCTTCCAGTTGAACTGGAACGCCTTTATGACTCTGATGATTTCGGATATGTTTCTGCCCACTTCGGCAGGGTAGTATATCATCCACCTAACTTTCTGGTCAGGGTCGATAATAAATACCCCTCTGACAGTCAGGCCAGCTTTTTCATCAATAAGGTTGTATGCTCTTGCAACTTCCTTGTCTATGTCTGCGATGACCGGAAAAGGGACCTCAATCCCATAATGGTCCTTTATGTCCCTTAGCCAAGCTATATGGCTGTAGATACTATCCACGCTGAGACCAAGGAGTTCCACTCCAAGTTTCTGGAAATCTTCATACCGCTCAGAAAATGCCATAAACTCCGTTGTGCAAACTGGAGTGAAGTCTGCTGGATGCGAGAAGAGGAGCACCCATTTTCCTTTGAAATCTGAAAGGCTAATTGGCCCCTTGGTCGTGTTCGCCGTGAAATCCGGCGCTTTCTGTCCTAAATACACTGCCATTTTTTCACCAGGTAGTTAATATTTATAATGGTTATAATCTTGTCGAAGGTGCAAGATATGCACTTACAGGCATATTTTAATACGTGGTACTTCAGACACCACCCAGGTTCTTCCCGAATAGAACTGTAAGATCTGAACGACTCAGGCAATGAAGGTTCGTGTGCAGAGGAAACGATCAAACGGGTCTATACGAGATACTGAAGTAAGCGACAAAATACTGCACCCTTAATAAGGAAGAATTACAGGCTATAGCGCATCATTGATCAACTTTACCTTAGCGAATAACTGACCTCCACAAAAGCATGAAAGTTATTATGCTTCAAATATCGACCATAATAGCTGACATGTTGAGGTCTAGATTCAAATATTTACGAAGCGTTATCCCAAAATGCCCGAAAAAGGAGATAATAATAAATCACTTAAGGCTGGATCTGCTGGTTTTTACCCTCTGTTGGGGCAGTCTGTTGCAATGATAGCCCCTCTTGGGGCGGTTGCCGCCACTATGACCGGAGCCGCTTCCTTTGCTTTAGGGTCTTTACCACTGGCATATATAATTTCCATATTTGGCGTACTCATATGGATTAACACTCCGTACCAGTTTTCCAAAAAGATCAATGGAGCCGGTGGCTTTTATACATTCAATGCCATCGGAGCGAGCCGGCCTTTCGGCTTGATTATAGGTTATATGATGTGGTTCTCTTATTTCAACGTTATAACGAACGCTATACTTTTCACCTCTGGGGTCTTCATACCGGGAACTATTTCCTATTTTCTTGGAGTCAACATTGGAACCTACACTTGGATACCCATAATGCTCCTGTTTGCGATACTTATAACTGTAATAGCCTATGTGGGGATCAAACCGTCACTGGCTTATAGCTTTACAGCCTCTGTGATTGAGATTGCGCTCCTTGTGATAACGTCTATTGTCATTATAGTAAAACTAGGATCCGCAAATACGCTGGCCCCGTTTACTCCTGGACCAGCGGGTGGCTGGTCGCCAATATTCGTTGGAATGGTTCTTGCTATATTTTCCATGTCAGGCTCATCCGCCGTCGTGACGCTTGGAGAGGAGGCTAAACAGCCTAGGAAGAATATAAAGAAGGCGCTTCTTATCAGCTTCCTGATCACTGGTGTCATCTTTGTGCTTACTTCATATGCCCTTACTGTGGGATGGGGTGTTGATAAAATGACCACATTCTTTTCATCGGCATCACAAGGCATCCCTGGACTTATTGTCAGTGACAATTTTATCGGATTACCGTTTACTATGCTGCTCTTCGCATTCATTATTAACAGCCTTTTTGCGGGATCACTTGCTCCACTAAACACCAGCGCAAGAATGATATTCTCAATGAGCAGGGATGGCCTTGGACCAAAGTTTCTTTCAAAAGTTCATTCCAAGTATAAGACGCCTTCCAATTCCATTCTATTCCTTGGGGGACTTTCGTTCCTTGTTTCTCTACTAGCCGGGATATTCCTTACTCCAGCAACGGGGTTCGTGTATCTGGTTTCAGCCTCCTCGGCCGCTCTTTTTATAGGGCACATCCTTTCAAATGTCGGTGTTGGAATAACCTACAAGAAACTGAAAGAATTCAAAGTAATACTACACGGTCTGATACCGGCAATCGCCACAGTGATCCTCTTGGTTGCCATGTATTACAGCTTAGTTCCTCCTACATACCCTGTTGATTACTCCATATTAACGGCCGCTGTCTTTATTGCTGTTTTCGCATCCGGAATCATGATATACGCAAGGCATCACAAAGAAGAGATTAAAAGGGCAGGGACAACCGACATGGAAATTCAGGAAACACTGAAACCCTGATTACACCTAATTTGGAAAATTCTTACAAATAAATGGGCATATGACCCAACCACTTTTATTTTTTTTACGAATATTACATTTCTATCTAATGGAATGCCAAGCGGAATTGAAAAAGATTTGCAAATGTCACCGGTAAATCTTCGGCCGAAACCCATTATATGAAATGGAATTTCTGTGATATCATTACTGTGTGAAACAGTAATGAGAAGATATCTCTATCTTAAATTTCGATCAATTCAACTCGCCATTTGGAAGCAAATTAGAAATGGCAGTCAAGTAGGGCGGTC
This sequence comes from Thermoplasmataceae archaeon, assembly GCA_038729425.1. NCBI lineage: Archaea > Methanobacteriati > Thermoplasmatota > Thermoplasmata > Thermoplasmatales > Thermoplasmataceae > Thermoplasmataceae archaeon. Next base: position 211,711 of record JAVYSB010000001.1, on the reverse strand, counting down.
CCACAATTTATTATGTTGGGAATTTAAGATCTTGTGAATCGCCATGTCGGATATGCATGTTAAAATGCACACCATAGCCACAAAATGACACTGTCGGAAAATTTTTGTTGTTATTTCAGGCGACCTTCAACAAAATGCTAAAGAAAACGGATTAGGATAAAATCGTTGAAAACAATTGTCTGAAGGAACCCAGTGGAGTATGCTGTAGATACATTTTCCTGATACAGGTCATGAAGACAATGTTTATATTGAAGGACATATTTATCTGCCAGGTTGAGGTGAACAAAGTACATGCTATCAGGTCAAATGCCAATTTTAGTGCTTAAGGAAGGCACTTCAAGGGAACAGGGGAAGAATGCTCAGAAGACAAACATTGAGGCTGCAAAGGCGATTGCGGACGCCATCAGGACCACACTTGGCCCTAAGGGCATGGATAAGATGCTCGTTGACTCTATTGGCGACATCGTTATTTCCAATGACGGCGCAACCATTCTGAAGGAAATGGATGTTGACCATCCCACCGCGAAGATGATTGTTGAAGTTGCAAAGTCACAGGACACTGCTGTTGGTGACGGTACGACGACGGCTGTTGTGCTCGCTGGCGAACTTCTTAAGCAATCTGAAGTTCTTCTTGAACAGGGAGTGCATTCTACAGTCATCACGAACGGATTCAGGATGGCGGTGAATGAGGCGAAGAAGTATCTGGATGAACTTGCAATAAAGGCGGACGACGACAAGACCCTGAAGCAAATTGCAATAACGGCGCTTTCTGGAAAGAACACCGGGACATCCGGCGAGTTTTATTCGGACCTTGTAGTTAAGGCAGTAAACGCTGTGGCAACACAGAGAAACGGAAAAATTACCGTTGACACTGCAAACATAAAGGTCGATAAGAAGAACGGTGGCGGTGTGACAGATACTCAGTTTATCAACGGGCTTGTCATTGATAAGGAAAAAGTCCATGCAAAGATGCCGTCTACGGTCAAGAACGCGAGGATCGCCCTTGTTGATTCCGCGCTTGAAATAAAGAAGACAGAGATAGAGGCTAAGATCCAGATCACGGACCCATCGAAGATCCAGGATTTCATGTCGCAGGAATCAGACACATTCAAGAAAATGGTTGAGAAGGTTAAGAAGAGCAAGGCAAATGTCCTGCTCTGCCAGAAGGGAATAGATGATGTCGCACAGCACTACCTTGCAAAGGAAGGTATATACGCGGTCAGAAGGGTAAAGAAAAGTGACATGGAGAAACTCGCTAAGGCAACAGGTGCCAAGATCGTGACTAACCTTGATGACCTTAACGAAGGTGCGCTTGGTTCAGCTGAAATGGTCGAGGAAAAGAAAATCGGTGACGACAGGATGACCTTTGTAACGGGTTGTGCAAACCCAAAGGCAGTCAATATCCTTATTAGGGGAGCAACAGACCATGTTGTTTCAGAAGTCGAAAGAAGCCTGAATGATGCAATAAGGGTAGTTGGAATTACAAAGGAAGACGGTAGATTTCTGCCAGGCGGTGGGGCCATAGAAGAAGAACTAGCAATGAAGATCAGGAACTATGCCAACACCGTAGGCGGCAGGGAGCAGCTCGCAATTGAAGCCTTCGCGAAAGCTATGGAAATTATCCCGAGGACACTTTCTGAAAATGCAGGTATGGACCCCATAAACACACTTATACAGCTCAAGGCAGAGCACGAGAAGAACCACCCAACCTATGGAATAGACGTGTACAATAACAAAGTTGGCGACATGAAGGCTGCGGGTGTATATGATCCACTGAGGGTTAAGAAACACGCAATTGAGAGCGCGGTTGAAGTCTCTACCATGATCCTGAGAATAGACGATGTCATTGCAAGTAAGAAAAGTGGTGCATCTGAATCCCCTGGAGGCGGCATGGGCGGCATGGGCGGCACGGGCGGAATGGGCGGTATGGGTGGAATGCCACCATACTGATCTCCAAATTTTTATTCATTTTTCAAAGCATCCAGAATTACTTTTTCTGACATTTTCTTAATTTTCTGATCGATTTGGACAAACTTATTTAGAAATATTGTATCACCTGATGGTGACTTATTGAATCTCTATGAATACATGGGAAAGGAAATTTTCAGGAAATATGGTGTTCCTGTTCCAGATGGTTATGTCGTGGAAAGTCTCACTTCAGTCAAGAAGTACGAGAAACCGGTTGTCGTGAAATCACAGATTTTGCTCGGCGGAAGAGGTAAATCCGGAGGTATAAAATTTGCAAAGAACCAGTCAGATCTTGAAAAAGGAGTTAAGGAGTTACTTGGTTCAAAGATTAGAAACCTTACCGTTACAAAGGTTCTCATTGAAGAGATGCTGGACATTAAAAAGGAAATATATGTCAGCATTGCGCTTAACAGGGCAGAGAGGAAGCCAATGGTCATTGCCAGTGCTTCCGGGGGAGTGGAGATTGAATCAGTGCCTGAGAACCAGATATTCAAGACCATTATCGATCCACTTATTGGATATTCGGACTATATCGGTCGTGAGGCAGTACGATTCCTGAGGCTCGACCAGGAGATTGGGAAACAGTTCAGGGCAATTCTCAGCAGCCTTTACAAAGTCTTTGAGGGCGAGGACTGTGAACTCGTCGAGATCAACCCACTTGTTATAACAGGGGGGGGAAAACTGATAGCGGCAGATGCAAAGGTGGTCGTGGACTCGGACTCAATGTTCAGGCACAGGGAAATAAACATAATTGATACAGAGAAAACCCCGCTGGAACTCGAAGCACAGGGCAAAGGATATTCATTCGTTGAACTTGAAGGAAAAATTGGAGTAATCGCGAATGGGGCCGGGCTCACCATGGCCACGCTGGATGCGCTCACTCTTCACAAAGGTAAGCCGAGGAACTTCCTTGACCTTGGTGGCACAGATAACGTGGACATTGTCGTAAACGCCTTCGAGCTGGTTCTCAAGGCGAAGCCCAATGCGATTTTAGTGAACATATTCGGCGGTGTTACGAAATGTGACACGGTTGCAACTGGAATAGTGGCAGCCAAGGACAGGTTGAAGATCACCCAGCCCATAGTTGTAAGGCTCAGCGGAGTGCATGAGAACGAGGGTAGGGCAATACTTAAAAAGGATGGAATAGAGGCATTCCCCATGATGATGCCAGCAATTGAACGCGTAGTTCAGATATCAGGAGGCAATTGAGATGACGGTACTTGTTGACAAGGACACGCGGGTCATTGTGCAGGGAATCACGGGACACCAGGGGTCGTTCCATGCTGGGGAGATGGTAAAGTTTGGCACCAAGGTGGTCGCTGGAACCTCTCCAGGAAAGGGAGGGACTAAATTCCAGAATGTGGACGTTTACGATACAGTAGCTGAAACCATGCATCTGTCCCCCGATGCGACTATGATATCTGTGGCGGCACCCTACGTCAAGGATGCAGCCCTGGAAGCCATTGATCATGGAATAAAGCTGGTTTACATTCTTACGGAACACGTACCGTTTCACGATACCATGGAAATAGTCCAGCAGGCAAAGCGCAAAGGGATAACACTTATAGGACCAAACGGGCCAGGAATCACTTCCCCTTTTCTCTGCAAGATAGGCATCATGCCTAACCAGATCTTCAAAGAGGGTGATGTGGCTGTTGCTTCCAGAAGCGGTACACTGACCTATGAGATTGTGGATGCCATAACTAGAAGTGGGTTCGGAGAAAGCACTGTTATAGGGCTGGGAGGCGACCCGGTCGTAGGTCTCACTTTTATTGACGTGCTCAAGATGTTTGAGGAGGATGAGAAGACCAGAAAGATCGTTCTTGTTGGAGAGATAGGAGGAAACAACGAGGAACGGGCTGCAGAATACATAAAGAGTCATATAACCAAAAAGGTCGTTGCTTATATAACAGGACGCAGCGCACCGCCAGGCAAAAGGATGGGTCATGCAGGTGCCATCATAGAGAAAGGTGTGGGAACAGCCGAATCAAAGATAAAGGCATTCAACACCGCCGGCGTCGAAGTCGCTAATTACCCGAATGATATACCTGAACTGCTGAAGTGATTACATGAAAAGAGACATTATATCTGTCCTGGATATGGAGAGAGATTTTCAGGAGATAATCGACCTTGCTATAAGGATGAAGAGAGACAGGTACCGTACCATTGATGAGACCAGAAACCGCGTGCTAGGGATGATATTTGAGAAGCCGAGCACCCGTACGCGCATTTCGCTAGAAACTGCAATGGTGCAGCTTGGAGGTCATGCCGTTTACCTGAATCCAAACGACATGCAGATCGGGCGCGGAGAAACCATAGCTGACACGGCCTCCGTTATATCTAGGTATCTGGACGTTATCTCCTACAGGGCATTCAAGCATGAAAACGTGCTCGAACTGGCAAGGCACTCAAGAGTCCCGGTCATAAATGCACTTGACGACAGGGAGCATCCTACACAGATATTGGCTGATTTCATGACGGTTCTTGAGAAAAAGGGAAGGTATAGGGACCTCAAATTTTCTTATGTGGGCGATGGAAACAATACTTCAAATTCTCTTTTGCTTGGAGCTGCTTTACTGGGCATGGATATATCCGTAGGTTGCCCAAAGACGAACACTCCGAACAAGGAAATAACAGAAACAGCCAGAAGGATTGCCAGGGAAAACGGGTCAAAAGTCGAGATTGTTGAATCTCCCGTAGAAGCAGTTAATGACGCTGATATCGTTTACACTGATGTGTGGATTTCCATGGGGGAGGAATCAATAAGGAATGAAAAGGAGAAGCTGTTTGGGAAATATCAGGTCAACGACGAACTGGTATCTCATGCAAAGAGAGACTATCTTTTTATGCACTGCCTTCCAGCGCACAGGGGCGTTGAAGTTACTGATTCCGTGGCGTCAGGGATCAACAGCGTGATTTTTGACGAAGCAGAGAACAGAATGCACACAGCTAAGGCTCTGATTTACACACTTTTGAAATACTGAAACCGGAAAACCCGGTTTTCATTTTATTTTTACAACTAGAGGGTGGGGACTTAAGCCAGTGGTCGGGTCGATAGTTGACTCTAAAAATAAAATATGATCGTTCAGGAAGTTTCCTTCCTGAAGAACTCAATTGCAGATTTGATCTCCTCGACAGAAGCTGAATTCTCAAGAGTACTGATATCACCGGGCAACTGGTTAAGGGCCACTGCCTTGACAACCCTTCTCATGATCTTTCCGCTTCTCGTCTTTGGCAGGCTCTTTACAATATGTATCTCCTCCGGGACATATACTGGGCCAAGATCTGACCTGATACGCTGCCTTACCTTGTTCACGACGTCACTGTCATTCTCGAATTCATCTTTTACAACGACGAAGGCAACGATCACCTCTCCCTTGACCGGATCAGGTCGGCCGAATACGGCAGATTCAGCGACTTCATTGGAGGCTATAAGAGCATCTTCAACTTCAATTGTTCCCAGGCGGTGCCCAGCGACATTTAACACTTCATCAGCCCTTCCGAGCAGCCAGTAGTATCCGTCCTTATCCTTTATTGCGTAATCACCACAGAAATATTTGCCCGGGTATTTCTCAAAATACACTTTCTTGAACCTCTCCGGATCGTTATTCAGTGTCATGAACATTCCTGGCCACGGTCTTTCATATGCAATGTACCCCTTCTCGCCGTCAGGAGTTGGGTTTCCTTTCTCATCCAGTATTACCGGCGAAACACCAGGCATCGGAAATGTGGCTGATCCGGGTTTCAGGGGTGGTAAACCGAGTCCAAGCGGCGGGGCGATCATGAATCCACCGGTTTCAGTTTGCCAGTATGTGTCGATGATAGGGCTGTTTGAGTGCCCGATGTTTTCATAGTACCATCTCCAAGCAGCGGGGTTTATTGGTTCTCCAACGGTTCCAAGAATCCTTAGCGAACTCAGATCATGTTTTTCCGGATACTTCTCACCGTACCTCATTAGAGTTCGGATCGCTGTAGGGGAGGTATACAATAGATTGACCCTGTACTTCTCTATAATGTTCCATATCCTGTCAGGTGCGGGATACGTTATTGCCCCCTCATACATTATTGAGGTAAGCCCAAGGAACAAAGGCCCAAAGACAATATAGCTGTGCCCGGTAACCCAACCAATATCAGCAGCGCACCACCATCTGTCATCCTCGCCCGGGTTGAACGCCCATTTAAGCGTATCAGCTACCCAGACAGAATATCCGCCATTTCCGTGAACAGCACCTTTTGGTTTTCCAGTTGTTCCGGAAGTATACAGTATGTACAGAGGATCAGTGGAGTCTAGCCACTCCGGCTCAACATAGGTCTGGGAGGTTCCTACTATGTCATGCCACCAGAGGTCCCTGCCTTCCTGCATCTGGATTCCGTGCTTTGTCCGCTCCACAACGACAACAGTTTCAACGGTGGAAGAGTGAACCAGGGCTTCATCAACAATATCCTTCAGCTTCACGATCTTCCCCCCTCTGAAGGCGCCATCGGCAGTCACCACAAGTTTGGCTTTGGAATCATTGATTCTCTCTGCCAGTGCACCGGCGCCGAACCCGGCAAATACAAATGAGAATACCGCTCCTATCCTGGCTGCGGCCAACATTGCCACCGGGGCTTCGATCAGCATCGGCAAGTAGATGATTATTTTGTCCCCTTTCTTTACGCCCAGATCTTTCAGTGCTTTCGCAAAGTTGTTGACCCTCAGGTATAGCCCGTCGTATGTTACTATCTTCTCTTCCCCGTTCTCTCCGACCCATATATAGGCTGCCTTGTTTCTCCTGTTTCTGTGTAAATGCCTATCGAGGGCGTTAAAGGAAGCATTCAGCTTACCTCCAACAAACCATCTATAAAAAGGCGGGTTGGAGTCGTCCAGAACCTTATCCCATTTTCTGTTCCAGTCGAGAATCTGTGCGTGCTTCTCCCAGAATGCTTCTGGGTGTTCTATTGATTCCCTATAGTCCTGCTTATAGAGTTCTATGTTTGGGTGATAGGTCTCTCCCGTGGGTAGGACCTCGCCACCGTTTGTTGTTCCTTCAGCCATGATTAACTATACTATTAACATTATATCAATATTTGGAAACTACAGCTATTATGCCAACAAACATATTAAAAAATAGGGAAAAATAAAAAATAGTTATTTTGGAGTTTAAGCAGATTTTTTCTTAAAGAGTCCAGGTCCGAGCGGCAGGGTTCCAGGTCTCATGAAGTTCGTCACAATGGCGAAACTGGTATACGCGGCGAAGAAGGCGGTTAACATACCTACGTACCCTCCAGCGTGCATCAGTGCCAATGAACCTGTCAGATTTGCAGCGCCCAGTAGGAAAAACGCAAGCCACAGGAAGAAGAAGGTCAAATTCAGGCTAAAGTTTGCCATCATCGCTGGTAGCCACATGTACAGCGTGAAAACTCCCCAGAGAACTAAAGCAAGGCCAACCTCGTGAGCGCTGATGGTAATGAGATTCATCCCGGCCAGCAGGTTAAGCAGTGCATAAAACAACCAAAATGCTCCGTAACTCGAGAACGCAGTGAAGCCAAAGGTGTTTCCCTTCCGCATCTCAAAGATTCCCGCCATCAACTGGGCAAGTCCACCGTACGCGATTGCGAGGGGAACCACCGCCCCCCCTGCCGAAATAATACCGGCATTTGTGAAACTGAGCAGGAACGTTGTGAATGCGAAACCTGCAAGTCCAAGCGGTGCCGGATCAGCTGATAGGGCCTTAGTAAAAGGGCTCTCAAAAGCGTCTGCCATTTAAAACCTCCTCATGATACTTCTCCGAAATCATTGTAGCTTACAACTGGTATGTTATTTTAAACTTTCTTATCAAGTAGTTCAGATTGCATTGAAATGGCTATCACCGAATGAGGGTTCTTTCATGAAACCAGTAAAGCTGTTTACTCAAAGAAAATTCTGTCAGACCCTGAAAAGCCAGAGAAAAAACTGCACATGATGATTCTGAACGCAACTGTTTTCTGGCATCAGAAAGATCCAATGGAAACCAGTTTGGAAAATAAGTAGAGTTTATTAGGGCCGGGTCCGGGAATTGAACCCGGGTCCGGGGATCCACAGTCCCCAAGGATATCCACTACCCCACCCCGGCCATTGATACGCCTGTACTGAAGTAGGCGGACAGACAACACTACGGGAAATTAAAAGAATTAATAGACTTTGTGCAAAGATACAGATTTCCTGTTATTTGCTGCTCCTAACACAGTAGAAAATTGCAGGTATGTTTTGGACTTCGCGCGTATGGTAATCATAGAGATGAGGCATTCTCAGACTTATGAACTCGGAATAAATGATTTCCCCTCTTTCTTCGTAGAAAGATTTTACAAATTCGGAAGTCCTGGCATTATGAATGGAATATATCCAATCAGCGACTTCCAGTGCTTTTGATAAAAATGGGGTATCTGCGTGTGGGGAAACCGATCCAAAAGGAGGATTCATGAACGCGGTGTCATAATGCCCATGAACTAGCATTACATCTTTGGTCTCAAATACAATGTTCAGACCCTTGGCGTTTCCTCTTGCAACAGCTATCTGTGAACTGTCTGCATCAAAGGCGTACACAGACGATGCTCCCATTAGGCTGGCTCCAATGGCAAAAATTCCATTTCCGGTTCCTAGATCAATAACATTCTTGCCAGTAACATTGCCATCAAGTGCCGCTTTGAAAACGACCCAAGCAGCATTTCCTGAATCCGTTGGATACTGTTCCAGATTTGAATTAAGATTTTCACTCAATTCAAGATGGCTGAGCTTGATTTCAAGTTGTTTCTTTGTGTACAAATTAATCTTATTGGGTCGTGCCAACAACTAGATCGACTATCTGTATGGCCATCTTTTCAGAATCTTCCTTGCTTAATCCTCTTATCCTGAGTATCCTCTCTATTTTCCTTGCTGCCCTCTGCTTCTTCCAGGTACCCTTCTCGTGTGCTGCGAGAACAACGTATTCAGCTATTTCCCTGTCCACGTTTATGCCGAATCTCTCTCTGATCTTGATCTGCCAGACAGGGACAAGTACAGGGGGGAGATCCTTCAGAACACTCTCCCTCGTCTCCCTGATGATCTCATTAAGGTTCCGAGTGTTCTTTTTGGATTCTGCCATGCCTATGAATAACCTACATCGAATTAAATCTTTTTGTCTGACAATCAGCATGCATGAGACATAAATCAGAAAGTAAAGTTGGTAACGACCGCATTTTAGTTTGCAGGGATTGAGAACATTCAGCGAGGAGAGAAAATAGGGTGAAAAATTCAGGAAGCTACAATCCTGACTACGTTGCTTCCCCTTATTACGACCGTCCCCAGTTTTCTCGTCACAGTCTCAGAATTTTCCTGGACATCTGAAAGCACCATGTTCATGTATTCGTCGTAACCTGTTAGCGTTCCTTCAAGTATCCTATTATCTTTAAGCAGCAGCGCGACCTTCCTGTTCAGATTGTCTTCCAGCATTTTCATCGGCATTATCATTCTTATTTCACCTAGTTATATTCGTCGTCATCCAGAGCACCATCACGGCTCATTACTACCTGTATAAGACCCTTAAGCACTTCCTTAACGTCCTCAAGTTCCTTTCTCATGCTCACTACTTCCTTAGACAATTTCTCCACGTTAGATTTGCTCAAGTTATCTTCTTTCATTAACATCACCAAATTCCATCACCGCTCCATAATCATCAGTTATCTTACGACTCTCGGCTCTTTCGCAGTTATCGCAATAAAGGCTATCCCCTTTGAGCGTAAGCGGGTTCCGGCATTTGTGGCATACTGTTTTTATTACACCAAAATGTCTCCCGAATATGGAGACTTCTATTCCTCTGCCTGTTCTCGTGACTTTAGCCCTGACCAGATCGCCCACTGAGAGCCCAGTCATCTGATCTTCTCCCCTTCCACCAGCTCGTGGCATTCTTAGAGTGGATTCTTTGTCGAATGATACTAGCCCTTGATCACCCTGATATATGGCGGAGATTTTGAGTGTTGCGTTCCCCCTGTCCACTTTTGTAATCTGCCCATATACCACATCCCCAACGTGTGCACTTATCTTTTTCTTAGAATTAATCACTGATACCGTCAGGTTATTCTCATCAAAATAAACGGTTCCATAGACAGCAGAAATTATGTTTCCTCCGATTTCAGTTGTGTTCTTCCCCGCAACATATTCTTCAGTTGAAGATATAATGTCGCCTGGAATAACGTATTTCTGGGTGTTAGTGCTAGTGTTCTTAGGATTCATCCAAACCTCTTCAATACTTTTCTGCCTTATTTTACTTAGATATTTAACAATTGGCATAGGTTGAGGGTCATAGGATTTAATTAATTTTTCATCGAGGCATGTGCATGATTTCGTTGTGGTCGGTTTCAAAAGGCAAACGTTTTTTTCCCCGGGGAAATGGAGTAGCGTGATTGAAGATCAAGCCATTTTCGGATTCGCGCGTGCTGGCATATACAACGAAAAGTTTCAGTATCCAGCGGTGCTCGATTCCACTGATTCAAGGATTATGACCAGAGGCAATGGAAAATTGGTCATAATGGAGACACCATTCGATGCAGGGTTTGCATATCCTGACTTCATGAAGCGGGGATCTCCAATTTGGAAAACGGATGAGTTAAGTATCTTGGCGAACGGGTCTGAACTCATCCAGAGACCATCAAGATTGCTGAAAGTTATACAGGAAAGTTTCTGGAAAGAAAAATTTGGCTCACTTTACTATGCACAGGGCATTTCGGACCCGTATCTTATACCAGTTCTAGTATATGCCGGGGTCTCATTCTTTGATGACAGTTACGCACGGATTGAGAGCCTTAATATGGTTCAGTATACTCCGCTGGGAAGGATAAAAGTTGATCATAATCCACTTGATGAGAACATTAAATTCTTAAGGAATATCATAAGCCTAACTGCAGCCTCAATTAAATCCGGCACACTAAGAGATGTGGTTGAGAAATTCCAGGTATCAAGCAAGGCCATGGAGATACTGAGGATCATGGATTTTCGATACGGAGAAGAAACAGAACGGGTATTTCCCTCAAGAACAGGATCCATTCATGCCAATTCCATAGAGTCTCTGGAGAGACCAGACCTCGTGAGATATCGTAACAAGCTACTTGAAGACTATAGCCCCCCAAGGGAAAAGATAGCGCTTGTTATTCCCTGCTCCGCGAGAAAGCCTTACTCCAGTAGCAAGAGCCACATGAAACTGTTCTCCGCGATCGGGGAGTTCAGGAAATATCTTCACGAAATTATCGTGACCTCTCCGGTGGGCATGGTTCCAAGAGAACTTGAGGAAGGTTACCCTGCGAGGTATTACGACATCCCAGTAATAGGTCACTGGTATCAAGATGAAAGGAAAATGATGTCAACGCTTGCTTCAGAGTATTTCTCAAGGAACCATTACGCAGACGTAATTACTTTCCTCCCGGAGGATCTCGAATTTCTTGAGGAATCTCTTCCGGCTGGCAGCACATTCATCAGGGGAGAGATGGGAAACAGCGACGATCTCAGAGAACTGCGCAAGAAATTGATCGAAGTTCTGGATGCGAAAAAAAGGGATGGGACGATTACTCAATCGAACAGGCTCCAGACCATTGCATCAATTGCCTCATACCAGTTTGGAAGCTGGATCATCCCAAAAATGTCTAATCTTAAAAGGGTGATAAACTACGACTTTGAACTCCTTACGGAAAATGGAAAAGTGATGCTGGTTTATAACCCCTCCAATGGGAAGATGACCATTAATCGCAATGCAGCGCCTTGGTTTGTGGAAGCCATGAAGCGTATTGTCGAGATAGACAATTTCAAGCCTACCGCCAATGTTTATGCAGTGGGCGTTATTTCTGCGTCACCTGATATAAGGCAGGAGGACGAGGTTGTCCTTGTGCATGAAGGCGAGGTCAGGGGTGTTGGGATTGCGAAGATGCCAGCAGATGCAATGGTTAGCCTCAAGAAAGGAGTTGCTGTTAAAGTAAGAAATTAAAGGGTGGCTTGTCTTATGTACACTAAAGCAAGTCTGCAAAGGTATTTATAGGAGTAATGTTTAGTAAACCATTATGAACGCGAAGGCAGTTGCACTATTGGTAGTAGGCATAGTCCTCGTGTCATTCGTATTTTCTTATTTTCATGTAAGCTATCCAAGCGGCGTCCCGAACATAAATGAGAAGTTCCAGGTGTTCCAGATCCAGGGATATAATGGTATAGGCATAGGGAATGGATTTGGGAGCGGGAGGACGTCCATTTTACCTCAGCAGCAATCCTCCGTTGTGATCCAGGGTTACATTACAAACGGCAGTGACGGCCAGCCCATTGGAAACGCTGACCTGTTTGCTTTCGTTTCAGCGGCTCAGACAACAACATATACTAACAGTAATGGATTTTACAAATTCACCGTGCTTTATACGGGTGAATATAACATCCTTTTCGCTGTCTATAAATACAATACAAAGCTAATTTCGTTGAGCGTTTTCGGGAACTCTGTATGGAACAACATGTCTTTCGTTCCGGCCACTCCATATAAGTACGAGCTAGAGACCATTGGATATAAATCCTCTCCTCAGCTTCCTGAGCCTGACGTGCCACTCCAATTGCAGGGTTATTTTGGACCGCAGGATTATATTGACGTGCAATCGGGTCACAATGGTTACCTCAATGTGTCTGCGTATTTCGATTCATATGCAATCACCGTAACCTCGACGCAGTTTTCAAAGGAGACGCACCCTGCATATCTCAATGTATCCGGACCGCAGGGTTCGAAAAACGATCCGTATCTTATCGGCATCCTTCCTCTGAAGTACTATAGTGTCAGTGGATATGTCTTTAACGATCTCAAGCAACCAATCGCAAGCGCCACGGTTTCCGTGCCTTCCCCGTCCAATACAACTCTGACGAACAATTCTGGATTTTACAACATAACTGCTGCCTACGGGAGCACGTACGTTGCAGCCATTAAAGTCGGATTCGGGGTTGGAGAGACAAAAACGTTCGTGGACAGAAACCTGACTGATGTGAATATAACACTCATTAACGTCAACCCATTCACAAATAACATTGGTTCCGGCAGCGGTTCAGGCACCGGTGTATCCGGAGTCCCACCTTCTGCAGGGTCCAACATCTCCGGAACCCTTGGCGGTAATGGGAATTCGTCAACTATAAATTATGGAAACGGACCTTCGAATTACCTGCTGGTAGGCAACATCACTGACAAAACCACAAGCCAGAGGGTGGCGCTGACGGAGGTAAGGTTTTTCCTAGAGATTAATGGAACAATTTTCTATAAAAATGTAACTACCAACAATACCGGCTTCTATCAGGTCCCTCTCTACTATCCGGGCCATTACTTCTTTGTTGTATATTCTCCATTCTATTATCAGTACAATTTTTCCATAGGCATCAATGTGCCGGTACAGTACTGGAATTTCAATCTGACACCGTATGGTAGTCACGTGTTCACAGTTACCGGCTTTGTGAAAGATCAAGCTGGGAATCTCCTGAGCGGTATAACCGTAACTGCGAACTATGTTTACAAGATTTCAAATAACCAGGTGCAGAACGTTTCATCCAAATTAAACAAAACTGCTGGTAATGGTGAATACTCGCTTACGATCTTCGAAGGAAATTACACGTTTTCAGCTTCGGGCATTTCATTCGTTACAAATTATACTGGGGTTGTAGATGTGAATAGTCCGAAGTACGATGTTAATATTACATTGGACTTCCGGCAGCCCTTCCTTGGCAGTAACACGGGAACGGGGACATACGGGGTTAACGGACCTGAGAGTGGTAATGTAACCAGCTTCCTCGCAGGGTCTGGTAACGGTTCGAATATCAATTTTAATGCACCAGGCAATTTTGAGATCACTGGTAAGGTTACCAATGCCAACAACTCACTCCCCGTATTCAACACACATATTCTCTTCCTGATTAATGTGAGTGGTGTTTACTACTATGATAACGTCACAACCAGCTCGGCAGGGCAGTATATAGTGGGAATAAACTTCCAAGGACAGTATAAGATGATAGTTTTCTCTCCGTACTACTATACGCACTCAATTGAGTTCAGTATAAGCAGCTTAAACACATTACAGGACCTGAATTTCTCGCTTAAACCACTGCCGCAATACGTGAATACTGTATCAGGATCAGTAAAAAATATTGCAGGCAATCCAGTGAACACGTCGGTTATTCTTGTTGGTATAGACGGAAATAATTATCTTGCCAGGCAAAATAGTTCTGATAGCTCTGGATACTATTCCATATACTTGGTGAATGATACCTCAAGTGACTATACTCTGCGGTTTGACGCTCCCGGTTACTATAACTATACAACATCAGCTTTTGCTATTACTGGGCCATTCATCTCAGATGCGGTTTTGACGCCGCTCGATACAATCGGGAATGGTGTTAGCCTGCTATCTGGGCAATCCGGCACAGGAGTCCCGTTCCTCTCCTATACGGCACTTGCAGGAGATTTGTCAAATTCCTCGGATAGCCTGGCATACGCGCTGACCAATAATACCACTAACCCAGTCAGCTTGACTGCGAGCCTTGAGAATTCATCATCATCTGTGCCAATAGAAAATACCTACTTCCTAGGATTCATCAAGATAGATGGAGCTATTTACAGGTTCATGGGTAAAACAGATAGCTCCGGACAGTACACTATAACCATGAATCTGACAGGTTCCATGGCCTTCCTTGTTTCAATGGTGCAATACAAGAACAGCAGCAAATTGTTCTCACTGGAAGGGCCATCCGGAAGTGAACTATTTGCACTGAATCCTGCCACGCTTTATAATGACACGATGCATTTGAACAGCGTATACAACTATTCATGGCACGTACCTGATTCCTTGAACGTTTCGAACTCCGTGCTGCCCATAACCGGCAAGACAACCAACCTTACGAACGGTACCGATTTCTCATTTTTTGTGCAGAATGGTACCTATGATTTCAGCTACATCAATCCACACTATGTACCGGCATCATTCTATGGCAATATCTCCGGAAAGGACAGGCTTTACAATGAAACGGTCAAAAACTACCTGCTGGAAATCAAAAACAATTCAGTCCTGCCGTGGAGTTTCAATGTAACCCCTTACATGCCAGTGCAGACAGCGATAGTGAAACCGATTACCTACGAGAACCTGACAAGCGGTACGTTTGTATTCAACGCTTTTATTGATGGGAACCTGTATGAATCCTTGCAGTTTCTGCTCAGTGAAACCAGTTATAACGAGAGCGTAAACTTTACTGTAACTCCCTCGAGTCAGGTGCTTAAAGCGTCTCAGACAGATGGTAATGAGACTGCAAACCTAACCTCAGTTCCTGACGGCGGAAAGGTGCTGATATACGGCATATCGACGAACGAGACATGGACTTCACCTGTTACACTTCGCTTTGACAACTCCAGCGTTCCTGTTTCAGAAAGCTCGGGGCAGGAATTAACTAACCTGACGCTGCTTAGCTATATCGCTTATACAAGTGGGTCCAAGTTAGCAATTGACATATATTCCGATTCATTGACTACCGCTCCTCCTCATTTGATAGTCACCGTTTACTTTTACGATACATACCTTACCGGCGGGGTGATATGAAATGGCAGCCGGAGCTGGCGGATTACTCTCGACCGCGCTTTCGACATTTATCTCCAATATTAGTAGTGCCCCGCAGATCCTTTTCAGATTCATTATCCCTGTATTCCTTGTACTCGTGATGTCGGTGGCGTACCAAAGGCTCTCAAAACGCACAAAAATAGACGCACCTCCGACACTAGAACAGATGAAGGAACCATTCGACCTGCCAACAGACAGATTTAACCTGGAGGTGAAAATTATTCAGAGCAATAATTATGAAAAGTATCTGACAGACATAGGTGCGGATTTTGACGTGTTGAAAAGTAGTTCAGAAGACTTCAGGCGTCTCCTGAAGGCATACAGAAAGTACGAGAGTATGAGCAAATCTACCTACAAAAAAAGGAAAAAAAGGGGAGAAGAGCTAAAACAACAAACGTTCAAGAGCATACTCGATCTCTACGCTAATGTTAGGAGGCTAAAAATGGAGCGTTTCGAGTTAAGCTCAGTGAAGGAAGGTGTCAATCAAAGATGACAGAAGTCAATGGCGATGATCTGCTCGAACTCAGGGCAACAGTCAAACAGATCCAGGCGGATATGGGGAAGGTGGTTGTCGGTTCAGAACGCATTGTGCGCTTTATGTTTATAGCGCTAATGAGCGGAAACCATATTCTGCTCGAAGGTGTGCCTGGGCTGGCCAAGACAATGCTCGCTAGCCAGTTCGCGAAAGAGATTGGAATCGATTTTAACAGGATTCAGTTCACACCTGACATGCTGCCATCGGATATCACTGGGAGCATTGTCTTTAACCTGGAATCCAGAAAGATGGAATTCAGACAGGGGCCGGTATTCTCAAACCTGATTTTAGCAGACGAGATTAACAGGACTCCGGCCAAAGTTCAATCGGCGCTGCTGGAGGCGATGGAGGAACACAAGGTCTCAGTTGGCGGCGAAGATCACATATTGCCTGAACCCTACCTGGTAATTGCGACCCAGAACCCAGTGGAACAGGAGGGCACATTCCCACTTGCGGAGGCGCTGATGGACAGGTTCCTTTTCAGGTATAACCTTGGTTATCCCACAAGGGAGGAAGAAATCAACATACTGAACTCCATTACCAACAGGGCACAGATAAAGGAGAACCAGATGAACGCTGACCAGATTCTTAAACTCAGGCAGGCTGTGGATAACGTTTACATTTCTCAGGAAGTCAAGGTATACATAGTAGATCTCATCAGGAGGACAAGGGAAAGCGATCTCGTTTATCTCGGAGCAAGCCCGAGGACGACTGCGAAATACCTCAAGGCGGTCAGGGCGAACGCATTGATCAACGGGAGGAACTACGTGATACCTGAAGATATCGTGTCAATCTCGCGAGAACTGCTGAATCACAGGATCTTGCTGAAGCCGGAGGCAATGATCGACAGTTCGTCTGATCCAGTTGGGGCTGTAAATAAGATCATAGATAGAATAGTGGGCGAAGTAGAGATCCCAGTATGATAAGAAAGACTGGATACATAGTACTGGGGATCATTGTTGGCGGTCTCCTCGAAGCTCTTTTTCTTGGTTATGGCTACTATATCGTAGCTCTCATGATCCTGTTTTTCATTGTCTCAAGCGACGTTGTAGCCTTCAATACTGGCCTGTCGAAAAACATAACCAAAATCAGCGTAAGAAGGGAACTTGACGTGAACACTGCCAGAAAATTCGAGATGCGCCCCGTGCGTATCTTTTTCTCCAACCAGAGCAAGCGGACGGTTTACTTTCACTATTATGACACACTTTCCGATGTATTCAACACCGGCGGCGATTTTCAGGGATACATCACGCTCAAGCCTGGAGAGGAAGTCAGGAGAGACTATTCTATCGCTTCCATAGCCATTGGAAAATACAAGGTCGGGCCGGTGATTATTTATGCAGAAGACCCGATGAAGCTATGCATATCTTCCTTTGCTGCACCCGTTGTGGATGAGATGATCATATCTCCAGCCATATCTGACATATATACGCAGAGGAGCGAGAGGCTGAGCAATCTCAAGTTCACCTACGGCATACATTATTCCCAGAAAATAGGTCAGGGATACAACTTCTATGGAATCCGGCCGTATAACGAATCTGATGACCTGAAATATGTTGCATGGAGCAGATACGGGTTCCTTAACGGCGAAGATATCTACATAAAGCAGATGGAGGAGGAGCGACAGATTGACGTGATCTTTGTCGTAGACTATGGAATTGGGATGAATCAGGGAACTAGGCAGAAGAGGATGTATGATTTCGTGATATCGACAATAATGAACGCCTCATACAGCATAGTGAAGAACCATGATGGCGTTGGTTATATAATAAATTCCTCAAAGTACGATTATTACATACCGGCAAAGAAGTCGCAGGAATCCATAAGAAAGTTTGAGCAAACTGTCTCAGAGATAAGGCCTCATGGGGATTTCTCCATATTCCAGTCATTCGATAGAATCAGAAAGAATGTGAAGAAGAACGCCCTTGTCTTCATAATAACACCCTTCTCTTATCCTGAAAGATTTCAGAAGGGAACAAGAAAAGAATTCGAGACCAAGGACAGGGTATCTCTTTTCATCCTAGATCCCTATGATTTCATGGAGAAGAGGAATGATGAGGTTTACAGCGCCCTCATGACTGATTCAGGCCTTAAACATTATAGATACCTCAGCGCACTGTCGAGATTCTTTAATTCTCTGGGGATTAGATCTTCAGTATCAAGGGAAAAGGATCTTCTTTACAAGATTATGGCAGAATACAGATACGGAAAACTGACGAATGAGGGTGCGTGAATGGCAAGATCTGCTTTCAATATTGCTTTAAACGCTTTGATATTTGCCCCCGCCATCTTCATATACATTTACATCTTCCCATATTTTTACCCCTACCTGGATATTATCATTCTTGTTGTACTCTCGTCCTTGCCGTTCGTTAAATACCTTGTACCGTTTCGTTTCAGGCATACTGTTTACCCTGTTTCCGCAATTGCGGTTCTTCTTCTCATACTCGCTACCTTGACTTACAATTTTAACCCGTCAACATACTATTATCTGCGCATTTTTGCTCTTCCTCTGGAACTTTCCACGGCTTTTGCCTTTGTCTTTGCCCTGGTTCTAATCTTTATAGCCGAAGGTATATTGTCTCGCGGTCCAGCAAGGGCAATGGGCCTTCTTCTACTCTCCCTGGGATCCATGCTGGATGAGCTTACAATAATAGCCGCTATGCATGAGTTTGCGCTTTCATTCATGAGTGCCATTGGACTTGTATTGGGGCTCGACGTTGAGTCCTATTACGAACTTTTTGTTTACGGATATCAGGAATTCCTGCCCATGGCTAACTTTCAGATTACCATAGGATATGAACTCCTCATCCTTTTCATTGTTTCCACGATCGCCATTGTTTTTTCCATTTACCTCAGGGAAAAGGATCACCAGAGGGAAAGGCTGGCAGATCTTGGTTTCTCCATGGTAGGAGGTGCCATAGTGGGGGCCCTTCTTTTCGCTATTTATGATTTTTTCAGCTACACCCAGTACCAGCTCTCCATCATAGGCTTCGCAGTCGTCGTAACCTTCATAGTAATGGCGAGGACTTCCAGGAAAGGCGATGCCCGGCTACCCGAGATAAAAAATAATACGGGACGGCAATAAGGTATCATGGCATCGATTCTCATAAAGAATGCCCTTACAGTTACTCAGGACGCCGAACGAAACATCAGGATAGCTAATATTCTAATTGAGGGAAACAGAATTTCTGGTGTAAACGGAAAAACACAGGATGCAGACAGGGTTATCGATGCTACCGGAATGATAGCCATTCCGGGATTAATTAACACGCATGCCCATGTTGCAATGTCACACCTTAAGGGAAAACTCGATGATATATCTCTTGAAAGCTTTCTGGAGAAAACTTTCTCACTGGACGGTGAAAGGACAGAAAGTGGCATCTACAATTCTTCGAGGCTGGGCATTGACGAAATGATCACTAACGGTATCACGTCCTTCGCGGATCTATATTATTCTGAGGACGTAATCTCCAAGGCAGTGGAAGATTCTGGGATCCGCGGATTTCTCTCATGGAACACCCTTGACGAGGAATTCACCACACAGAAGGGCAACCCAGTGAAGAACGCTGATCACTTCATTTCCACCCATTCCGGCAGGGAACTTGTATATCCATCCGTGGGTGTTCAGGGAATATATGTCAGCAGCGATGAGAATTACTTCAGGGTCAGAGAAGTCGCTGAAAGGCACGGAACAATAATACACACGCACCTGGCCGAAACCAGGAAAGAAGTCTACGACTACGTTAGGAAGAGCAATGGTAAGAGACCTACTGAACACCTGAATGAAATCGGCTTTCTCAATCCCAAGGTACTTGCTGCACATTCTGTCTGGGTTACACTGAGCGAGATCAGGCAAATGGCCAGGAACAGTGTAAAAGTGTCATGGAATTCAATAAGCAATGGAAAACTCGGTGTTGGCGGCATAGCCCCTGTGCCGGAGATGCTTGAAAGCGGCATTACAGTGTCTGTAGGCACAGACAGCTCTGGCAGCAACAACTCCCTCGATATGTTCGAGGCAATGAAATTTTCCGCACTGTGGATTAAGAATGATCGATGGGATCCCGCCATAATCGCGGCTCAGACCATCCTCGACATGTGCACTGTAAACGCGGCAAAAGCCCTTGACCATGGCGACCTACTAGGGTCGATTGAGCAGGGAAAACTCGCAGACATTGTTCTCATAGATTCCAGGATGCCAAATCTTATGCCCACGAAGGCTGAGAACGCCGTCAGCAATATTGTGTATTCGGCGAACCCTTCCAACGTGAAATACGTTTTGGTCAACGGATCAGTGCTGAAAGATAACGGTGCGCTCGTAAAGCCATTCGCCGGAGTGCAGAGTGAGCAGGAATTCTATTAAGGCTAAATATTCTCTTCAGGAAATAAATCTGGCAAAGTATATAAGCACAGAGACGATCGCTCTGGGAATTATAATGAGCTGGCAGGAAGCCGAAGTTAGGGAATTGAAAGTTGGAAGGTACATGCTTATAGACGACTCCCCTTGCAAGATCATGGAAATAACGATGTCTAAGCCTGGTAAACACGGCGAGGCTAAGGGAAGAATAGTCGCAATTGGTATATTCGATGACCAGAAACACAGCGTTGTGTATCCGGTCAAGCACAAGGTCAAGGTACCGATCATAGAGAAGAAGAATGCACAGGTTCTTTCGGTTGCAAACAACGAAGCCCAGTTGATGGACTCAGAGACATTCGAGACATTCTTCATTTCGTTGTCTCCGGAAGATGCAGCTAGAGTCAAACCCGGTACGGAGGTACCATATTGGGAGACCATGGGCAAGAAGAAGATAATGTTCCAGAACTGAGCTATCTCTTCAGAAGTTCAAAACTTCCAGATGCGCACTTCGCATATTCTAAATCAAAGTATGTGGTATTCGGCGTCCCATTTGATGGAACATCAAGTTTTCGTAGAGGATCTCGGCTTGGGCCAGACAGCGTGCGGTATTCGTATGATAACCTGGAATCGTTCGACCCCTATTATGGTGTAAATTTTCAAGAGATACCAATTTCGGACATTGGAAACCTTGAAGTCGGCGAGGACGCAGGAGAAGTTGTCGATTCCGTGCAGGAAGCTACCTCTGTAATTCTCTCCGACGGCAAGATCCCAATCATGATAGGCGGTGAACATTCCATAACCACTGGAGTCATAAGAAACCTCAAAGACATAAGCATGATAATAATAGATGCGCACTCTGATTTCCGTGAATCCTATATGGGAAATAGGAACAATCATGCTTGCGTAACAAGAAGGAGCCTAGAGATACTCGGGCCAGGAAGAATTTTTTCAATCGGTACCAGGTCAATCTCCAAGGAGGAGTACGATTCACCTGATTTCAGCAAGGTGAGATTCTTTGGATCAAGACTGGTTAGGGAAAAGGGCATAGAATGGGTCATAGAACAAATAAATGCGTCTGTGAAGGGAAATGTGTACATTTCCATTGACATGGATGGCATCGATCCTGCATTTGCCCCTGGCGTTGGGACCCCTGAGCCCTATGGGCTCTCCGATACTGATGTCAGAAGGGTCGTAAATGCATTTGCCAGGAGAGCAGTGGGATTTGACGTTCTGGAATTTACGCCTCTCTATGACAATGGCAACACGTCAATGCTTGCCGCGAAGCTTATACAGGATTTCATTGGAACCAGGGAGACCTCTGGCATAAAACGCGATTTCTAGGCAATTTTGGCGGTATTCCACCACAGTTCCGCCAACTTTATGAACTATCCACCTCATGTCTGGATAGTTCGAGTAACCTTGGGCATAAGCTGCACTACTTAACATCAGTATCATCAATCTTGACAGTCTTTGGGCTGCGAATATTATTAAAATGTAGGACAGCAAAAATAGATAAAATACTTTGCTGTAAAGTAAAGCGGAAGTGTTTGATGTGGATGATTTTCTACTGACCCCTGATGAGTTAAATATAAAGAATTTGGCCAAAAGGACAGTTAAGGGAGTACCTGCAGACATGATAAGATCAATGGAGGCCGAAACTGTGAGGTTTCCAAAGGAGTTCATTGAGATCAGCGCAAGAGAAAACCTTCTTGGGCTTAGATTTCCTGTAAGGTACGGTGGCAGGGGGGCATCATGGGTTGCAGATATGGCGGCTGTTGAGCAGATGGGTTATCTTGGCTTCACCCTGAGCTGTATGTATTCGCTTGGAACAATCGTGGGAGAACCAATTAATAAATTTGGAACAGAGGAGCAGAAACAAAAATATCTACGGGGAATAACGTCCGGGAATCTCTATGGCGCTGAAGCGATCACTGAACCTTCTGGTGGTTCTGATCTGTTTGGAATGATGAAAACTACTGCTGTCAAAAAAGGCAGATCGTACATTCTCAATGGACAGAAACGTTTTATTGTGGGTGGACTAGGAGCCGATTTTTTCGTCTCGTACGCGCTTAGCGATCTCTCAGTTCAGAATAGGACAAGAGGTGTGAGTGCATTTATTGTTGACAGAAATACACCTGGATTGAAAGTCGAGACTATGTATGGGCTTATGGGCAATAAGGGCGGCGGAACCGCAAGAATTGTGTTCAAAGATGCTGTGATACCTGAAGAAAACCTTATAGGAGAACTGAACGGAGGGTACGACATATTCAACGCCATGATGATTCCTGAGCGGCTCACTACCTCCTCCGGATCAATAGGCGTTGGAATGGCGGCTCTCGAGATAGCTGCAAGCTACGCCCTCAGGAGGAAAGCATTCGGAAGCAAGCTCATAGATCACGAAGGGGTAAGTTTCAAAATTGCTGAAAGCTTGACTGCTCTTTCAAGCTCTGCAGCACTAGTTTACGAGGCTTGCAAGGCTGCAGATAATCTTGAAGCCGGAAAAATAACCATGCCGTATGCCAGGAAGCTGATCTCGATGGCTAAATTAAATTCAACAGAGGCGATGTGGGAGGCGGTAAACTCCGCAATGCAGATCATGGGCGGGATAGGGTATACAACTGTCTACCCTATTGAAAGGCTCTTAAGGGATGCCAGGCTTGGGCTCATATGGACAGGCAGCAGCGAGGTTATGAAGATGATCATCCAGCATGAGTTTGTAAGAGAAATGTCTAGGCCAGATTACTGGGCTGATAGGAGAGTCGTTGAACAGGATGCGCTGGATTTCAAACTCGTCGAAGAGAAAATATACGAATAGCCCGGAATAAAACAACAAATATTGCCTATAAGAGCGAGATATAAAATAACATAAGCAAATTTTCAAAAAACGCAGATTGAAGGGATTAGACTCCAATCTTTCCTGCGATCTCTTTTCCTTTGGATATCCGGATTGTACATGGTGTAGGCAGTTTTATTGAAGCTTTGTGCAGGGCATCTTTCAATTGCTTTGCACCGGCTGCGTTAATCCTTCCGACCATTAAAATATCATCCTCATGGACTCTCGCAGCTGTTCCCACCGGCCTGCCAAAGGACAATTTCATTCCACTCGATATCCTATCAGCTCCAGCACCGGTTGCCATCTTGTGCTCCCTCAAAACTTGGTGAGGATAAGGTCTGATCTGGAGGAAATAGCCATCAACACCGAAATTCTCCAGCAGTTTCCTGTTTACCGAGATCCTAGCAGCCTCAAGCGCAGTATGCCTGATTTGGCATGCCTCCTTTGCCACGAGTTGCATTTCTATATCAAAATCAGCTTTCTGATTTCCTTGGACAAACGTAGTAATCTTTGGATAGGGTACTCCTCCCATGAAATCCCTGCGTGTATATGCGGGGCCCGAAATATGTGTATACATTCGCGCTGGCTTTCTTGACATATTAATATGGGATAGGTTTCTCGGATATAAAAAGTCGGCGATTACGTTGTGTGGATTGAGCTAGTTGAATTTTGTGCTTTCAAAATCCCTCACTCCGGTAATGTTTGTTTAATGGAATATTCGTAAATCTTGGAAGTCCACAATGGGAATTATTGGGAAATACCCATAGATTACATAACGTCACCTATGTACACTTTATATAAATGATTGACTTGTACCATCATGGACAAAAAGCCAATAATAGATGTTTCTCACGTCTCGGCGAGAGGCACATCGTATAGAATCACCATCCCAAGAAAGGTCGCCAGCAGGCTGGGCCTGAATGATGGTGACATACTTGCCTTTTACGATGATGATGGAGTGAAACTGGGGAAATTGCAGTAAAAGCATTAAATCCAAAGTCACGATACGCCGTCCGTGAAGGCGAATACCAGAAAGATGGTATTTTCCAGTGCTTTTTTTGCTCTTGGATGGTTCGGACTCAGTTTCTCCTTTCCACTCCTTGCAGTCCAGTATAATTTCAGCTACAGTCTTACTGGTTTTCTAGGCTTTTTAGTTGCCTACCCTTTTATTGTAGCAGCAGTCGTCGACCTGTATCTAAAGGAGAAGATTCTAAATATACAGATCGTACTCATTCCATTTATCGTTTCTCTGATGGCCGTAATTTTCATTTTTCAATCCAGAAACATGATAGTAATACTTATAGCGGTCGCGGATCTTCTGGAGGCTTTTTACTGGGTCGCAATGGAAATGCTGCTCGGGACAGGGGGAGAAAACCTTGAGGCTGAAAAATATTCCACAGCTTGGGGGGTACCCAGTGCCGCGATGCCCATTATTTCTGGAATTATCATACAGTCATTCGGGTTCAGGATTCTTTTCCTTGTAGCATTTCTGCTGCTTATCTCTGGGTCGATGTTCAGGCCAAAATACACTTCATCGTCAACAAAAGGGATTGGTTCAGGTTTTCGGTTGAAATTCATAATACCTATGATCTTCAGCGGGCTTGTGGCCGGTTTTGTTTCATATGTACTAGTGCCAATCTTCAGGATAAGGGGAGAGAGCTACGTTCTTATCGGTATAACCATCACAATTTTCAGCATTTCATCAGCAATTGGTTTCATCATAATGAATTTCACCGGTAAACGGAGCATCTACGCGCTTTCCGCAGTGTCATCATTCCTTCTGGGGTTGCCATTGATCACAGCCCTCACCGGTAATCTCCTTGTAATAATACTGGCACTGGTTGGGGCTGGAATCGGAATTTCAATAGCGTTTTCAAAGATATTGGCGTATATCTCGGAAAGATCATCCGCGAGAATAGGGATACTTACATACGAAGGATTCTTCGCTACCGGCACTGCGATAGGCTCGTTTATTCTAGGTTCAGCATTTCAGATATTTGGAAACTTAGCTATTGTCATAACTTTCACCATTCCCATCATCTATGCAGTTTACATGATAATAGAGGGAATGATTAAAGCAATTGAAATTGAGCCCACGAACAATAGCCTTTAGTTTGGAAAAGGAAAACATTGAACTTAAACTCTCAGGGCTCTTCTCTGCTCCAGTATTATATTGGCCGGTCCCACAGCATCCCTGCTCAGGGTGTGGTGGCATTTCATGCATTCAAGCTGCATACTTTCGCGGATATAGAAGCTGGCATTTCCGCAATTAGGGCAGGTGCTCCTGATCCAGATCATATTGCTTTCTGCATAAACCGGTTTAGGTACAGGGGGCAGAGTGGCTCCCAACGCGTCTTCGGGTTGAAGATTATGAAGTTTCTGGGGTCGTCTATTCGCGGATGCTCTCATGGTGTTGAATAGCCCGATAAGGGACCAGAGTGTAATGAAAACCACCACCCCAAGTGAAAGCAGGGGGATAGTTGAAAGCGCTGTCAGAATACCAAGCATAGTTACGGTAAAGCCAGCGAGAAATGCCTGAAATATTCCGAATCTGAGATAGATGTAATCCAGCACCAGAAAGGCTAGAAGGTTGAAAAAGGCATTGACATAATCCTGAGAAATCAAGGCTGCAGTAACAGCAGATGCTATGACAGCTGGCAGCATTATATCTTTTTTCATTATTTTGTAAGGATGCATAATGTTGGAAAACGTTAATTTTCTAGTTGCAGCAAAATAGATAGAAACCATAATGAATAAGGGGATAAATTGTAAGATCAAGAGCTCACTCAGTGTGGACACAGAAAACACGAAGTTTTGAACCCCAAGAGACTGACTGTATACCTCTGGGACAGAGTTTCCGGGGACCAGTTCTGAAACCGCAGATATTAGATATTCTACAAGCACAAAAATGGAGAAGAACCGGAAGAAGTCAGATCGGCCGCTTTCGCTTTCAGAGACTTTTCCTATTTGTCTGAATATAACCAGATAAATAGACGAGGCAAGTACAGCCACGACCAGAACAAGCAATAAAATTACCACGGATCCATCCACGGAAATCCCAAACAGGAGATATGCGGAAGTCGGCTGGTTCAGGATATCAGGTATATCTGTTAGAGTCGAAGGAATCAAGACTAGGAATAGGATTGTCGCCACGAATATGGCAGCCAAGCCGAAATAGATAGTCACAGTGGCGGGGATATCCCTGTGTTCTCTCAAAGATAGATCTAAACCTCCATAGACAAACTGCCCAAGGATTCATTCAAGTGTTATAGTTATTCTCTTACTGAGTTTACCCTTGACCATTGTTGTCTTAAACATAATTTTTCCAACTTCATAGGTGTTAGTCACCTGGGTCCCGATGTCATGCATATAGGGAAGGTCACCAATCTTCACAACCCTTATACTGTCGTAATCTGGCACCTTTTCCCAGTTGGTCTTGACCATCTCAGCGTTTGCGCTGAACTGATCCTTCTTGACGTAGGAATAATCCACGGCCAGCTTTTTTTGGACTAGGTCGTTTGCATCGTTTTCAAGTTTTTTCACCTGTTCTTCAGTCAGGTCTCCCTCGAAACTGAGGTCGAACCAGGCCTGGTCATCGTAGGTTTGGTTGATTCTCACTGCCGCTCCAAGATGCCTATAGGCAAGTCCCTTGATGATATAAAGGGCGGTCCTAAATCTCATGTGATTATACCTGACATCCCAGTTTACTTTCTGGTGTACTTTCTTCCCAACAATATTCTGTGGGTATGTATCCAGGGAAATAAGATGGACCCAAGTACCATCCTGCCAGGTATCGACAATCTCGAATTCTTTTCCATCTATGGTGACTGTTCCCTTATCATTAGGCTGGCCATCACCTGTCGGATAAAGGACCGTAGCATCTACAACCAGGTCCGTGAATTCTACGAAGGCAACATTGCCGTCGCACTCTTCTCTTAAAGGTTCCTTCTGGAAAAGCAGTTCTGTTTTCATGGCAGTTCCAAAAGCCAAAATGTTATATATTCTTTTCATAGAGAAATCAAAAAAGCTTTTTAGTATGACTCGCTGAGTTACCTATGGAAAAATTTGAAGTCATTGAACATGAAAATGATCAGAGGAGAGTAAAGGATTACCGGATCGTTGCAATTAATTTCCTTGATCCGACTTACGTGAGATTCACATCTAGTACCCGCCTTGAAAAGGGGGAAGAGGTTGACGTTGATGGAAAGGATGTATTTTACCACGGTAAAAAGATTGGAGCAGTAGAAGAGACTAGGGACGGAAAATCAGTTCGAGTGAGCACAAATTTCGACATTAAATACACTGGCGGATATTCTCTCGATGGAAAGACAATGTATCTCGATGAGCATTTTCCTAAAGTAATGAAGATTGCGGGAAAAGAAGTCGATGCAAGGGAGAGCATAGGGCTGCATCATGAGCTTCCGGAAAAATGGCTCTCGGATGATGCCTATGAATATCCATATGCTCACGAAGTGGCTACGGGCATAGAAAAGAGATATGTCGAACATCTGGGTGTCACCTGGAAAGACTACTGTGATGTTGTTGATAGAAACCTAAGAAACGTCTATAGTCAGAAATTGGGAAAATCTCCGCCATCCCTTGATCTTGCACCCTATCTCTATTGCAGGGATCGGGAAGCGCTGAAAGAAATCAGAGAAAGCTCTGAAAAGTAATCGGTGAACCAAAAGCGGGAAAGGGTTCACACAACGCATGTATATAGGGCGTGTTTCTGGGATAATCTTTCAGTGGTTAAATATATGAATCACCTGGTTATGCCTCAGCCGTGTCCCTTCCAAATCTGGAATATCTCTATGGTCTCAACCGAGAAGGCATAAAACTCGATCTCAGTATAACCAGAATGTTTTCTGACTTGCTAGGTAGCCCTGACCTGGATTTTGGATCGCTCCATATTGCAGGTACTAATGGAAAAGGGTCCATCACATCATTTATTTACAACATTTTTCAGCAGGCAGTGCCGAGTGGGATGTACACATCGCCGCACCTGGTCAAATTTAATGAGAGGATACTAGCCGATGATCGGTTCGTGAGCGATGACTACATCAACTTATTCATGAAAAAACATGAAAGTGAAATTGAGAATCTGAAGGCCTTAGGAAGAAATCCGACGTTTTTTGAGGTCACTACGGTCATGGCATTTAAATATTTTTCAGATAAAAAAGTAAAGATGGCTTCAGTCGAGGTCGGCCTTGGGGGAAGGCTCGATTCAACAAATATAATTCATCCAGAGGTCAGTATCATATCAAATATCGGGTATGATCACTCAGACAAACTTGGGTGCTCCTTAACTTCCATAGCCTACGAGAAAGCCGGAATTATAAAAGAAAAAGTACCTGTAATTCTTCTTGACGATAAGAATGAGGTTGTGAGGACTGTCAAAAGTGTGGCGGAGAAAAGAGGCAGCAGACTTATCAGGGTATCGAAAGTAACCGAAATTTCCTCGGTTCAGGTAAATGACAGTGGTACCAGATTCAGCCTTAAAACTCCGCAGGACAATTATGAAATTTTTACTCCACTCATTGGCGATTTCCAGATAAGGAATATTGCTACATCTGTACTGGCTGTGGAAAATGGCTCCTCTATTACACCCAATAGAAACCTTATTGAACGTGGCATCAGTCAAACAAGGTGGCCTGCAAGAATGGAGATAATACGCAGAGACCCGACGGTCATGGTGGACTGTGCTCACAATCCACCCGCAGCGCATGCTTTGGTGACTTCGTTTAGGAAACACGTTGGAAAGAAACCGCTTTTGCTCGTTGGAATGCTAGAAGACAAAGACGTTTTCTCATTCCTCACAACAATAAGGTACCTTTCTGACACCATTGTAATCACGACCCCACAGGATACCCCAAGAGCCCTCCCTGCAGAAAGCCTGTCAAAAACGGCGAGGCAGATCTTCCCTTCCGTAAAAGTAATATCAGATCCAAAGGAAGCGTATGAATACGCAAGGTCAGCATCAGATTATGTGCTTATAGCTGGTTCAATGTATCTCGTAGGATTCATAAAGATGCTGGAGAATTCGCCGGTGCTTCCATTTGAAAGGGGTGAAGTCATGAATGAAGCTGAGGCAACTACATAAATCTCAGAAACAGATTTGATCTCAATCACTGAATTTGTTGAAAGGGGCTAATTTTCTGTTCAATCTAAAGATTAAATAAAAATAAAAGATCTACTAGCAAAGTTTATTGTACTAAACCCTCCTAATCTTTCTTTACTGATGCGCCATGTCTAATCCTTTTCTTGATGTTTCAAATAAAAGCCAGATTTTAGTGGGGGATCTTGGTTCCTTGGGTGGGTCATATATCCCTGATAACTTCCCCCACAGAGAGGATCAGATTGAGAAGATTGTCTCCATCCTCGGAAGCATAATGCGCCGGACCAGGCCATCCAATATTATAATATACGGAAAGACGGGAAGTGGGAAGACCTCGACTACTCATTATGTGTCCAGAATGCTTGGAGAAGCGGCTGGATCGGATGCAAAAGTCGTATACGTTAACTGCCAGATCTTTGACTCTCCGTATTCAATCCTTGTTGAAATAGCTAATTCGTTTGCAACTTCGGATGAGGAGCGCATACCGGAGCTCGGTCTCCCCCTGGACAGGATATACAACGAACTGATGAAAAGGATAAATTCCGCCGGAAAGTTCCTGATTGTCGTCCTGGACGAAATAGATAAACTGGTGCTGAAAAATGGAGGCGATTCCTTATATTCCATTCTGAAGATGGCAGACGATACATTCGGAGGAAGGACATCGTTCATAGGAATAACAAATGATACGGGCTTCCAGGAATCTCTGGATGCCAGGATTAAAAGTAGACTTAATCAGGAGAGCATCCTTTTCCCACCATATAATGCCTCCGAGCTGAAAGATATTCTGAAATACCGTGTTAAGAACGTTGTCAGCGGAGACGCAATTGATGATTCGGCAATAAATCTATGTGCAGCCATTGGGGCGCAGGAGCACGGAGACGCCAGGAAGGCAATAGATCTCCTACGTATATCCATAGAAGTGGCTATACGAGGTAGTAAGCCTAAGGTAACCGACACAGAGGTATATGCCGCGAGGGACAAATTCGAGATGGACGTTCTGAGGGAAGCAGTCATAACCCTGCCACTACAGTCGAAGCTAGTCCTGTTATCTGCAGTAGTTACTCAGGAAATATCTTCACTTATGGTCACTGGAGAGCTTTACGAGAACTACAAAAGCATATGTTCTGAACTCGGTTATCAGGCCCTCACATCACGAAGAATAAACGATATCACATCGGAACTCGAGGACTTTGGGCTCTTGTCATCTTCCGTGAAAAGCATGGGCAGGTATGGCAGGACAAAGATACTAAGGGTAATGGGCGACCCCCTGTCAGTGAAGAAATACCTGCTTGAAGACGAGGATCTTTCTCCGTTCAGGGGATCAAAGATCACAAAGCAATACAGATTTGACACAGATTCTAAAGATCAGCAGAAACTAAAACCAGAAGAACTAATGCAGAAGCTGGAAGATATGAAGGAATCTGCTGTAGACAGCAGTTGATTCAGGGGAAGATCAAACACATATCGTCCGCCACATTTATGAGTTTAAAGGAGTTTTTTCTAGCAAAGTCCGCTGGGGCCTCTGTCCAATCATAGTTATCCACTATGAAAAGCGGATTCGCTCCCGCGTGTTTCAGAGCGGTGTTAAGCTCAAACGTTACGTGATTATACTCATGCTCAGAATCATGGAAAAATATGTCCAAACTTCCTTTTGAGGAAAGGGTATTCTCGAGATTTTTCTTTGAGTCTCCAAGTACCAGATTCCAGTCTTTCCTGAGGTTCTCAGGAATTACCCACCCAACGGGTTTTGTTTCCTCTTCAGATCCATATTTTACACCTAGATCAAGACTGATAAGTTTTCCGTTAGTTCCTCTCAGGGCGCTGAGTATGGCGGTTGTGGTTGTTCCGGGCCCGACGCCAGTCTCCACGACCAGCCTGGGCTTTTTAAGCCTGACGCAGGCGTACAGCACTTGAAGTTCATCGTAACTGACCTGCCAATAATCCTTGCCACCCAACTTCGCGTGGACATAATCCACTATTACGTCAGCTTCGTCCATTGCTTTCTGGAAGCCATTTTTGTCACTTTTAAGAAATAAATATAGTGAGGATGCAGCATGGTTAAGCTTTAGCAAATACGAGTTCCTCCTCTACCTTCATTATGCTTACTTTGACGTTTTTGTGCTTCTCTGCTTCTTTCTTAAAATCTTCGGGGTTCTGCTTGATGAGGTCAAATGTATTGTAATGCATGGGGACAAAGTTAGGCGATTTCAACATTCCAGCAGCGACTGCTGCTTCGTGGGGACCCATAGTGTAGTGCCCTCCTATGGGAAGTAGGGATACGTCCGGTTTGTACATTTCTCCAATCAGTTCCATATCCTTGAAGACTCCGGTGTCTCCTGCATGATAAACGCGCATCCCATCCTCAATGATCATGCCCGTTGGTCCGCCCGCATATTTACCGTTGTAACCTGCAGAGTGTGTTGCCAGGACAGCGGTAACTCTGACGCCGTCAACATTGTAATGCCCGCTGTAATTAATGCCAACCGCGTTGAGTCCTTTATTCTCTTCCTCGAGTATCCAGGCAAGCTCAACCATGGTGATCAGTGGAGCATTGTTTTTCTTTGCGATGAAAACAGCATCACCGACATGATCAGAATGGCCATGAGTTACAACGACGAGGTCGGCCTTAACGTCTTCCTTTTTTATCTTGGCAACTGGATTTCCTGTAATAAACGGGTCTACAACAACTTTCTTTCCGAAATCTAGGGTAAAACAGGCATGT
Source organism: Thermoplasmataceae archaeon (assembly GCA_038729425.1). NCBI lineage: Archaea > Methanobacteriati > Thermoplasmatota > Thermoplasmata > Thermoplasmatales > Thermoplasmataceae > Thermoplasmataceae archaeon. The sequence continues at coordinate 179,582 of JAVYSB010000001.1, read as the reverse complement.
CCGTGCCATCGAACTGAGACTTTGTCTGCCATAGGATGTCATAAAGACATTCAATAAATTATTTTCTAAAGGGGTAAAAGGAAGTTAGTTATATGGCAAAGAATTGAAGTTGAAATGGATCTGGCATCGGCAGCGTTAGTCGGAATTTTCCTTGGGATTTCGCTTGCTGCCCCTCCTGGCCCAGTCACCGCAATTATAGTCAACAGGGCTTCGCGCTCTGTTTTCGGAGCGGTCACAGTGGGATTCGGAGCAATGTCAGCTGACTTTGTCCTCATGGTTCTTGTCATTGCCCTTGGGTCTGGAGCAGAACTATCGCCATACGATAAATATATCTATCTTTCGGGATCAGTGGTATTTTTCCTGATGGCTATGATGATAGCAAGCTCAGGTTCAAAAATGAAAGAAACAGGGGAGCGATCCTCTGGGTATCTCTCAGGACTGCTCGTAGGCATTGTTAATCCATTCCAGATTATTTGGTGGTTTACAGCAGGTCTTGGTTTCTACGAGAAATTCAACATATATCCATTCATATTCTTATTCGTAGGAACCACGGCGTGGGTCGTGTTCCTTTCTTATCTGATCAGGTATTCAGTGATAAGGTTCGGAGAAAAAATAAGGGAAATAACCACTGGGTTCAGCGTAATTACCCTAGTGGCTTTTGGGATTTATTTCATTTTGCTGATCCTTTAGGTATTAGATTACTCTGTCAGCGAATGTCTTGAAAGGATCGACATTCGTGAATCCGTCTGGGCCTGCTACAATCTGATCAGAGGGAGGGTTTGTAAGATAATCTGGGACATTCTCCGCTATTCTCTTTACGAAGCTTGGAATAGCCCTGTTATCAAAGAATACTCCTATGGGTATTTTGTCTTCCCATTCAAGTCCTCTGCTGTAAGCATTGTTGAATTTTTCGTTTACCTTCTGTGCCGGAGTGTCCGGCAGCACAACAGGGTCCCAGCCCTTCTCGTCATCTATCTTATATACTCTGCTCTTGTACCATTCCATAGTATTGATATTGTTATACGTGGGGCAAGGTTGTAGCACGTCGATGAATGACGACCCCTCATGGACCAGCGCCTTCTTCACAAGATCCTTCAGATGCTTTGTGTCAAAGGAAAACCCTCTGGCAACGAATGAGTATCCAGAAGAGAGTGCCAGTGTTATTGGGTTTACTTTTCCGTATATATTCGGTTTCGACAATCCCTTTGTGCGCTCGCCTAGTGCCATGGTCGGAGCAGCCTGACCCTTTGTCAGACCATAGACCTCATTATCGTAAAGGATTATCGTAAGGCCAGTATTTCTCCTTCCCTCGGCAACAAAATGTCCTGCACCAATACTGAGCATGTCACCATCACCACTGGTAACGATGACCTTTAGTCTTGGATTTGCAAGCTTTACTCCGGTAGCATATGGAATTGATCTTCCGTGAAGCGTGTGAACCCCTGCAATGTTAAGGTAATGTGGCGTTTTTCCAGAGCAGCCAATTCCCGAGACAGCCACGACATCGTTTGGCCCGTAGTTAAGTTCAGAAAGCGCCTGGGTTAATCCTGTGACGATACCGAAGTCGCCGCAACCAGGGCACCAGTCAATTGCAACATCCGATCTAAAATTATGCGCCATTTTCCAACACCACCGTTTTATTCTTCTTTCCAACTATTTCCTTAGTCGCAGACACCAGTTCATCCTCTGTTATGTGCCTTCCATTGTATTTCAAAATAAAGTTAGTTATCTCTATTCCGGTGTTCATCCTGATTACCTTTGCTGCCTGTCCCGTCATATTACTTTCAACATCTATGACTGTCCCAGCTTTGGAAAGAAAATCCTGTACGAACTTTGACGGGAATGGTTCGAACATCCTGAGATAGAGCAGGTTCGCTTCAATGCCCCGAGCCTTCAAGGCTTCGATAACATCGAGCACCACTCCCTTCTGGCTACCCCAGGTGATGAAAGTGATCTTTGCGTCCTTCTTCCCATAAACCAATACTTTTTCGCTATCAGGAATTTCTTCAGCTGCAAGCTGCAATTTCCTGAATCTCTTTACCATCATCTGGTCTCTTATAACGGGATCCTCAGTAACATGGCCAAGTTCGTCATGTTCGTCGCCGGTCATCCAGAATATATCTTTCCCGAAATATCCCATGGGAGAGATGCCGTTATCAGTGTTAAGAGTGTATCTCTTGAAGTCATCTCTGTGCTCAGTCTTCAGTGCGTGATCTACTTTCACTAATCTAGTGTCAATCTTTGGAACAAAATCAGAGGTATTGGCAAGATTCTTGTCAATAAGGTGAATAACAGGAAGCTGGTATCTCTGAGCATAGTTAAGCGCACTCATTGAGTCATAAATGCATTCCTCGACGTCCCCCGAAGACATTACCATCTTTGGGAATTCACCGTGACCGGTATTCAAGGCAAACATCAGATCAGCCTGTCCATTTCTCGTGGGAAGGCCCGTACTTGGTCCGCCTCTCTGGTAAAGTGTTATGACAACCGGGATCTCGTCTATTCCTGCGAATGAAATTGCTTCCGCCATAAGCGAGAATCCAGGGCCACTGGTAGCAGTCGCGGTTCTCGCGCCGGTGAGCGCGGCTCCTTCTGCCATTGTGATAGCTGAAAGTTCGTCCTCAGTCTGTACTACTGTTATTCCGCCTTTGGTAAGCATCTCGTTCTCGCTTGAAAGCCACTTGATATGCTCATGCTCTTCCAGTATGGCGCTTTCGTCACTGGCTGGAGTGATTGGATAATAGGTCTGGAATCTCAGCCCGCCCATGATCTTTCCGAGAGCAGCCGCATCGTTTCCTGTAAGAAGCATCCTTGGTGGAGCATCTTTGTCAGCCAGAGTCTTTCCAGAGAGTTTATTCTCACTGCAGTAGTCATACGCAGCGTCAACTACCTTGCCATTGAGTTCAATGACTTTTTCCTTACTGCCAAAAATATGCTTTAGGGAACCTTTCGTGAATTTTCTGTCGAGTCCGATTATGGAAAGAGTAAGTGAAGCACCAAGAACGTTTGCGTATCTTGTGGCCGGTCCGTCAAGTTCAACACCCTCGACGACCTTTGAGAAGGGAATGCCAACGATCCTCGCCCCCCTTTTCTTCATTAACTCAAGTGCACCTTTGACGTTGAGTTCAAAGCCGTTTTCCTGCAAGGTGCTGTTTATCCTCTTGAAGGTATCTCTCATTATCATTCTTGCCTGCGAAAGTTCCGATGACTCATCATTCTTGTCGTATATCACTGTTGAGCCAGTGGATACGTCGTCAAGATGCTCAAAAATTGTGTCAGGGTCTAGCGCTACAAGGAAGTCCAGTGGGTACTTCAGCGATCTTGGTCTTTCTTGCTTAATTCTTAAATGAACGTAACTGTGTCTACCCTTGATGTTTGAGTGAAATTCTCTTACACCTAGTACATTATATCCCGAAGATGCAAAGGCTCTGCTGATCATGTTTGAAGAAGTGTCAATACCTCCACCCTGTGGACCTCCTACTGAGAGGTTAAGGTCTATGTTCGACATTGCCACAGGAATTCCAATCTCGTTCTAATACCTTTGTTTGCATTAACGCTGAATAATACTGATTATACGTAAAATAAAAATATTATAACAATCATTATAAATACATGAGTGCCCCCGTGAATGCGTAACTGCAACATTTTAATTAGCCATACGAATCACCGGTAAACATGTATAAGGTATACTCTTTAAAGAAAGAAGCGCGGAAGACTCTTGACATCCTTCTCTCTGACGATATAATAGGAAGACAGACAATCATATACAGAAACGCTGATAACTATGGCGGGGAGTCCGATTCCCTATACGTGATTCTTGAGGGAACTGAGGCGATATTCTCTAGGATAGCCGAACTTAAACTGGACGATCTCAAGGAAGTGAAGAATGGCCAAAAAATATATGAGAAGGTAAAGGAAGAAGAGGACGAGGCCGAAAGCGGGATGGGCTTCATGTTTGGGCGGTAAGTAAATGATGTTGGTTACGGGAATGCCGGGGGCAGGCAAGGACGAATTTATAAATGTTGCCAATAATTTCGGTTTCACAGACGTTCACATGGGGAATACTGTCAGAAAATATGCTGTCGAAAATGGCATAGAGCTAAGTGATCATGAGGTAGGAGCGTTCGCCACTCAGGAGAGAGAGAAGCACGGGAAGCATATCTGGGCTCAGAGAACCTGCCTTTATATAGAGGGAAGAGAGAATATCGTGATTGATGGCGTGAGGAATTACGAGGAGTTGGAATATTTCCAGAAGAAATATGAAACGTTATCCGTGGTTGCCATTTTCGCGAACAGGAGGGACAGACTCGATAGAATCATGCGCAGGAACCGCCCAGACGACATAAAGTCCGAACAGGGACTCCTGGAGAGGGACAACAGGGAACTATCCTGGGGCATAGGCAACGTAATAGCCCTTGCAGATTACATGATAGTAAATGACTCTACCCTCGAGGTTTTCAAAGAAAGAACAACTGAGTTTCTCAGCACACATGCACTGAAGTAACGAAATTACCTGTTTTTTCTCGTGTATTCCACTATGGAATCAAAGAAATCTTTGCCCGTACCCCTTTCGCCGGTCATTTCTTTGCCCATCATCTGAAAAGGATAATAGACTCTTTCTGGATGCGGCATCAGACCCACAACATTTCCCTCTGGGTTAGTAATGGCTGCTGTATCCAGATCCGATCCGTTCGGGTTCCAGGGGTATCCGCACCCATCCCCCTCTGGATTTGAATATTTAAAAAGGATCTGGTTATTATCTGAAATTCTTTCAAGCAAATTCTTGTTTACGGCTCTTATTCTTCCTTCAGCGTGACCAACAGGTACTTGCCTCGGTTCCCCAATCTTGAATCTTTTACTGAAAATTTTGTTCTTCGAAGCCATTTTGAAATAAACGTACCTGCATTCGTATCGGAAAGATTCGTTGGGCGCAAGAGTTACTACCCGCCCCTTCTTACCATCGACATCAGGAATAAGACCCAGCTCAGCGAGAACCTGAAACCCGTTGCATACCCCAATTACCGGCTTTCCTGTATCAATAAATTTTAAAAGTTTGTCCATGACAGAATATCTAAGCCTAGCAGCGAAAATTGCTCCCGCTCTAACATAATCACCTGCAGAGAAGCCACCCGGAATGAATATGGACGAATAATCATCTAGGTCAACCAAGCCACGGCTGATCTCATTTATATGGATAAAATTAGGCAGGGAACCGCTTCTTTTGAAAGAGTAGTATGCTTCATCTTCATTATTGGTGCCCTCCATGCGAATGATCGCAATTCTGGGTAAGTCACTGCTGGAGGATACGGACTTACTGTCCACCTCTCCTCTCCTTCGCTTTCATTCTAAGCCCGGTATACCCGCACTTTCTGCATCTCTCTGCTCTGGGAGAATTTCTGGCATTGCATCTCATGCAAATCTTTTTGTTGAGTCTTCTTTCAACAGCTTCAGGAAACGCCATTTTGTTCGACCTGTATCAAATATATCCACAATAACTGTAGCGGCAGACAATTATGAAACCATATATGGACTTTTTCCTCTCGATTATTTATCTTCCGTCATATGGGCACAAATTTTCTTTACGCTTCTGGTGGATGAGAGATCGTGGGTTCTCATCATGCTATATAGGGCAAAACGATCTCATAGATCAGTATCATTACGATAATCAGGCCAATAGTGTTTATTATCATCCTTACGGTTTTCTCGTTTTTCAAAAAGCTAAGCCTTTTTCGCCTTCCCCAGATATATAAGGTATCTCTGAGAAACTGGCTGCCATCAAAGACTGATATCGGAAGAATATTGGATAGTCCCAGAAGAAAGTTGATCCAAAAGAACCAGTAAAGTAAGTTCACTACGCCCCAGAACACGGCAGGCATAAACGGCGTAACCGTAAGGGACTGCAGGTACGCGGGAACAGGTGATAGCCCAAGGAATGGAAGAGCTATTGCATAAATGACCCCTTCGAATCCTCCGGTCAGCATTGTTCCGCCAAAAACTTCTGATATGACTGAGTTAACTGGAACTCCTTCAAGCCCGAGGTAGCTAGATTCTACGCCAATAAAACTCTGGGTCCTGTAAGCGACATTGTTAGCAGAAGGATCAAACTGCTGATAATACGAATACTTGGATACGGTGGTAATGCTGAATGTCTTCTGCTGATTGCTTTGAGTAGTTTCATTGTGATAAAGCACGGTCAGTGAAAGCGTACTTCCGGGTGTGATGTTATCGAGTATTCCGGTCAGTTCGTTCTCATTTGTCACAATTCCGTTGTTCACTGATATGATCACAGATCCAGAAAGCTCGCTGCTGAAATTGTTGGCCGGAAATCCCTGAATCGTACTGACTATATTGACGCCGGCTACTAGTTTTGTGTCCACAGTCTTACCCTCATAGACATAGGTAGCGTTATACGTGGTCCCGGGTCTAAGCGTGGAAGCGGTGGAAAGGCTGTTAACAGAATCACCTGAATAATTCCCAAAAGAGGTGATGAGGCTCCCTGGTAATATGTTTGTGTTGTTCACCAATGGCATAGGGGAAACCTGCTCGACATACATGCCACTGCTTACGGGATGTACGCTTGGCATCATGACAAAAAGCAGAAGGAATATGGTGATTAAAGCTATTACAATGTTTACACCAGGTCCAGCGGCAACGATGCGTCTCCTCACAACCGGATCGGCATTGCTCATTTCCTGCTCATCCGGTTCCACAAATGCTCCCAGGGGAGCAACAAAGAACAATGCACCGACGGAATTCACCTTCATCTTCTGCTTTCTCGCAACAACGCCGTGCATGATTTCATGAACTACGACGGACACAAAGAGAGCAATCCCTCCATAGACTACAGGAATTGCCGGGTTTATCCCGGGAAGTGCTATATAATAGCTCAGCGGTGGGGCGGTAGTGATCCTCACAGACGACACCAAGATCGTCTCATAGACTATCAGGAACATTGCGAATATGAGAGTCAGAAGGGAAAGAATCACTGAAAGCTTTCCGAAAACTATGGCTGGAAAACGCTTGGAAATCCCATCAAGGACACCTCGGTTTTTCGTAGTCTTTATCATCAGGGCAGGACCGAGCAATGAAAAGTGTTTTGTTTTCAATATTCTTTCCCGGAGGGAAATTAAAATGACAATCCATGCAAATATGAGAATTACAGCTATTTCCAGCCCCGAAATCATCTGACGCTCATTGAGATTCTATTATTTAGTTTTTCTGCGATCAGTGCGCATATTATATTTGTATGCCCGAAATATAGAGAAAGTTTTTAATTGTTAATTCCATAAGAAAAGGATATCATGAAAACTACTATTTCCCATATTAAAGCAGATATAGGAAGTTTGCCCGGCCATTCGAGCGTTTTTGCTCCAGTAGTTGAGGCAGTTGACGGTTATGTAAGGGATCACAGTAAGGGAATTCTATCAGATTACAGGATATCCCACGTTGGAGATGATATACAGATAACCATGATTCATGGTCTCGGAATTGATAATTCACAAGTCCACGGACTTGCCTGGGAAGCATTTAAAGCTGGTACTGCGGTGGCGAAGAAGTTCGGTTTGTACGGTGCGGGGCAGGATCTCTTAAAAGATGCTTTCTCCGGAAACATTAAAGGGATGGGACCGGGAATTGCGGAAATGGAGATATCCCCAAGGAAATCCGAACCTTTTATTGTTTATATGATGGATAAGACAGAACCTGGAGCTTTCAATTACCCTATTTTCAAAATGTTTTCGGATCCGTTTAACACACCGGGCTTGGTGATTGACCCTAACATGCATGAAGGCTTTATTTTTGAAATATGGGACATAATGAAAGCAAAGAGGATCTTTCTTCCTAGTCCGGAAAGGACGTACGACATTCTGGCGATGATAGGATCCAAGAGCAAATACGTGATTAAGAGGGTGTATACCAAACCATCTCATGAGAAACTCCCTGACGAGAACGTTGCGGTAATTTCCACGGACAAGTTGTCTTTCATTGCCGGCGAATATGTTGGAAAGGATGATCCCGCTGGAATAGTAAGGTTGCAATCGGGACTCCCTGCTGCCGGTGAATCTCTTGAGGCCTTTTCGTATCCGTTTCTCGTGTCAGGCTGGATGAGAGGATCGTTTAACGGGCCACTTATGCCTGTCGGGATGAAGGACGCCAAGATGACAAGATTTGACGGCCCTCCAAGAGTCGTTGCCCTCGGGTTTGTTCTGAAGGACGGCCTTCTTTCAGGTCCTGTGGATATGTTTGATGATCCAGCTTTCGATGGAGCAAGAAAAACAGCCGTAAATATTGTTGACTACATGAGGAGAATGGGGCCCTTCGAACCTCACAGACTGCCGGATGAGGATATGGAATACACCACACTTCCAAAGGTGCTTGAAAGTATGAGCGGAAGCTTCGAAGACATAGATCAACCCAAGAAAAAGGAAAAACTCAAGGTTGCAACGAGAGATATGGATTAAATTACCATTCCCTATTTTTAGAGTATAGTGACCAATGGCTTGAGATCCAATATACTAAGTTCAGGTTTTTATAAGAATGGCAAAGTTTCCTTAATGCTTAAAATCTTGACGCGTATTGGGTGTATGATACACATTTTTTACATTCGTCGCTTAATTTCTAATTTCCCTTTATGAACCGATTCCTCGGAACATTATTATCTATCGAATCGTATTTTTAGCAATTCACAACGAATTCTGCGTGTTTGAATATATTAAATTGTTGCTGATTTGACGACTCTGGTGATAGACGACAGTGATTGATTCTAATTATATTTTACACTTTTTATATGTAGACTACGTTAAAATAAGGTTTACCGAGCAATTGTCCGACATCAATTTCGAAAAGACTTATATAAAGCAGGTGTATCACACATTTATGGATGAGAAAATTAAGATAATTCTCATTTTCTTTATTGCGTCTGTAATTATCGGAGTCGTCAGTGACCTTCTGCTGGCTTACTCTTTTGCGAGGTTTTTTGGAGGGAACCCCGGTTCCCAGACAGCCGCAGTCGCAGCACCCTTCATGGCTTCCGGAATAGCAAGTGGAGCCCTTACGATATTACTTTTGATTTACCCAGTTTTTAAGAAAGCAGATCGATCGCATAATTGGGAGGACTTCAGATGAACAAGAAGATCAAGACAGAACTGCTATGGATGATTGGCGTACTTGCGGTTATTTCTGTTGCAATGTACTGGAATTTTATGGTGGTGCAGAATCAATCCACTGAGATTGCCCAGGCCGATTACGGCAAAATCCCTACCGGCCCAAATGTAATTGATGTTGTGGCTACCCAGTGGCTCTGGTCCTTTACGAATTCTACGGGGAATACTACCTACGACGCTTTCAACGTAGCAGTTAACGAAACATATACACTTGTAATTACGTCTGCAGCCACGCAAACGAGTTCCGCGGTTATTCACTCGCTTCTTATTCCCCAATTAGGTGTACAATCCTACGCAGTTCCTGGCCAGACCAATGTTGTTCAGTTCACGCCAACGCATACTGGTAGCTATTATTTTGTTTGTGTGGAATACTGCGGTCAGGGTCACTACACAATGAGAGGCTACATGACGGTGGTGCCCTGATGGCACTTTACGTTACGCTGCTTGAGTATTCTCTTGGGCTGTCTGTTGCTGGCCTTGTCATGTTTTTCATATACTATTTATATAATTCAAGAAGAGACGCGCTGGTTGACGACGCAGAGAGCCATGATTATGCAGATCCGGATTCTTACGCAAGGGACCAACTAATATCGAGGCAGCGCTTCGCAGACTGGTCAATTTTCATGTACAACGATTCCAAGAGTATAGGACTGAGATTTATATTCACCAGCCTTCTTTTTTTCTTCATAGCCGGGGCATTTGGAATCCTGCTTAGGGTAAGCCTATCCGTGCCGACACCCTCTGTATTGACTCCCGATTTGTATGATATTGTGCTTACCCAGCATGCTACACTTATGATATATATGTGGGCTCTGGGCATAACTGTCGGACTTTCATATTACCTCCTTCCATCAGCAATTAGGATAAAGAGAGACACTATGGGGAATTATTCCTCCTTCGCATACTGGGTCTGGCTCCTAGGCGGAATATTCATAATTCTCTCCAGAACATCCACAAGATGGTATTTCTATCCTCCTCTTGCACTTCAAGCTACGCTTAATGGTGCCGGAGCTGATAACTGGTTAGCGATAATTGGCCTTGAACTCATATTCGTTGCACTGATTATCATCTGCATAGTGGTGATTAGGATGATCCTTCTTGATCGCGGTAATTCGGTCAGGCTGGACAATATGTCAATCTTTGCGTGGTCGGTTCTATTCACCATGATCCTTGCCATACTTTCTCTCGGTCCTGTAGTGGTAGCATTGGGCATGTTGTTTTATGACTTTTTCAATCCAATCTTTTTTGTCGCTTCCTCAGGTAACGTTCTTTTGTTTACAATCCTGTTTTGGTTCTGGGGCCACCCCATCGTCTATATCCCGGTTATTCCCTTCTTCGGTGTAATATATGAATTGTTGCCAACCTTTACTGGTGCGAAAATATACAGCCGTTCATCTGCTATACTAGGACTTGGACTACTGCTCATACTTAGCATGTTGGTCTGGGGGCATCATCTAATGAATTCTGGGCTTGGTGTCATGTGGGACCTCATTTTCAGCACCGCATCATTCCTTATTGTAATACCGTCGGCCATCACGGTATTTAACTATATTGCTACATTGTGGACGGCTACCAGGATAAGGATGACAACGCCCATGCTCTTCATAATAAACGGTATCATTGATTTCATCATTGGCGGCATTACGGGTGTCATGCAAAGTAACGTGGGGGTCAATGAAATAGTTCACGGGACATACTGGGTTACCGGTCACTTCCACTTCATATTTCTTGGTATAACCACGGGAATTGCTTTTGCAGCATTCTATGTTCTTTTCCCAACTTTCACCCGTGGAAGGAAGTATAACGAAAGGCTAGCAAGGTGGCATTTCGGACTGACAGCGATTGGATCCATGATAATGTCACTTGCCTGGACCACTGGAGGGTTTCTTGGTATGCCGAGGGCGGTCGACGGATATTTCGCATTTTTCCAGCCTTTCCAGGATACTGCAATTCTCGGAGGACTGATAATTGGTGTAGGTCAGCTGATATTCCTCTATAATATTGCTTCGAGCTGGCTGAAGTCACCCACTACGGATACATCAAATGTGCTCGAGCCAAACTTCCCTGAAACTTCCCCAGGTGCTGTGGCTGGAGGAGGTAAGTAATCATGCCCGGTAACAAAGGCGGGATTGCCTTCGCGTTGATTGTTGTCCTCGCGGTTGCAGGGTCTGTAGGGTTCGTCATAAGCCCACAACCTACTTCCGTTCTTTCACAAACAATACCAGCAAATCCTGCTTACAAGGTGAGTACCACTCTTTACGCAAATGTTCTCGGGTGGGACACACCTACAAGTTACGGCAACTCAAACGGATCCATACCGATTAATCCTACACTCAACTACACGGTTGGCACTGTGGTAACATTCACTGTGATTGAAACAGACACTCTGCCACACGACCTGTACATAGCTAAAGGGTCAAATGAAAACATGGCGGCATATTATTCTGTTATCGGAGCTATCAACCCAATACCCGGTTCCGTCTATACCGGAGAATGGTACGCACTGGCGGTTGGCACCTATACGTACTGGTGTGAGGTTCACCCCACTACCATGGTTGGCACAATAAATGTCCTGCCGGTTAACTCCAGTTCAGGATCAGGTGGATCACCATCCGTAAACCCAGCACTGCCTGTCGGTTCCCAACATAGAGTTACGGGTATTAATTTCCCAGACGCGCAGGGCTTGTCAATGGGTATCAGCGGAATGCACTCAGGCTTCATGAATCTAGTGCAGGTGGGGATTAACGGAATTTTAACTTTTCCCCCGTTTCTTTCGCTGGTTGAAGCAGGATTGAAGTTATGAGACTGAAACGTGACTCGGCAAGGTTAAATTTAGGTTGGAGATAGAGGAACGCCGGTTTGAAATGAACGTACGCGACTTCATGAAAATTACAAAGGCTGAAATCACGGTACTCATAGACATAGTAGCTGTAACAGGCTTTCTGGTTGCTCCATCATCAGCATCTCGTATAATTCTACTTGTGCCCCTACTTATATCCGGAACCCTTGCATCTATGTCTGCATCGGTTTTCAACAATGTTTACGATGTTGACATTGACAGCCGAATGAAAAGAACCCTCTCAAGAAACAGGATAATCCACATTGGAAACAGGAGATCCTACCTGATAATGGGAATAGTAATGGTGCTTGTCTCTCTGCCTGTGGCATATTTTGCGATCAATCCACTCACATCTCTTTTTATCCTCGGGGGTTTCCTCAGCTATGTATTTCTGTACACAATCTTCCTCAAGCGCAGGACGACATGGAACATTGTGATAGGAGGCATAGCTGGTAGTTTTCCAGCGCTCGCTGGATGGGCTGCCGTTACTGGATCTGTATCATTCACATCCCTCTTTATAGCGTTTCTAGTGTTCCTTTGGACTCCAACTCATTTCTGGAGCCTTGCTGCCGGGAATACTGAAGATTACAGCCGGGCTGAAGTACCGATGCTGCCCGCTGTGGTTGGGATAAAGAGAGGCAGCCAGTGGATCTTCATCAATACGCTCATACTGGTGCTTTATTCCATCCTCCCGATATTTGTGCACCAGATCCAGGTAGGAATGTATTATCTCCCTATTGCTGTCCTGATGGATGGCATAATGCTTTACTTTGTTGTATCTTCCATGTTGGGTGATCACAAGCTTGAAGGATTCAAAAAGGCATTTCACGCTTCAAATTACTATCTACTGTTTATCCTTGTTTCCATCTGGATTGCCTTCATATGAAAGTCCGGAAGTTATCGCTCTGGCTGTCTTTGATCTCCTTGGGTAGCGTAGTTGCCGCATTTTATTTTGGTCATTCCTCCGGATACCTCTTATATGAGAAATCCGTGTTTTTGGAGTCCATTGAGATCATAGCTCCGGCTCTGGTTTTCCCCTTCGTTGTTTCGCTTGAATATCCGAGAATCAGGACGCTTCAGTTTTACTTTTCACTTCTTACCATGCTCTACTATGCCCTACTCGCCTCAGTGTTCGTTTACGTACCAAATATAGACATTTTCCTGATAATTTCTCTGGCTGCTAATGTCTACATTTTCTACAAGTATGCGTACGAAGGAAAAGTCTCGATTTACAGGGCATCCATATTCTATGCTGTCTTCTTCCTGATGTTTTATCTCTCAGGTCTCATGAGGATATACTTTGTCCCTTCATTTTCACCCGTGATGTACGTCGGTTCCATTTATGATGATGAAAATCCTGCCGGTGTCCCGGCGTTCTTTGCTGGGTCTCTCGTCATTTATTCCAGGCTTTTTGTTCTAACCATAAGTTCCCAGACCCTTGCATTGTTTGCTGGGCTCTCTTCAGTCCTCACAGAGAATTATACGCTGATATTCCGGTACGTCAGGAAGCGCGCTTCAACAAGTGCCTTTAGCGGAACTCTCTCAGGGGCGCTTTCTGTGCTGAGCTGCCAGTGTGAGGGCATAACTGCGGCGTTTCCAACTGCGGTAACCCTGCTTATTTCTGTAATGGTCATCCCACTGATACTTGAAAGCATAGTCCTGCTTGCCATGACCAATATTTTTCTTCTGGTTTTCTACATCAAGGGGAGGAGGCTAAGACTAAAGCTCATACTGCTTCATAAGAAGACCGTATCTCCTTACGTACTGTCCGCCGTTTTCCTAATTCTAGTGCCACTTTTGGAAACAACTGGCATATATTATGGAATGGAAAGAAATCTCTTCTTTTTTGTTTCCATCAATTTGGTAATGTTCATTGAGGGCATTACAATTTCGACTATCATTTCAACAGTGGTCAGATTCAGGAAGATAGGAACGTTATTTGTCTATATTATGTCGATAATGTCATTCTGTCTCATGTTTTCATGGTTCATCCCCGCGGTTTCTGTTTACGCATATACATATGTCGAATGGTTTTCCGTTATGACCTTTAGTAGCCTTGCTGCCGGGGTCATTACCGGTTACGTCTATGGAACATTAGACCCAAATCAGAAAAGGGTGTATCTGGAATTTATCACAATGATGTTCAGCATGTTTGCGATTGTCCTGTTCTACATTACAGTGATCGGAAACGTCGTCCTGTGGAAAGGAATCTCCGGGATCGGGGAACAGAGCACCCTTGCTATAGCGATCTGGATGGTATCCCTTCCAGTTATGTGGATCGCAACAAATGTAAGCTTGAACTCATATGGAGATAATCATGCGGCCAGGTCGCAGGCTTAGAATTCTCTTATTCGTGGCCCTTGAGGCTGTGATTTTCTTCCTTTTCTTCTCAGTATATTTATCCGGGGCCGTATATTCTTACTGGATATATGTTACATCAACCCCTATCATTTTGATTTTTTTAATTTACCTGCAGGGTGATATCGGGGCCAGGATCAGGCAACTGGTCTTTTCTAGAGATGTTGTTGTCCTGCTTACAGTATTATTTCTCTGGTATTATTTATATGCAGTAACTGGGGAAAGTGCCTCTTATCTTACTGTTACATTCTATGCTCCCGTCCTGCTGGAGGAGCTGAATTTCAGGTATGTTGTAACGAGTTATCTGTCCTCTCTTACCAGATCCGGGATGGCAACAATAATTCAGGCTTTCTTATACGCTATCTTCTATTCTTCGGTACTGATAGCAACTCCGGGAGCGTATCCAGGTTTCTTTGCGGTATTCTACCTTATTGACATGTTCTCAATAGGGCTTATCTATGGTGTAATTTATTATTTCAGGAAGAATATATATTTAGACATGGCTATTCATTTCACACTTTGGGCCATGATTCCGTTCACGCCTGCCTGGTTGGCCTGGCTCCCTTACAGCATGGCTCCGGCATGATCTGACGCAATTCTCCTGATTTCCACGGGAACAGGAGTTTTCTGGCCGTCTTTCATGAACACTGCGATGGTCTTACCCCTGCAGTAGACCTCTTCTGTACCGAGTTCGAGTATTACATGATCGAACGTTACGCTTGTATTCCCTGTTCTGGATATATAAGTTTCTAGGACGGGCATCGAGAACAGCGTTATTGGTTTGAGATAGTCAGCCTCGACCCTAGCAAGTACGAAGTTTATACTCTCAATTTCACGCAACAGTCCGTTCTTCCTGAGAAGATCGATCCTCCCCAGTTCGAAATAAGTGAAATAGACTGCATTGTTAGCGTGGCCAAGGGTGTCCATGTCGCCATAACGGACCTGGATTTTTAGCACGGACTTATATTCAGACATGATCAAGGTAATCGGCGAGAAGGCTAATAAATTGCGATGGCCGTTCCACAAATATATCCCTTGCGTTTCCTGAAATTTTTACAAGCCTCGAACCGGCTGTGAGATCATGATACCGAAACATAACCCTTTCCTCCTCAACAGGACCCCCCCGTCCATATATGTACCAGACGGGTTCTTCTATTCTGTAGAGGAGTGAAAAGATACCTTCACTGTATTCAGGGGAGATTGCTATGAATCCAGAAGATCCAACCTTTCTGTTAACTAGGGATACTATAATTGCGAGTGCCGCGTAGCCGCTGCCTATAAGAACAGGGGATTCCAGACCCAAGTTGCTGCAGGCAAAAGAAAACGATTCAGAAAGGGGTTCAACATGGCTCCCAACTTCAGCCTTAATCTCAGGTAAAATCACCAGCAAATTAAGATTGAGGCCTTGAGCCTTCCTGACTATCTCGAGGTGTTCAATGTCTCTCACATGACCAATGGGATCGAGCAACAGGACAACGTCTTTCAGGCCATCACTGTTCTTCACCATTATATATTTTAGATCGACACTGTTCCATTTCAGTGCACCAGTTAGCTGATCCATTGCCCATGGTCATGCGTTATAAGAATTAAAAATGGCACATCCTTTCCCGCCAGGAGGTTAAAAAGTTAATTAAGCGCTCCGCTGATAAGGGCGTAACAATGAAGCTGAAGCAATCTTCGCTTGATTTTCACGCATTTATTGCCACCTATGGCCAGGAAATAAGTGGATCTTTTATAAAAAAGATTTTCCAGATATCCTCAAATGAATTCATTTTCCAGATATACAGGTCAGACGTAAAGCGCAGAAATTTGATGGTTTCACTCACTAAAGGCATCTTCTTTTATGATCTAAGAACACCCGATGAGGCATCCTCTGTCGCCATGATTCTCAGAAAGAGCCTTTCAGAGAGAAAAATCGTTAATATTGAACAGATCAACTTCGACCGCGTCGTGAAAATAGAACTGAATACAGGGCAGGAAATCATTTTTGAACTCTTTCGCGAGGGCAATCTCATTATCAGTGAATCAGGGTTGATGAATTTTGTTTTCAATCCCAGGGAATGGAGGAACAGAAAGCTTGTGAAGGGGGAGAAATACATCCCCCCTGGACTTACAGATCCATTATCATACTCTCCTGAAGAAATGTCTATGGTGCTGTCAGAGAGCAAAGGATCCATAGTCCAGACACTGGCCACTCGAATGAATCTTGGAGGTGATATTGCTGAAGAAGTTGCGTTCCGGCTTGGAATAGACAAGGACTTGCCATCGAAATCCCTTCAGGACAAAGGCATGGCTATACTTGCCAAAATAGACGAGGTGGTTCAGGAGAGCGAGAAAAGTGGGGCATTTTACTACGATACTGAACAGATAATATCTCCAATCAAATTATACCATCTGGGCAAAGACCCAGTGAGAACATTTAACGATCTGTCCGAAGGATACAGGTATTATCTGGACAACTATCCGGAAGAATCCAGGAAGGAATCTCCTCTTGAACGCAGGATCGAATCCCAGAGAAAGAGCATTGAGGAATTCACCACACAGATGAACATGTATCAGAACATTGGAAAAGTCATAATGTCTAACCTCGGGCTGGTTAAATCCATCCTGAAAGAATTTCAGAACATACTTAATGAAAAAGGGATCAAGGCAATAAAGGAAATACAAGGCCATCCTGTGTCCAGTATAGACCCAGTGAAAAAGAAATTCAGAATAAGTATTGATGACACAGAAATCATACTTGATTACACAGTCTCCGCCGGGGAAAATGCAAACCTGGTGTTTGGAGAGTCCAAATCTTTCAGATCCAAGATCGTTGGAGCAGAACAGGCTATAGAAGAGACTAAGAAGCAGATGAACCTTGCATCCACAAAATCGACTGCCGTAAGGAAGCGGCCCAAATTCTGGTTCGAGGTGTACCACTGGTTCAGGTCTTCAGAAGGTTTTCTTGTTATAGCTGGGCGCGACGCAAAAAGCAACGAGAAGATCGTGAAGAAGCATCTATCGGACAGGGATATCTATGTTCATGCTGATATACATGGAGCACCGAGCACCATAATAAAAGTAGAAGGTGACTCAAAGCCCAGTGAACAGACCATCCGTGAAGCGGCAATATTTGCATTCTCGTTTTCGCGGGCATGGGCTGCAGGAATCACATCCGGATCAGCTTACTGGGTTCTTCCATCTCAAGTCAGCAAAACTCCAGAGTCAGGAGAGTATGTTTCCAAAGGTTCCTGGATAATCCGTGGAAAGAGGAATTACGTTTTTGACCTGCCGGTGGGGCTGACGATTTGCAGGGTAATGGAAAATGGCATTGCCATTCCCTTCATAGGCCCGACTACATCGACGGCACAGATTGAGGGAAAGAAGGTAAACATCATACCTGGGGGCCAGAAAAGGGGCCAGGTAGCTAAGATAATAGCGAGAGAGCTTGAATTCTCCACTGATGAGGTTGAGGGAATACTTCCTCCAGGTAATTCACAGATCGTTGGCTGATCTACATGTCGCTGGGGGAATCACTTCACGAGCTCAGATTTTAGCTTCTCGATAACACTCACGTCTTCCGGATCCAATCCCCTCAAGATAGAAGCGTGATAGGAGACATAGTCAGCACAGTGGATCGCGTACATAATCTTCTCTACAGGATTTTTTCCCTTCACTGGCAGCAGTTTGAATTTGTATCCTGTTAGGTTTGAAGTCGCACTTATCCTCTTTTCCATCTGGCTGTTTGTGGTATCCCCTATAACAATTGGATAAAATCTCTCCCTGAGATACGACCTCTCGAAAGCCATGATATCATTGTGATCGAGTTCTGGGAAATTCAGGGAGAATGAAAGGATCTTCGCGTTCTCGTTGAACTGTGTTTTCCACCTGAACCCTGCTGACCTGAACCCAGGGAGGGTCAGGAGAACAGGTATCTTTTCATCTTCTACTATCTCACTTGCAACAAGGTCAAGGAATTTATGTTCCTTATCCAGTTCGTCAAGCAGTTCGTAAACTCTCTCTTTTCCAGCGCTATTTATTATGTTGAATGTGTTGAGAAGGGGACTCACTAGGTAACCTAGCGCAGACCTAGGTTGTAGCCCCCCTGGAACTACGACGTTAGTAGAAGCCATGCGTGATATTTTCCCACCGGAAGAAATGCTGACTGTCTGCGCTCCAGCTTTGATAGCAGCTTCCAATGCGGCCAGCGTTTCCTCGGTGTTCCCCGAGTAACTGATTCCTATAAATAGAGTATATTGGTCCACCCACCTGGGGATATCGTAGGATTCGTTCACAAACAGAAGTTTTTCATTGTATAAATCCTGGAATATTTTCCCAGCAATTCCGGATCCTCCCATTCCGGAAATAACCATATTTTTAAAATTCCCTGGTAATTGGAACTTGTCCGATGTCTTGAATTGTTCCTTGAGACTCAATATTTGCTCGTAGAATTCCATGTTTATGTAATGTACTACTGATTTAAAATATATCTCAGTGGATAACAGAGCTGTCGTACTTTCAGTAATTTTGAAGCGGAGGGCTTTGGTTCTCGCTTAAGGGCTCTTCTAGAAACTGAAAGAAAGGGTTTGGTATTATGTTCAGAGGTCCTTCTTAATGCCATTTAATTTTTCCATAACTATGTTATATTAGATTGATTGCGCATACTCAGATATATTGTTATGTAATGACAAAGATTTAAATATGGTTTTCAATGTACTGACACAGCATGATACTGGTTTACGACAGAGATAAGAAACATAATTCTGTCGTTGATGACCTTTTCGGTCCCTTGGGAATGCCATATACGGTAACAACAAAGCTCCCCCTTTCTGCTCCCACAGAAACTCCGTCTGCGGTGGTATTCTTCGTGGATGGAGAGGTAAGCGATACAATTAAAGAATATGTGTTGACGCCGAAAAGGACTTCGATTATCATCCTGATTCACACAAAGGACATCGTAGTAGAGGATAGTGTGGCTCTTACCTGTGCCCTCGTCAAATACGAGGAGAAGGACTTGCTTCTTACTCGTTCCAGGCTAAGAGATGCTCTTACAAACAGACTGTTGAGACACCTGAGCGTCATTGATGATTTCACCATATATATGGCACGAAACGGCCTTTATCCGGGCCAAAGCTATTATACTAACCCAAAGAATGCACAACATTTTTTGAATCTCATAGTTTCGAAGCGAATACCCTGGAAGAAAGTATTGCTTACCTCAAGATACAATCTTATGATAGATGCGCCTGATGTTGTAAAGCAGGAAAATTTCATATGGGTCACAGACTCTGCAGGCCCCCAGAAGAGCCGTCCTGTAAATCTAACATTTATTATTGATGCAATAATTAAGAAAATAAATGAACTGAATCCACAGATCGTCTATATCGACGTTTTTGACTTTCTCATGCTGTATCACCCTTTCTTCGAGATAGCAAGAGGTCTTGAGCAAATTAGAAGCGTTTGCGTAGAGAAAAATATATATCTTATCGCAGTGATAGGGCATTCGTCAATGGATCCAATCCAGTATGGTCAAATTACAAGATATGGGGAGCAGTGGGAGCCAGCAAGTGGTATAATAGACGAGGATTGATCGGAGGAAAATATGCCCAATGAGGATTTAATGAGTCTGTTAAAGCAATTCTTTTATCAGGGAACTGGCAAGTCTCTTATCATTAAGGGCAAACCCGGTGCCGGTAAGACTACTTTCGCTCTCGAGTTCATCGGTCAGATAAAGGATGATACACCCGTTTTCTACCTTCCTGCAAGATCTTACGACGAGCCGCTGAGGGATAAGTACCCGTGGATCAAGGAAATAAAATCGGGAAAGATTTATGCCAATCAAAACCAGGTTAACCTCAACAATGTTGTGAGAAGCTCACTTGAGAAGATGGAGAAGAGTATAGAGGAAAAGATAACCGCGAAGGAATCTTATACCTTTGACAGTGGACTCGTTTTCAACGTCAGTGAACTTATGCCTGATATTGAGGCAATGTATGACTTCGTCGATGAAAACATGGGGATGAACCCAATTATAGTTATCGACTCCATAGACGCCCTTTCGGAGACATACAGGCTCAACAGAGAACTGATATTCTCAATACTGCAGAAGGACCTGGTGGAATCTTCTGGAGCTGGACTAATCTGCATCATGGAAGAGAAAGAGAGCACCAAACTGGAGTATTTTTCTGATGGTGTAATAACACTAGATTACATGCTGAACGATCACTTCCTAGTCAGATCTGTCGTCCTCGATAAACTGAGGGGAGTATCGGTAGGATCGAGTCCTTTCTTCCTTTATACCCTGTTGAACGGCGTGTTCATGCCTTTCCAGAGAATACCCGTTCTGTATCCGGAAACCAAGGTCGAGCACACTCTGAAGGACGAGTCAAAACAGTTTTCTGTCTCCATAGGAAACCCTTCTCTTGGTGTTCTCAACGACTCTGAGGAAGCAAGTATTCCGCTCGGGTCTGTTATAATGATCCATCGCGTCAACAATACAAATAATGTTGATGAAATTGTCAAGCTCATCAAGAACAACCTTGTCCTGCATACAATAGCTAACGGAAGGGGGGTAATCGACGCCTCGTCGAGCAACTACGAGACCTCTAGAGTGATGGTTTCAGCCGCGGACAAAGAGTGGATAAGCCACTATATAACTGCGGAGAAATCCAAAAAATCAAACCCTTATGTTATCAATATTGAGGGAAAAAGCGTTGAAGACGATTTTCCGAGTGAGGTCCTGGAGTTCTATCTTTCTTCATCTGCAAAGCCGGCTGCTTACATTTTTTCAACAGATTATCTGAGGTTCATCTACGGTGACCAGTTCCTTGGAGGATTGTCAAATCTCCTCAATCCAATTAGAACCACCGGGATAATAATGATCATTGCGGACGAGGATGATTACCAGAAGCTAAGCCATTATGCCAATATGACCATACACCTCCGGGAAATCAGAGGGTACGTGGTTGCCAACTCAAATTCTAGTCACTATTTTGCCGCTTCTGTATCATACAACAAGGATAGCTGGCCGGAAATTGTCTTGACAGAGATCGTTTAATCAAGGATTTTCTCGATTCTTGTTATCTCCAGGTTCTTTATCTTGGTAAAATTGTTCTCATCATTTATCATGAAATCCTCGCCCTTTATGCTGTTCAGGAGGGATAGCATTGCCGCCGAGACCAGCACTATAGCTGCGACTTTTCCGCCTGCAGCATCATTGCTTGAGAGTTTGGATAAGACCTTGAGACGGTTACCGTCAGACTCAAAGTGCACCTCCGGACATTCAATTTTGACTTCGTGACCCAGAAGCCTTCCACCGATCTCAGACAAGATCGCAATAGATTCCACACGTGATTTTTCAAAAATACTGTAACGATCGCGATCTATTGTTATCAGGGTTCCAGAACTCTCAAGGTTGACAATAAGGTCACCACGCGCTTCAAGCCTAAACATACTTACCAGCGTCAGTTCAGGAAAGTTTAACTCTATATGAAAACTTATGGTCTATGTTTCCTGTAACTAGAATGCGGCGCACGAGAAGAAATGAACAGATACGTGACCTCTTCAGTGAGGTAAGCGTTGATAGGAACCGCATGGTTATGCCAGTTTTCATCGACGAGACAATCAATGGCAAGGAGCCGATATCTTCAATGCCTGGTATTTTCAGGTACTCATACGATTCATATAAGCAATATATTACCGATCTTGACGCCATCGGCGTAAAATCCGTGCTTTTCTTCGGAATTCCCAAACTGAAAGACAGTATTGGATCGGCCGCGTATGACAGCGATGGAATCGTACAACGCTCCATCGCATATGCAAAGGAAAATACTGACCTTGTGGCTATGGCGGATCTCTGCATGTGTGAATATACGGATCACGGGCATTGTGGAATACTGTCGGGAACTGAAGTGGACAATGACAACACGCTTGAGTCCTACAGGAAAATTGCCAAAAGCTATGCGCAGGCGGGCGTGGATGTAATAGCCCCGAGCGGCATGATGGATGGACAGGTTGGTGAGATAAGAGATGAACTTGACCTGAATGGATTCAAAGACACAATTATAATGGCATACAGTTCGAAATTCGCCTCCAGCATGTATGGTCCGTTTAGGGATGCCGCACAGTCGACCCCCGGTTTCGGAGACCGCAAGTCCTACCAGATGGACTTCAGGAATTCTGACCAGGCAATGAGAGAAATCGAGCTGGACATATACGAGGGGGCTGATATCGTGATGATAAAGCCGGCACTGTTCTATCTTGACCTGATCGAACGCGCAAGATCGAGGTTTGAAATGCCAATAGCGGCCTACAACGTGAGCGGAGAATATTCCATGATCAAAAACGCGATATCATCTGGTCTGGTCTCTGAATCGGTAATAGGTGAGTCCCTTACCTCAATTTTCCGTGCTGGTGCGGATATTGTCATAAGCTACTTCACGGAGTCACTTTACAGGTCGAAAGCTTAGCTCATAAGATTCCCATAAACCGGCAGGATCAGGCTCGATCATCTTTCGCCGTAATCTATTATTTTTCTTTCCTTCCTTGTTTCGGATTTCAGCCTTCCCAGATCATACTGTCCTTCATCTGCAAACCTTATTATTTCAGAAAGTTCTGGATGTACACTCCGAATCCTGTTGTACATTTCAATGGAGATCCTCCTGAGGTCATTATGGGCCTGTGGAGTTGACCTGAGTTCTATGAAATATGTGATTTCCCTGAGGTTAGCCGTCACAGCCACCGGGTATCTGTAGGCATAAGGAACAACGTATTGTGCCTTGGTTGGATCAGATTCATCCAGAATAATGTCATAGGCTGCTCTTGCGCGTTCCATGGCTGTTGTGAATGCTCTCCTGTATCTGTCTACAGATCCTATGATGTCTGGAATTTCATATCCATACCTAGCCGAAAGAGGATTTCGTATTATGGAAAGGAAGCGATGCCGCTGGAGGTCTCTGAAAGCCCCAAAATTGGTATTGACTTCAAAGACATAGTTCACTGACTCAAAAGCCCTTGGGGGTTTCATTCTTCTGTTTTTCCTGAGATCGCCGATGGCTTTAAGCAAACCGTACTTTTCTTCAGTGCTCATTGCCTTAACGATTTTCCCGATGCCCTGCAATGAGCTGGTATTGTGATACAGCAGCAGGGATATAACCCTGTCAAGTGAAGAATTCCTGTCGTCAAAATACGATAGGGAAACAAGCTTATCTGGTGCTTTACGCTCAATATTCCGCGTGGTAAGTTTCTGGACAGCTTCCCCATATCGCAGGATCTCCTGTTTTCTTTCGGAAATAGCATTCTCTAACAGGCCGGGGAACTCCTTTATTAGTTCTCCATAAATACTGTCTGCCAGAGAAACTGATTCAGGATCACCAGCATATTTTAGCCTTGCTACAAGATCTATAAATGACCTACCGTTTCCAGAGATGCCGAGGTTGGTAAGGGTACCGGCTGGCAGTAGGAAACGCAGATCGTCAAGAACTCTTGATCTGACAGACGTCTCATAAGACTTCTTCGCTATCGCTGCATCCTGAAGGCTAAGCCTGTCAAACTCAATTTCGCTATTTCCATCCCGCGGGGTGAATGTGAAGTTGTTTATGGGAAACATATTCCTGACAGTTTCCATCATCGGATCGTACATCGATGTGTAAGTATCAAACAGCTGTTCACAGGCATCTGTATATTCGGCAGCTGATCTCCCTGAAAGCCCTATCCTACTTGGGTCTATAAAAAGATATCTTCCGTTGATCTTTTTATCATATCTAACGTACCTAGAGGACTTCTCCAAAAATGAAAGCCCAACGCGTATCTCTTCTATATTTTTGGATGCTATGTTGGATATGTTCTGGACAGCCATCTGTGCTGTGACAAGTTCAGATACTGATTCATCTCCGTACTCTAGGAAAACCTTCCTGTAAAATTCCACTCCCCGGCTCTCATTTGTTTCAAATTCCTTGTGATATAGATCCCTGATATCCATGGAAGCTGTCCGGCTGTACCTGGACAACAGGGCTCCCCTGTCTATCATCCTCTTGGTGTGGATAACGAAAACATCCTTATCCGTATTGGAGAAATCTTCCATTCTAAGTCATTGTAAGAAAAATAAAAACAATTTGTTCTCCTTCGTACTTGATGTTTTTGGGTAAGTTGTTTACGAATCAATACCAGCATTGCAATCGTTTAATACAGCTCAGGGTTAGATATTCGCAAGAAAAGATGAATCTAATACTGCAAATGTCAAGTGAGTAAGAGGGATCGTGCACAGCCTGAGACGCATAGCCTTTTGCTAAACAGAACCAAAATCCAGATAACCCAACGGAGCGATAAAAATACAGGTTGGACAAGCGATTTTCAATCCTCTTTATTCAAAAAAAAGAACACAAGAGGTGTGAATCTAATTTCCCAAAGCCAGTATGCATTGCTATGCCAAGAAAAATGGATATTAATTTTTATTAGGATAAAAATAAAAAATGTGTAATTTCACTTTTCCTTTCTTTTCTTCTTCTCGGTTGTTCTCTCTGGAACGAAATACACATCAGTCGGGCTGAACTTCAGGTTTCTCCTGAATTTAGCTACAACAGGCATTCCAACGTATATGTCATCCAACGATGCACCGATAAGCCTCGCCATGAACAACGAGTCTACATTCTCAAACTCGACCATGATGAGGTTAAACGGAGTCTCCTTGAGAAATTCCTCGCTGCCGAAATAACAGGTTGTGTACGTATGCACTTTTCCCTTGTTCGGGAGTTCATACCACTGGGTAGGAGCACCGCAGATCATGCAGTGTGCTCTTGGTGTAGCGTAAGTATATCCGCACTTTGTGCACTTGCTTCCCATGATCTTTTTCTTTCCAAGTGCCCGGAAGAACTCTGAATCCTGGGCATAGCTGTGGATATAATCAATTTCGTAATGAGACTTCACTATCAGTGGATCTATGCTATAAACTTCGGTGCCAGTCTGGGTCTCTTCCATTTTTGCGTCCGGGTTGATTGTCATTTCACCGCCTCCATTATCGTTGCAGTAACATAGGTCCCAGTGCCGGCGTGACTGTGTATGAGACCCCGTTTTGGATTACTTAACTGGAGGTAATCGTCCTTGAAATGCTTCTTTACGGTTCTCTGTAGCTGCCAGAACATGAACACAGACTGCATGATCCCGGTGGCGCCCACCGGATGCCCGGATGCGAGTAGCCCTCCGGACGGATTCACCGGAACCTTTCCCTTAAGCTCAGATTTTCCGCTCTCTATGAAGCTTCCACCCTCGCCGTATTTGCAGAGCCCCAGATCTTCGTAAGTTTGAATTTCGGAAGAAGTGTACGCATCGTGAAGTTCAACAAGATCAAGTTCCTCAAGCGGATCTGTGATTCCGGCTCCTTCATAAGCCTCCTTTGCTGCGGTTCTTCCAGCTCGAAAAGAGTGCACGCCAGGGTACTTCAGGTTCGCGTAATCTGATTCTTTCTCGTTTGGCAGGAGCGGTACTTTCAGCATTGGTCTGTCCGCCAGCCTCATGGTATCCGTTCCAGTGCCTATGCTCTTTATCAGCACTGGCCTGTCGGTGATCTCGAATGCCTTTTCTTCAGACGCTAGTATCGACACCGCAGCCCCATCAGACATCGTGCAGACGTCAAGTCTTGTGAGAGGATACGATACCATGGGAGAATTCCTCACGTCGGCAACTGTAATGTCCATTGGGCTCTGAGCATAGGGGTTGTGCAGAGCATTCCTGTGGTTCTTCACAGACACCTTGGCTAACTGTTCCACGGTTGTGCCGAATTCATGCATGTGACGTACTGCCATCATCGCATAATAGCCTGTGTAAAACCCTCCCACAGGATAGTCAAAATTTGTATCGCTTGCCAGTGCTATAAATTCATTCCCTTTCCAGGTGTTCACGTGGGACATTGTCTCAAATCCATAGACTGCGCAGGTATCCATTCTTCCGGAGGCAATCTCCTCATATCCAGTCTGGAACGCGAGACCGCCAGTCGCTCCTCCTCCTTCGACTCTCTTGCTTGGCTTTGGTGTCAGGCCCAGATAATCCTGAACCATAATGCCCGACATTAACTGTCTCTGAAAGTGATCAGAGAAGTACGATGCCACGGATCCGTCTATATCTTTCAATGATAGATGGACATCCTCCATTGCATAGTCAAATGCCTTCTTCACCCTCAACCTGAAATCCATATCCGGAGTCGCCTTTGCGAATTTTGTAACGCCTCCGGCAACCATGTATACATTTCTTCCCTTATGTTTCATCAATCTCAAATAAGTGTAGAACTAATTGCATTAAAAATTTCGCTTAATTAGATTTTTTCTCTCGGCAACATTAATATTTTCATAGACAATAAAGCAGGGTGAAAACAATTGTGTTTGGCGGTTCAGGTTTCTTGGGTACGAATTTTATCAGGTCATTCGGTTCAGAGGAAAATGCCTATTATTCAAGGCACAGGTCAAAAATTTTAGATGATTTTGGGGCAAAATGGATTGAGGGTAGCATACTCGATGAAGCAAAAGTGATTGAGGCAGTGAATGGTTTCGATACCGTAGTCGTCTCGGTCGGAACCCAGAATGAAGTGGATGAGTCCCACTTTGATCTGCAGGTCAACGGGATGAAGAACGTGGTAAAAGGGATAAAAAAAGTCGATAAGGATCAGAAACTGATTTACATTTCGCAGATAAACCTCGAGAAGGGTAAAACAGAATATTTCAGGGTAAAGAGAGTGGCGGAGGGAAACGCGCAACTCGTGAAGAATCACCTTATTGTGAGACCATCTAACATCTTCGGAGACGGAGATCATCTGACGGCAAGAATAATAAACACTGCCAAAAACCATATGGGAAAGTTTCCGCAGGAGGGCGATCTGAGCCCAGTTTACGTAGAGGACCTGGTCACTGTCATTAAGAATTCACTGGAAACCCGAGGCGCCATTAATGTGTCTGCGAAGAACAAATTCAGCTTTCTCGATTGCATAAACACTGCAAGAGTTTCTCTTGGGGTTAAACCTGCTAGGTCGGCTGGGAAACTGTTCAGAAGGGGTGCAATAAGGAAACTTGCCGAAAGATCAATCTTTACGGAAGAAGAGATCAACAGGATGTTGCTTAATTACTACAGGGATAACACAATGCTTCTGGATCGATACGTAAAGGAGCCACTTTCATACAAGCAATACATTGAAAGGTCTGCGAAGTCATCGTGAACCATTTACATTAACACGTGCCCCATCGCTTCTCTGTACACAAAAATACTGAGTTTGTACATATATTTGATGGTATAATCAGGAATCACTCCGGCAAAATCGGGGTCCTTCCTTGCACTGGTCAGATAGCCGGCGGCTAATTGTATCATCGAGCTCGCAGAAAGAAGGTGCGCGGCCCTGAGGTCTCCTCTTGACATTTTTTCAACTAGATCCACAGGTGTTTCTTCAGATCTCTTTATCATTTTTCTCTGGAGGTCTGGAAGTTTAACATCTGGATCGTAAAGGCCGCTGGAAAGTGTGTCTAGCATGTCAAGGATGTCCCTGGTCTCCTGAATTTTGTCTGTTGTGGATATGGCAAGTCCGATATGAGCCTGGGCATTGCGAATGCTGGATAGGTACCTGAAAAAATCGTGATCAATAGGTATCTCCTTCTCTATTAGATCGCAGAAAGCTAAGGTTACGTCTTCACCCTCATCAACACCCTCAGGCATAATATCACCATATCCAAAGATAAATAGCTCCGGGCAGATTCGAACTGCCGTCGACGGGTCCAGAGCCCGTAATGCTTGGCCACTACACCACGGAGCTAAGCAGTACGGCTAACGCTAATCTCCATTAATATTTTTGCCTGCATGCTGATTGGTTAATAACACAAAATTAAATATCCAAAATTGATAAAGAAGCGTGAAAAACTGGAGCGGTCACATTTATTTTGACGAGAAATTCCAGTGGAAAAATCTAGACAAAGCATTCCCTGAACTCTGGAATACAATAGCCAGTCAGACCAAACAGAACATCGAGGATGAACAGTACGATCAAGTCTCCCTCGAACTCAATATGGTTGAAATCGAGAAAAACAAGAAGCCAATGGGATACAACAAGGAAGGTTCAAAATACCGCATGATTTTCCCTCAGGATAAGAAGGAAATGATCATTTACAGGGGTATACCGGCGGAAGATGTGAGGGAAATCACAGAGAAAGCCACGAAAATACTCAAAAACAAGAAAATCAAGGTATCTGTAGATTACGACAAGATGCTTCTTTATGATATTCGCAAGAGGAGAAAGTAACTTTTTTACTGGAAAAATTAATATCTATGATTAAAATATTAAGAAATAGTTATATCTCATCCTGCCATATCGTTTCCATATGGTCAGCAGAATAAAGGTAGTCAACGACATTGGAGAATTAGTATCGATATTCCATGCTGCCGACACAGATGTTAAGAGGAGGCTTCTTCTGGACCTTGCATCTAGTTGGGTAACGATGCCGCAGATCGACCAGAAGTATGGAATGCTGGGGAAGAAGGCACTTTATTATCTTGATAAGATAAAACTCATAGAGAGCCAGTGGATTACGAGCGAAAAGGGACCTGAGAAAGCTTATCACACTTATTATACAAGCGTACAGATAAATCTCCTTGGCTCAATGGGAGAGCTGGCTGATATTATATACGCAACTACGTTTTCTGATGCAGACCTTGAAAAGTACGAGACAAGCATAAAGGGGATGATGGTAAATAACGAGGGTGTTTTTCTTGGTGAAGTGGCTGAAAACCTCGGTATTTCCCAAACTCTGTTGAGGGGAATAGTAAAGAGATCGAGCATTTTACAGATCAAAGGTTTCAAGATTGAGCTTATAGAGAACCGTTAGACTACAGAAGGGAAACCTATTGCCTGAAGTTACAGTGCTGAGAATAGGACATCGCCCGTACAGAGACAAGAGGATAACCACTCACGTGGCACTCGTGTCCAGGGCTTTTGGTGCGTTTCGCATACTAGTGGATTACAGAGATGACGCACTTGAGGAAACTATTAACCGGGTCACCGAGAATTTTGGAGGAGACTTCTCGATAAAAACTGGCGTAAAGTGGAACAAGGAAATAGCCGCATTCAATGGTGTGAAAGTGCATCTCACTATGTATGGAATACCGGTTGAAAATGTCATCAACGATATCAGAGGAAGATTTACAAAAGAAGATTGCATGATTGTTGTTGGAGCGGAGAAAGTCCCCGCAGAGATATATCAGTCATGTGACTACAATGTGGCCATCTTGAATCAGCCTCACAGTGAAGTATCTGCTCTTGCAATTTTCCTGGACAGGTTGTTTGAGGGCGGGGAGCACGTCAGCGGGAAAGATGGGAAACTTAAGATTCTCCCAATGAATAAAGGGAAGATGGTAAGAATTTTTCCCAGTGAAGAGGAAGCAATGAAAATCCTGAAAGAAGAGGGAGCAGATGATAAAATCATTTCCCATTCTCTTGCAGTAAGGGATCTGGCGGTAAAGATTGCCCAGAAGGCTGGGGCTAACATCAAACAGGTGAGAGTCGGAGCGGTGCTGCACGATGTTGGGAGGACCAGAGGGCATGGGGTAAATCATGCTGTAAACAGTGCGATCATACTCAGAGAAAGAAACATCGACGATGCCGTTGTTCGGATCGTCGAAAGACATACTGGTGCAGGAATACTACCAGACGAGGCAGTGAAACTTGGCTTTCCTCCTGGAAACTACATCCCAGAAACGCTTGAAGAGAAAATAGTCGCACAGGCAGATAACTTATTTTCGGGTACCAGAAGGGTTACCCTCAAGGAAACTGTGGACAGCTATATGAGTAAAGGACTGGCAGAACCCGCAGAAAGAATAAAGAGACTTCACAGGGAATTATCGGACATCTGCGGAATGGACCTTGACGAAATTTGAATCTCAAGATATGATTTGCTCAGCAATTATGCTGGGTACTTGGTCACGGGATTGCCGCTAGTCTGCGAAAAGATTAAAAGAAAGCAAACTCTTAACCATAGTCTGTGCCGTTGTAGCTCAGTAGGTAGAGCACTCGGCTGTTAACCGAGCGGTCATCGGTTCAAATCCGATCAACGGCGTATGGGGCTGTAGCTCAGCCTGGTAGAGCGCCTGGCTCATAACCAGGTGGCCGTCGGTTCAAACCCGGCCAGCCCCACTTTATATTAGATTTAAACTCTTCAAACAACAAGGAAATGTAAACGGTTCTTTGTACGTTCTGATATCGAATCCAGGAATATATCAATGTGTGTATAAAAGTAGTCACCCTATCAAATCATCTATGCCCATATGGATCGAAAATCTAGGCCCAGCTGCATAACTTTGTTCCCCGTCACATCGACCCAATCCCTCTGTTTCTTTGCTTTTATTGCCAATATAGCCATGAGAGACGGCACGAGCGCAGAGTCGCCTGTTACACTCAAATCCTAATAGCCATGTCATTTGGGGTGCGCTGATATTAGTATTTTCTATTATAAGCTGGTATGGTTCATTCGGAGGATTTTTCATAGGATTCCTTCTTGGATTGATAGGCGGTATTCTTGCGCTAGTATGGAAACCTAACAGTAACGGAGCAAAAGGAAGAGTATGTTTGAAATGTGGAAGAATGGTAACAGAAAATGTCAATTTTTGTCCATCGTGTGGGAACGACTTGAATCAACCAGCAAAGCCAGAAGCGTAATCATTCTATTCTCTTTCTTTTTATATTCAACTGTGGGTGTTCGCAACTCACCGATGTGCGAACTTTATTTCTTAGACACCTCCGCGGATATCAATCCACTCTGTACCGGTCTTGAGCGAGTACATCCACGGGATATATCAAAACCAGTCATACGGGGAGTATTCTCTGCCTAGACCCTTGTTTCGCGGGAAAACGTATATACTCTGTGCATTATTGGAATAATCAAGTTCGCAACAATCCAGCCTGCTTCTGCTGATCATCGCTGGTGTACGTCATATCGGCATAAATTGTGAATTTGAACTTATTGTGTGAATGCTCAAGTTCGGCTCATGGCTTCGGCATGCAATTCACGATCTTACTTGGGGGGTTTCAGATTCGTGATCGCCGTTATGGTTTCGATTGGATAGAGGGTGTTCAAATTCGGGCAGATGTCTAGATCTTGCGAGGAAGTTCTTCTTCTCCGAAATCTTCTGAAATTCATTCCTTAAGTTGTATATTGTATGATCTCTGCACTGCTGCTTTCTATTAAAGACGAGATGATTCTGTAATATAAAGTGCCTCTCCCCACCACCTCTGAGTCGGGGAGCATTGATTCTCCCCCCGGATAAGATATGGAGAAAAAACCTATAGATTTAAGTGACCATACATTTGTTTTTAAATAGAATCCAGTATGCGATACGAAATGGAATCCCTGCATCGGAAGCGTCAATGGGGGTTTCAGGAAGACAATGCTGGTTATGGATCAAGGCGTGGCGCCGAAAGACGATATCATCTCACGATTCGAAGTAAAAGTAAACAGTTGGTGGGACCCTGGCAAACATTCTATTATGCTGTTCTGTCCGAGTATTGCCATATTGTCTTAATGATCTTCACAGTCAATGACAGGACAATGGTAGAATCTACTGGCACATACCTATCATCCTTCATTGGAGGCTTTACGAAATCCACACCATTTCATTTGGGTGGTGCCAATACTTCAAAGCATTCAGTGAAGGACCGCAGAGATGTGTGTGAGTTTTCAAGCATCTCCGACAGAAATGATAAAATGTACTGGAATTCAACTTCTTTCATAGTATACATTTTAATTAAAATCTCAATTCTATTCCCTACTGATACGGTCTTGCTCACAATTTCAACTATCACCGCCGTGGGGCACCCTTTGGCAATTTCCAATGGTAGACAAGAAGTTCAGAAAAAAGATTATCCGTACCAATTGGGAGTGAGAATTTACAAATAACTGCTAAATTGAAAGACATTTAATGGTTCTATAGTCAGTACTTTCAAATGTTAGGTTTGTACTAGACCAGTTTTCAAAAACCGACGATACTAATCGTACTAGCATTTTGCATGGTTAGAAATATATATATGCCTTATGGGGACATTTCTTAGTTATAAACTGCTAAAACAATGTTTCCTGCTTCTTTTGGCCATTCAGCAACACATCATGCCTCCAATTTAATGGTTTTAGACCAAGCGATTGTCCAAGCAGATCAATGGTTGCAGGCCCGAAACCCTGGAAATGGTTGTTTGCAAAAGCAAAAACGTGATCTAGACTAAATCTCTCTTCGTTAAGTTTACTAGTCCACTTTTTTATTTCAGCATCCCTGTTCTTGCGCACTATTCCAAAATCACCTTCTGGTATTTTTCTATCCCCAACAAGCCTAAGAAGTGCGACTTTACTGGTAGAAACACCCGGGTTCACGACTTTTGTTACTTCAGACCAGACTAAGATGACATTGTTGTGTCTTAGAAGTCGGTATGTTTCGTCAATGTACCACGAGTTATCTCTGAACTCCACTGCGAACTGGATGTCTGAGGGTAGGGACTCTACAAGGTTTGCGAGATCGGCACTACCTTCACTGTGAGAGAGGGAAGGTGGAAGCTGAAAGATCACAACAGCTAGCTTTTTTCCAAGTTCTCGGATTCTATCCAGAAAGGAATTGAGTGAATTGTTGATGCCCCTTAACCTTGATTCATGAGTGATCTCTCTGAAGACTTTTGGGCAGAAGAGGAAATCGTCCGGAGTCGAGTTCCTCCAGTTATTCAAAGTGGAGACGCTTGGGATACGATAAAATGTGGAGTCGATTTCAACAGTATTGAAGACCTTTGCATACAGTTTTAGAAAATCATTTGCCTTCGTTCTTGAAGGATAGAACGGCCCCACCCATTGGATATAACTCCACCCTGAACATCCAAGTCTGTATTCCATCTATGTGAGATAGTCATACTTGGATCTTGTTATATACTTTGCTTAGAATTCGTTGTTCTGGATAAGTAACCTTACATTTTCTCAAAATCCTTTATATTTATTCGCCAGCGAACCTTGATAGTGTAAAAATATGATGAAGTTACTATTACATGGACGAATTTCAGGCATTTTCTGGACGGAATATTAGGGCAAGGATCAAATTTATCTCAGGTTACCTTGCTTAAATAGATACGATCATAGCTTGTTCGTTGGTGCTTAAAAATACTGAAAACTCTCCACACAGAAGACAGGTATTTTCTTTTGTCTTGACGATTTGGATTCATCAGGTCGCAAGGGCGTATCTCTAAGGCTTAATGGTGAAAAATAATAAATATGGACTACAGATAATATAACATTGATAATTGAGGAGATCAAAGGGGTACTCGATACTGAGTTGTCTTTTTCAATGCCATCCAAAAACCCGCTTGCTCCGTTCTTTGAGAAAGCCCAGTTGTTTGCCTTGTCTACGTGGGTTTTAGAGCGGTCTCAGTTTGCTCTGTATTACGTGATTACCCCCACCAGCGAAGTCACCAACGAAATGAAGGTAATTATGGAAACATTAAAGGCCCAACGGAAGGGAGACACGTGGGTCATAGAGAGAGGGAAAGGGCAAACTACTGGTGAAAGCATAATGGACTACCTCGGGAAGGTGCCCTCTGCAGTATTGAATTATTCGTATCTCGATGGAAAGGGCCTTCATATAGATTTAAAGTTTCATCATACAGATAGGGCCGCGATATCTGACATTATTCTTAACAACCTGGCAAGAGGCGCGGATCTGCTGACACTGGAAATCAGGCCAACTTCTAGTCTACCCGGGTTGATAAAAGTTGTTGGAGCAAAAATCCCACTTTGCGTATTGGGGATAAGATATAAGGCCCCACGGTTGACAGAAATAGGTATGGGGGGCAAATCCGAAAGCAAATTTATAAGGGAACAAAGATTTCGCACGGATGATGGTGGTGTCAGTTCTTTATTTTACTTCCAGAGGGCTCCAAATTCAGATCTCCCCGAGTCGTTTAAGGAAATTTCCAGAAAGGATGGACTCTTCTCGTCTACAATCTCTTTTCCTGTGTGGGATTTTTTCTCTAAATCCATCAACGAACTTCCATTGCCGGTAGTTTCGGTTGTGGAGAAGTATGATGGGGCTAACATGCACTCCGAGACCATATTGCCCGTATCCAATACAGGACGTATGATGGATATTGTCAACAGGGCAAGGGTGAAATTTCCAGAGATTGATGTAACACTTGAAAGTCTCAGATATCTGTAGGAGAATGGAAAGACGTAGCAAAATAGGATGATAAAATTCGAAATGGCGCTTATTTTTCTTTAAATAACATTAACAGGTGTTAGTGCTTGAGTCTATCGAAAGAAGGTTCAAACACATCCTCCATGGATGTCACGCCACCTATTTCTATGTTCCAGTCAGGGAACTTTGCCCTAGCCGATGCGATGAGCCCAACATAGTCTGGAACGAAGGCGCTAGGGATCCATACACGTCCAAGGAGGACTTTACCGTTGTATATATGAATGGAATCCGAAAAGAGCCCAAGTTTTTCGCACTCCGAAACAAGGTACACCAATACAGGATTTTCTGAATTGGTCTCATAAAGACTATCCTCTTTCGAGATTGTTTTTAAATTGTATTTCTTCGGGTCAAATTCTTTTCCATAAAAGAAGTATACATGGTGCAGCTTCTGGCCACCGCTGTCATACTTGCGTACTCGCATCCAGGGCTGGCTGAAAATTTCGTTTGTCTCGTCGAACTGCAGCGAATTCGGTTCCATGGTGAATTTTATTGCTGAAAGATGTATACGGGAAGACTGCTCAATAATGGTGGATGCTATGCCGCGGGACTCTCCGAAATAATTTATAGATAGGGCGTCAACCGTTCCAATTTTAGATAGAAGGATGTCAGAGGCATTCTTTATGAAATTATGATGAAACCTGAATCTGATCTTCAGGCTACCTTTATCCATCAACACCATATCTATGACGACCGAGGGGATTGCCACGAGGGATTCTATTGTGTCAATCACCGATCTGTCTGTGATATCGCACCTCACGATCCACGTATTGTTTCTGTTTTTTGCCTTCATCATCGTTATTGCCCTTTTGCCCTCTGCAAGCTGCTCAATTGATGGTGGAAGGTAGAAGAATAATTCAATTCTGTCTGAATGGTAATACGTAAAACCCGGAGCAGTAATTCCAAGCTTCCTGGTCTCTTCTGAAATACGGTCTTTCAGAAGGAAACTAATGTCAAATTGCATAGTTAGCCGTTTGTCAATGTCGGATACATGTCTTGGTGGTTTTTGGTCGGTCATCTTTGCGTTTCCTTCAGCGTATGCCATATCTATTATTTATTTTTGCACCCTTTTATGTATAATCCGCAAATACACTTTGCCGTTAATAGAAATTTATCTCCGGTTATTCCGGGGTGTTTGGCGGACTAGTCTGCGGGTCCTATCCTCAAATTTGATACCCTGACAATCAAGGACATTAAAGGCATTAAAATCTATAACTACTCTCAGATGAATTTAATTGTGACATTAATTCTCTACCTAACTACGAGCTCTATATCATAGATTCAAGTGGCAATGTGTTAGCTCAAGTATCAGCTATAGGGAGTAATGGGAACAATTTCCCTCTCAAGTGGTATTCCAGAACTTGATTCTAATCTTCCTTACTTCGTTTTTTTGCATCAACATCCTCACAAATGCAATTTATACAATAAATTTATAGGAACATTGAACCGAAATGAAACAACAGGGACTATCAGTAATGAGAGATTTTTCTCTTGTCGCTATTTCTATATTTCACCATTCGCCACCATTCTATTTCACAGGAAAGCGTTTTTTTTCCAAGGCAAATTATGGTAACCTTGCATATTTTCTAGGTGGACCTACAGCTTCACAGGATCAGCAACAAATAATGAATGAAGTGCTACAGTCATATCCATTGATTGAACAGAAGATTATTCTTGTGAAAAATTTGCTCATTAACAGCACTACCATGCTCTATATACTTACAGCATTTATTATTCTATTCGTCATACTAATATTCAGAATAACTTTGAACAGATACAAAACCGTTTCAACCGGAGCGTAATCTTTTATTAGGTAGTTTTCGTTGTTTTTGCTTAGACAGCACCGTCCTCGTCCATGGCCATATAGCGTGGTCATCCTTAAGGACGGCAACGTGAAACTGGAAGTTAACAACGTTTCTCAGGGTTCCGTCTGGCAGAGTCAATTTTCTCCGCGGCTGCCTAATGCAACAAGATTACCTTATTCATTCAGTTACGTCTACGTTACGCAGTTCCTGGTGGACATAAATAATGTTACCAGCTAGAATTTCGTATACTCCCGTCGAAGTTGTGCCCATCGTTGAGGCAGGACCTTACTGTGTGAATGGGCATAACGTGTAGGTAACGAAAAGGTTTGTCGGACCGACAACGTGATATATCCTTGCAACAGAATGAGTTGAATTGTTGCTCTGATGATTGTAGGTCGCCAGATCCTTTTGCTGTCGACCCTGTACTTGTGATATATGCTGTTTCAAAGCACGTAGATGATCCGAATACCTATCTGTTCCCATTTGAGGGTGTTATCTGGGGCCTCTAGAATACACAGAAGGAGAGGAAAACTAAGTATTAGTTAGATGATCGTAAAAAGAGAAACTTCGAGAAAGGCTATGCTAAAATAGTCTGTATGATTAGTTCTATCCTTGCATTAATATGTATCAGAAAGCGATCCCTTATCGTACAATGAACCGTTCTGCATTTAGGATTCATGTTCCTAACCTGTATTCTATTAAAGACGGGTCTGCCGGGATTTGAACCCGGGTCTCCGGCTTCGAAGGCCATAAGGATATCCTGGCTACCCCACAGACCCACGGGGTTATCTCTACCCTAGACATAAAGAATTAGCTAAAACCATCCCTTAAACAGATAATGTAGACTGAACTTCATTTCCCGTGGGGAAAAAATCTTCCAGTTTACCTTCTGATTCAAGATAGTCGAAGATATTGTAGAGTGGCTTGCTTTTTTTAGATTTATCTGGCTTGTATGGTGTGGTGAAATTGAAACATAATGTACAGTTTGTCTCAAATGAATCTACCAGGTAGCATTTTCCAGCTTCGTGATAGATACATACGGTCTCACTTGGCAACTCACTCACCGCGCAAAATGGCTACGATCTCTTTAACTACTTCAGCTGGTTTTGTTCCGCTAAACACTTTTTTGATGCTTTCGACAACTCTGTCGTCATTGAGAAATTTCATTCTGGCTATTCCCAGAATTATTATCGGATACAGTATAACATTGTATAATCCGCTCCCGTCCATTAATTCATCCACGATCTTCTTTGATTCCTCAGTAAATGCCAGACGGTTACCGTTTCCGAGCATCTTTGCTGCAGAAAAAGCTCTGAGGGAATAATCATATTTTCTTACGGCGGAGTCCCCAGAATATTTTGCTGGTGGATCGGAGTCCTGAAGTTTGTCAAAGGCAAGGTTGAATATCATTTTGCTGACCTCGACAGTCAGCTTACTGCTTACGTCCCCCATCTCGTTTGCGTACTTCTCAGCGGCGGCTATAGACTCCATTGCCTTATCCTCAGTTTTGCTTAGCGTAAATATAATAGACCAAAATCCAAGATATAGGGGAATGAAGTCCTCAAGAGAACTGAAAGTTGGGTTGAAAAGCGTAGTATCAAACACCCCATTTCCGGTATTTACGGAAAGTATGTGGAAGAGAGCTTTGCTTGCAGACTTCCAGTCTTGATTTTCACTCTTGCCGGATAGATCATTGGCCTTCCTTGAATACTCAAGGCCTTTTTCAGGATCAAGGGCCTCAGCGTAAAACATCGTCATATACCGGTAATATATGAACTTGATATCATTGTCCTGTACAATTTCTATGAGCCTGTCTGTGGTGTTTTTGTATTCAAGTGAAGCGGTCAGATCCCCTATAATGTGAAACATGTCCATCAAGTTATAAAGGGCGTAAGCCCGGATTGAGATATCTCCATTTATATAGGTGTTCTCGAGTAGCTCCTTGAGCATATCTATGCCCTTCTGAAAATTTCCTTCAAAACTTTCTATTATCGCTAGGTCGTGAAGGTTTCTGTTTATTCTGCGTATGTTACCTCTTTCTTTCTCAAGGTCGATCGCATCCTTATAATATTTCCTTGCAACGTCAAGTTTGAACAGGTCAGCATTCGCAGTGGCCATGTTCGTAAGAATCTCATCCATAACTTCTTCTACTCCGTGTTTCTTCGCAATTTCCATAGCCTCGCTGGCGACAGCGAGGGCATCAGATGGCTTTCTAATTCTCAGGAGCAGGGATGCCTTTACAACTAGTCCGAGGGCTTTCTCAGCCGGAGTCAGTTCACTATCCGCAAGGACATGGTCCAAAAGAGCTGAAGCATCATCATGCCTACCGATGGAAGAAAGGGCAGAGGCAATTCTAAGTTCTGGCTCTCTTCCGGCAATTTCTATGTAATTACTCTTTTTGAAACAATCAATGCTTTCTTCAAATCGTCCAAGAAAGAAGAGTGAATTACACCTGATAAGTGATGCGTACTTCTTGGTATTATCGTCCAGTTTGTCGGAAACACTGTCCAGAAAGGTCATAAGATCCTCTGGAGATACGAATGCATTGAGAGCGGCTTTCCAGTTCTTTTTTATAAGTTCCCCAATATTGGCATAAAGTCCCCTTTCTTTGAGTATATTAAGCCTTGTCTGGATAGACAGATCCCCAAAGGATGGGCTATTTATGATCTGGTCGGCCACGTCAATCTTCCACACGCTTGAGATCTTGGCACGGATAATCTCAGCAAGCCTACGCCCAGAGATACGATATTTGAAATTATTGACTGAGATTATCCCTGCACTGTCCAGGGAAGACATTACTTTGTAGAGATCTGATTTTGAAAGTGAAGTCATTCTAGCGATTACATCCATTTCCAGGTCTTCGCCGCTCATCGCCAGAGTTCCGGCCACCCTAAGTTCAGT
This sequence comes from Thermoplasmataceae archaeon, assembly GCA_038729425.1. Taxonomy (NCBI): domain Archaea; kingdom Methanobacteriati; phylum Thermoplasmatota; class Thermoplasmata; order Thermoplasmatales; family Thermoplasmataceae; species Thermoplasmataceae archaeon. The sequence continues at coordinate 140,301 of JAVYSB010000001.1, read as the reverse complement.
TTCAGTAAGGTCTGATATTTTCTTTGAGTAATAATCCTCAATGGCCGGAGGTATGGGTAGAAAACGAAACATCGCCTCATTTACTTCCTTCTTCTCATTTATAATTCCTATATCAGAATAATATTTCAGAGCGTAATTGATGGTATTGAGGTCCCCTGAAGATAGTCTGAAAACATCCATCATGAAACTTTCTGGTAGTTTGTAACCAAGACTCTCTACATGGAATCTGGCATCATCAAAATTGGGGTCTCTAATATTGATTATGTGTATCTGTGGCTCCGTTGCCGAGATGATTATGAAGTTGAATTCTCCTCCCTCAAATTCAGACGGTGAACGTTTACTGTATGTTCCCACAAGATGGAAGCCGAATCTCGAAGCAATCCTCGATATATAAAGGAAAAGATCCTGGCTTGATGAATTTAGGCGTTCGAGAGCTTCAATAATAATAAGGAACTTTAAGCCGGTGTTCCCAGAAAAATATTCCGTAAATTTTCTGATTATATCACTCATCCCTCTTTCATCCACAGTATCATACATCGTGTTGAGTATGTGGTTGAACGGCTGGTAAGGCATTGACTCCTGCAATATGTTCCCTGGGAACCTGAAGACTACGTATCCATTTTCGCTTGCAAATGCCTGCAAGCTGTCCATCATAGTATGCTTGCCACCGGAGGTTTTTCCAGAAATTATATGTGTGGTAATTCCGTTTTCTCCCTCTACCAGGATCTTCTTCATATGATCCAGTGCGGACTGCAGAGATTCCAGTTTCGCCATGGCGAAGTACTTATAACGCAGAGGCTATTAAAATTTGACGGAAGTAACAACTAATCTTTATACCCTTTCGTCATTCGCTACGTAGTGGATAGAATAGAAAACAATATCCTGGACACGGAATGTAGTATTGTCGTGTCCGGCGAACTTCAGATTTTCCAGCTTGCTAGGAAACTAGACATTTTTGCCGTGGCAATGCCTCTGTTTCGCAAAACAAGGGTGGAGCTTTATCTTTTCCTGCCTGAAGAAGCGAGCCAGAGGCTTGAGAACAGAATTTTTCTAGAACAGTACCACGCAAAACTTTCCAGCAACACATGGTCCATATTCCTGACAAGTGATGATTTGAGTGAGATTCTTCTACTAAATGAGCTTTCTGGAATCAGTTCAGTATACCTTGAACCTATGTATCTGAAGGAAGGAAATTTAGCGATTGATTTCAAATTTCACAATTCTGACCTCAAAAAGGTATCAGAGTTAGTTCTAGATGCCGTTTCTATAAGTAATACAAATATTTCTGTCAAACTGAACTATATAGGGCCAAGCAGAAATGTCAGGGAGGCTCTTAACACAATATCTTCCCACTTCATGCTCTACGCGGTTTCCTTTGCTTGCAAGCCCCCTGAAAGAAATAAGCGTGCTGAGGATAACCCTCTAGGGCTTAAATACACAAGGTTCCTCAGGTTCCCAACTGAAGAAGAGAATTTGCATGGGATATACAGGATAAGCGGAACGCCTGTTTCCATGAATGGGGTGACAATAATCAGTGAATCTGAAGGAATTTATGAGGCGGTGACCTCCAACGATGTATTGATGGAGCTTTCCCTAAAATCAAATGCACTGCCTCTTGCAAGGTTCAGCGAAAGCCAGACACTCGATGGGAACATTATGATCGCCTCATTTGTCACCATGGAGAGCCATCTTCATACCTTTGTTACGCTGCTGGATGAGCTGAGCAAGAAATTTCAGGACTGGAATATTTACATAGAACGTATAATACCAATAAAGGAACTGATCGATCAGTAGTTGAGGATTATTCTTCTGCCAGATTCGGAAAGTTTGGTTCTTCCAAACTCCTCCATCTCCATAACCTCTTCCATTGAAAAGATGGACCCGTCCCTGCATAGTTGTAGCCCGTCTATAGAGCAGGAGTCGCAGACTCCTATTCCGCATTTCATAGTCCTCTCCATTGCAAATTCAGCCCTCACCTTTTTTCCTCTGAGAGAGTCAAAGATCTTCTTCAGCATTATTTCGGGCCCGCAAACATAAATCATTTCAAATTCTGTCAGATTGAGCTTTTCAAGGGCGTTGAGTGGAGTCCCCTTTATGCCGATAGATCCGTCATCTGTTACTAAGTGAAGGTTTCCCTCATGAATTTTATCGCTGAATAGGAGTTCATCCCTCGTTCTGGCCGAGACTATGGCATAAGACCTCTCATTTATGAGCGGCTTAAGTGAAGCCATCCCCGATCCGCCGCCGATAAGCAGTGTTTTACCTTTCACCAGTGTAAAAGGTCTCCCGTATGGCCCTCGGAAGAATATTCTGGATCCTGTTTCAAGCTTCGTGAGGGCATCCGATGCCGGGCCATAGCTCTTCACCGTGATTTCTTTCAGGTTACCAGTGGACGACAGAGATATTGGTATCTCGCCAATTCCAGGGATCCACACCATGATGAACTGTCCCGGCAAGACCTTGCAATCCCACTTAAAACCTATGGATCTCACCGTAGGCGTATTCTGATCAACCCTGACAACGGTGGAATGTATCATCTCTGAATCGCCATCCCGATAGTATCGCTTATTGAATCAAGTTTCTCACTGGCCATGAGATTCTCAAGATCCCGAGAGATTGCTCGGAATACGCTCCTTCCCCCAGTGTGGAGTGCTGTGCCTATCTCTACGCAAGATGCCCCTGCCATGATGTATTCCAAGGTATCTTCGGCACTCTGGATCCCTCCAACACCGATAATCTCTTTCCCAGTTTCTTTCTTGACCTCGTATACATATCTCAATCCAACAGGTTTAATAGCTGGTCCTGAAAGGCCCCCATATACGTTACTCAGAACCGGCCGCCTGGCGTAGACATCTATGGCCATTGCTCTCACAGTATTAATGAGCACAAGAGCGTCGGCTCGGTCCGCTGCCTTTGCCAGTTCCATGATGTCGCTCACGTTGGGACTGAGTTTTGCAAAAACTGGGATATTGACCGAACGTTTCACTTCCCCCACAATGCTCTCCACCAGATCAGGATCAGATCCTATCTCCTGGCCGACACCCTTCACGTGTGGGCAGGAAAGGTTTAGTTCTATACCGGAAACACCATATGACGCCATCTTTTTTGCCAGGTTTGAAAACTCCTCGGCGTCAGCTCCGAAAATGCTGCCGATGACTGGTTTGCCTGCTTCCCTGGCAATCTTGACCTCATTTCCAAAATTCTCAATGCCTGGATTTGCGAGACCTATGGCATTGATCATATTGCCACCGCCGATCTCAACAACTACCGGTGGTTTGTATCCGCTCCTCTCAGCAGATCCGATTGACTTTGTCACAACTGCCGCGGCCCCTTCCTTGAGTATTCTCTTCATTGTGTATCCATTCTCATCAAGAATCCCAGAAGCAAGGATCAGGGGATTATCTAGCCTTAGCCCGGAAATCACGGTTTGGAGTCTGTTCGACATAAGAGTCTGAAGGCAATCCCGGGAATCTATTAAACTGTTGGCAGACCGGCAATACACTCTGTTATCTATCAGCTTCAAATGTCATAATAATACATTTTTTCAATGGTCTACAGAGAATCTTCTGGAAAGTTGTTTAGCAGGATTATACTATGTGAGTCCTTCTGAACCAATGATGTACTTGACTGTATCCTTATACCATAGGCATATAAGGTTGTGTAAACGAGATCAACCTCAATGTTTGACAGGAACATATTACCACCAAAAAGTGAAAAAGTTTTGCATGGAATATTCCTTGCATATTTCATCACTATCTGGTCTGAATAAGAAAGTGACTCCCTGATCATATCGTCAGATACATTGCTGTTCAAGACGACTCTGCTTGCCCCGGAAACAAAAGTATCTATGAGGTCAGGAATCCGGTAAGGATAATTCATCACTACGATGTCAAAATACTTGGAAAGCCTGTCATAGAGTTTCAGGTTCAGCTTTCCAGACTTTATGGAATCAAGATCTACCACGAAAAGTTCCTCTATGCCGGAATTAAGAAGACTGTCCTGAGTCCGGTTTCCCGAAATCTCTCCATTTTCTATAGTTATGCATTCCATTTGGACATGCGTTTATTGTATGGCTATATATAATATTGGATATTTTGAATTCATTTCAGCGGGTCTGCAGTCGAATAGATTGGATTCGTGAGAAACGCACAGTGAAACGGATCAATGGCCAACATTATTCTCTCATATAGTTATGCGGAACAATCAATAGTTAGCTTTTATCTTTATCTTCAAAATATCAGGAACCCTTGAAAATCAGGGTGGGTGAACGAACGAAGAGCGAGGCGCTGGTATCATCGCAAACCTGTTCAAGATTTTAGGTTTCCAGTTACCAATTGAATGGGTACACAAAATTTATGTACAAAGTAATTCATATATCAGCAACACTAAGTGATTCTATATTCAGTGTTGGTGATGCTCTTGGAAGATGTTGTCAATAGGAAGTCCGGCGTGTTGATTGATCGATTTTCTGCTGAGTCAACCGGAAGTGAACGCTGGATGTATATCGTGGCACCTACCATAAGGGGAAAATCTGGGATGTTACACAGGTTCGATTTTATTTATTCAAATGTGGATGGTGATGGGCACATAATCACGTGTCTCATAATCCCATTGAAAGCCAAAGATACTCTCTCGGCAATAACTTTCTTCAACGCTCATTCAGAGGACATAGCTGCATATAGAAAATTTATCTTCTTTGAGACAAAACCGACACCTGAAGAAAAACTGCTGACAACTTCTCTGGGTATTGAATTATTCGAGGTCAAACCGGGATATACCAGTACAATCAGTGCTTCTTTGATTAAGCCAAAAGATGCACAGAAACCGGTAATCCCGATCAGCACCGCAAGCACTGCTGTATCATCAAAATATGCGTTTCGAAACAAGAAAAAATACCGAGACAGAACCGGTCTAATGTATGAAGTTCTCACATCGGTATCTGCCAATCATGGTAGCAGTTTGTCATCAATCATATTCAGATGCAACCTTAACTACAATTCAGCAAAATCAATCATCTCTGACCTCATAAAAAGAGAATTTCTTGTAACCACAAGAGACGACGGTGAAAAAGAAACATACCATGTTTCAGAACATGGATGGAGTTTCCTCGAGCACATGAGATTCTACAATGCGTCAAAGGCAGAGCATTGACACCAATCATCATTTGTCACAACAGGCATATATAAATAATACACTCATATTAATTCAGCAGGATGAGCCTTATCTTCCTAGTACCCATTGTTTTACTCATTTCCACTGTGGTAGTATACATCTTGCTGGGGCCTTCTCTGAGGACTTATCTAGAGAAAACCGAAGAAAAAACAGACCGGATACAGAAGCTTTCCACATTGATCATAGCATATGACATAGTTACTTTTTTCTCAAATAGTGAATCCAGCAAGGTTGTAGAAGGACTGCTCAAAATGGCCAGGGAAGACGATAAAACCCTGTACGGGTTTCTCGACAATACCATGCTGAGTGCCCGGGACGAGATAAATAGGTTGCATGACAAGCTGAAAATGAGAGATGAACAGACATCAAATCAATCAAAAATCAGGATGTCCGCGGTGTTCATCAGGACAATTACAATCATTGCGATAATTAAAAAGATCGCTGCGGCCAAGGCAAGCATCAATTTAATCGCCTTTTTCTCAGGAAATTTGTGTTTCAAGGCTAGTGAGCAATAGTTATACTCATAAAATTTTTACCAAAGATATACTTCCCAATTTAAAAATATTGCAAGCATAGTGTTATCCAATATTTCTTCACAGAAATTTGTCCAACTTTGCAGCGAGACATTTCATTAAAAACGTGAGGTGAAAGTCTGGTTTGTGCCAAATGTAGGAGGCAAGATAACGGAGAAGAAAACCACGGCATGGTATCGACTTACATGGACATAGTTATGCCATATTCGCGAACTAGCCTTTTTTCAATGGGTCCACGTTCATTCTGCTGTATAAAATCTACCAGACTGAGAGCCCTGCATAAAGGAAACCCTTAAATTTAAAGTCTGGTTAACTATTTCATGGTTGAAGCTCCCCAACCCTATTCTCTTAGATTGCAGAAGATTCTGGTTCCCATGGGCAAGGGGTACAGATCAAGGAGGGTTCTTGATATAGCATTCGATCTTTCAAGGGCATACGACTCCGAGATTACAGCCTTCACCGTGAAGGAAACAACTCAAGAGGTAACGTGGAGCGATAAGGTGTCCTTAGTGACGGAAGCGTTCAAGGAAGGGAAGGACGCCAAAATAAAGGTCGTACCGAGAATACGCATGGCTAATTCTGTGCGTGAAGGAATTGTGATAGAAAGCGGGGCTCATGGGTATGACATTCTGCTGATAGCAACATGGAAACGTTCTGCCCTCTCTGCCTCCCTTTTCGGAGGCATTGGGGACTACGTGCTTAAAAACTCAGGTTCCACCACGGCTGCTCTCAGCGTCAAGAATGCATCGTATCCCTACAGGAAAATCCTCGTTCCAATTTCTGAAGATATTAATACTAGAACGGCGGTCGCCTTCTCTCTTTATCTGAAGAAAGCCCTTAACGCCTCTCTCTATTTTGTGGACATGCGGAAATACGACAAAACCCACACGCATGGATACAGGCTGCTTTTTGAGAACATGGATCGGTTTGTCAGCAGTTACGGTCCGGAGATAAACTTCACCAAGTCTGGAATGACAACATCATTTAAGGATGAGATTCTATTTTATTCCAGACAGATAAATCCTGATCTCATTGTGCTCGGCATACGCACGAGACCAGATGGCGGCGTACGGATAAATGCAGCCATCAAGTCGGTGATAAAGGGAACTGAGCAGGACGTACTTCTAGTCAAGAAATGACTGTGTTATATAACCCTTCTCCATCAGGAGATCGATTATATCAAAATTCAGAACAACTGTGTTCACATACGGCGCTCCCAATATGGGGAAATTATAACTTATGTCGGAGGCAGTTATATTCACAATGTAATTATAAGTGAAATTATCCGTAAGTGAGCCGTTAGTAAATGCAGAGATATTCTGGGATATCCTGCTCACCTGATCTATGGCACCCTGCAATGGTATATTTGGGTCCAGCCCAGACCCAGAATATGTTATCATCGAAGTGGGTATCTGAGAGGCACTGGTCAGATTATTCTCCCTTTCGAATTGCACAAGGTATGCCTTGGTCTGATTGACAAGATTTTTATTGTCTATGGCGTAGGATGGCCCTCCTGATTGCGAAAGATTATAATCAATGGCCGAAGGTCTAGCCTGGAAAAATATTGATGAATTGAAGGCCTCTGCCAGAAGATAGGAACCGTAAATTTTTCCGTCAATGGTGACGGGGGATCCTGTCGCAGAATGAGGATCGATCTCCTGCGTAATAATTGCTGTTATGGTCGGGAAAGCAAAGCCGAGGATGAACATAGCCATTATGGCAAGTGCGGTTGTTTTAAGTGCCATCTTCGTAAGATGGTCGATTTTCACCAAACCACCCCCATTAGTGTAAGCAATACATATATTGCTTTTATCGCCAGGAAAGGAAGGATAACCCCACCAATACCGTATATCAGAATATTTCTCCTAAACAACTCGGTTATACTTGACGGTCGGTACTTCACGCCTCTAATTGCCATGGGAACCAGGATGGGAATAATTATGGTGTTGAATATTAGGGCTGATGTTATTGCAAGAAGTGGATTACTCAGGCCCAGTATGTTGAGCAGGCCAAGTTCAGGTATTAGCGAAAACATTGCTGGAATGACAACAAAGTACTTTGAGACATCATTTGCTATGCTGAAAGTGGTCAAGGCGCCCCTGGTTATGAGTATCTGCTTCCCTATGAAAATCACATCCATGAGTTTGGTAGGATCGGAATCAAGGTCAATCATGTTCGCCGCATCCTTTGCGGGAGTTGTACCCTTGTTCATTGCCATTCCAACATCCGCTTTGGCAAGGGCGGGTGCATCATTGGTGCCGTCCCCCACCATGGCTACCATTCTCTGTTTCTCCTTTTCGGAAATGACCACATTGTATTTATCTTCTGGAGTACTGTTCGCAACGTAATTATCGATCCCGCTCAGGTTGGTGAAATAAGATGCTGTCACTTCATCATCACCTGTGCACATTATTGTATGGATATTCATTTTCTTCAGCAGTTCCAGTCTCTGCTTTATGCCAGGTTTCAGCGTATCATTCAGTTCTATGACTCCAATGAATTTTCCATCCTTCACCACAGGAAGGGCTGTACCACCTCTGAGGGATATTTCCTTACAGAGTGCAATTGTAAACGTGTCATTCAGGTTATAGTTCTTAAGCAGGGTTGATAGCGCACCTTTGTAGACATAAGTATCCTCTGCCTTTATGCCGCTGAACCTGGTCTCTGCCGAAAATGGTAGAAATTTGAAGCCATCAAGATCGGCTTCCGTCACATTTACGCCCTTTTCCTTAGCAAGATTTACGATCGAGATTCCTTCCATTGTCTTGTCCTGAAGAGAAGCCATGGCACAATAACGGATGAATTCATTCTCATCTATGCCGCTGTTCGGATAAAACTTTATTGCCTCCCTGTCTCCCATTGTAACGGTACCCGTTTTGTCTAGTATTATTGTATCAACATCCCCTGCATTCTCAACTGCTCTTCCAGACTTTGATATGACATTGAATTTTGATATCTTGTTGACAGCAGCAATGCCCACCGCTGGCATCAGTCCCCCTATAGTTGTTGGAATGAGAGCAATGAGTAGGACAATGAGCGTGTCTATGTTTATGTTTATGCCGAGGTATCTTGATAAGGCAAAAATGGAAGCGGTGATCATGAGAAATATCAGTGTAAGTCCAGATAGAAGGGTAGAAAGTGCTATTTCATTGGGAGTCTTTTCCCTGACTGCTGTCTCCACAATCTGTATCATGCGATCAATATATGTTTCCCCTGGGTTTGCAGTGATCCTTACAGTTATTTTGTCTGTCATCAGCTTTGTGGAACCCGTAACACTGTCTCCTTCAAGCTTGCGGACGGCTCTGGATTCTCCGGTAATGTTCGATTCATTCACATACCCGCTCCCAGAAATTATCTCGCCGTCACCCGGTATAATTTCTCCTGCGTCAACAACGACTGTGTCTCCTGTCCTGAGATCGTCGGAAGTCACCGTCTCAAATGTAGCACCGGATACTTTCCTTGCTGTTGTCTCAGTTTTCATTCTTTTCAGTGAATCGGTTATGGATCTGCTTTGCTCCTCTGATACTGTTGTGCTGATATTAGAAAAAAGGAGCGTGAGGAAAAGGAGAACTGTCACAGCGATGTAGAAATCAACATAGTTTCCGGTTGTCTGTATGTCAAATTCAGTAGGAAAGATGATAACAAAGATAGAGACTATGAATGCAATTTCAGTGACGAACATAACGGGGTTCTTTGCCTGAAAATCGGGCCTGAATTTTTCCATCGATCCCGTCACAATTTTCCACCAGGAATTCATCGGATCACCGCCATTATGTATCCTGCGAAATCTCTAGCCCAGGAAAGAATAGGTCCTAGGGCAAGAACCGGAAAGAACGACAGCAGGCCCACAAGGATCATTACACCAAGCAGCATAACGCCGAAATAAAAGGAGCCAGTGTCAATAGTCCTCCCGCTTTCCGCCCTTGGTTTCTTGTTTGAGAAAAGGTCGGCTATCTTGAGCTGGAAACCCATAATAAGATACCTTCCAAGAAGCATTACCACGCCCTCAAGGACATTGAAATATGTCTGGTTCTCCGTAAAACCACCTATTGCTGATCCATTGTTTGAGGCAGCGGAGGCAAATTCGTACAGAAGCTCTGTGATAGCATCCGGTCTCGGATTTACGAACGAGGCCATGATGCTCGGAATCATCAGTGTTAATCCTACGGGTATGATAATTATCAGAGGATGTGTGATCAGGGAAAGGGTAGAATACTTTATTTCCTTAGCACCGATCTTTATGCTCATCAGTTCTGGCAGCTTTCCAACTATTAGCGAAGCTATAAAGACCGTGAAAATTACTGATGTGAAGATATTGAGAACGCCGGTCCCCACGCCACCAATCGGATCATTGACCAGGAGATTTACCAAGTTACCAAGCAAACCAGCGGGAGTATACCCAAGCAGAAGCGCATTCGCAGCCCCGGTTGAGGTTACGGTAGATCCAATGCTGAATATGGAAGAAGCAGCGACACCAATTGCAGTCTCCTTTCCAAGCATGTTTCCGCCGTATATGGTGCCCAGATCTGTCAGGGCCGGAATCCCCGTGATCTCGCCATAGTATGTGAGGAACGCCGTGATCATGAAGAATACAACCAAGACGGATACAAGCATAACCATGAATTTCCGGTAGTTGAACACCTTTCCGAAGGACATTATGGATCCGAGGGGAATAACAAAAAATGCGGTGAACTCAACGATGTTTGTGAACCAGTTTGGGTTTTCGAATGGAAAAGCAGCATTAGCACCATAGAACCCACCTCCATTGGTTCCGATGTTCTTGATTGCCTCCCAAGTGGCTACCGATCCAAGTGGCACCTTCGATGTCACAGACGAGAAGACGGCCTGCACATTTACATAAGAAAGAGTAGTTTCAGGAACTCCACTGAGTATTAATATTAGTGTAACAAGGAGCGTAAGTGGAAGAATGAGGTAAAAAATTGAGACTAAGAAATCGTGATAGAAATTTCCAATAGTACCTTTATCGGTGATTATTCCTCTGATGAAAGCCATTGAGGCTGCGAATCCTGTTCCTGCGGAAAGGAACATCAAGCCGGTTATCACAAATGTCTGGCTCACGTACGACAGATCGAATGGGTTGGAGTAATTCTGGAGGTTTGTATTAGTGAGAAAACTAATTACGGTGTTTAATGTGAGGCTCGGGGTCATGTGGTTGTTCGCATAGGCATATGGCAGAAAATGTTGAAAATAGATAAAGAAAAAGGCAATAATGCCGGCGATGGCATTAAAAAACAGGAGGGTGGAAAAATATTCCCTGAATCTCATCTGCCTCTCTGACCCTTCCCCCAGGGCTCTCTCGAAGATTCTCACAATTCTACCTGATATTGGGGTGAGCCAGTTTTTTTCATCTTTATACAGTTTGGCAATGAAACCTGAGATAATATAGCCAAAAATCAGGATTATTGCAAGATATATCAGGATTATTATTACACCTGAAGCAACGTAGTTGGTCTGCCAGAATGAGTTGACAAACGAGGACAGGGACGATATTCCTGAAGGGACATAATTCAAAGTTTCTCAGCTCCAACTATCGTATACACTAAATAAACTGCAGTTAACAGCAACAGAATCCCCAGAACTATGTAAACTGCAAGCATGGCAGTATGCAAATGCAATGGCATATAAAAGTATTGGTACGGGTCATCGCTTATCAAGGATACCGGCAGGTCTGGGATGAATCAGAAACGGGTTCAGATGACTTTTCCCATATAAGGTCCAACTCTTTCGTATCCCAGTTTCCTGAAATACTCTCTGACTCCTATGCCGCTTATGACCAGCATTCTGTCCGTATCATTCTCCTTGCTCAGGGTTTCTGCTTCTGTAATGAGTTCTGAACCAATTCCCTTATGCTGCCAGCTCATCTCTTCATGCTTGCCAACGGGCACAACGTTTCCGAAAACCTTTATCTCCCGCACTATTGAGGAGTTATACATTTCTTTTCTGTGAGCGTTTTTAGAAGGTATCCGGAGTCTCACAAAACCGATTATCCTGTCCTGATCATCGACGAATGAAATAAAATATTCAATGCCGGATGCCGCTTCATACCTGTACGTTGAAAGGTGCATGTTCCCGGAAAATGTCTCTCCCGCAATCTCTCGTCCACGTATTTCCTTGCTCCTCACACCCCTCTTTTGCAGATCTTCCGAAATGAGATTCCTTATGTCACTTCTTTTTACCCCTGCTTCGATGAACTTCACCGGTATATCCCTCTGCATTCTCTGCACCCTTATCCATGGCGGCATCCTCTCCATCATGTATGAAATCAGATCAACGGCAGAGCCGGTGTCAAGCGGATTGTACTTCCCTGATTTCCAGAGGCGGTAAAGAGAGGTACCCTTTGTTACGAGGGTTGGATATATTTTAAGCATATCCGGACGGAATGCGGGGTCCTCAACCATAGTATCAAAACTCTTCCTATCATCCTCCGGGGTTGATCCATACATTCCCGGCATTATATGGTAAACAATTTTCAATCCTGCATCCCGGGATAATTGGGTTGATCTCCGCACATCATTAAGATCATGCCCCCGCAAGTTTATTTTCAGTATTCTGTCAGAGAGGTTCTGTACACCCAGTTCGACCTTTGTTGTCCCATACTCCAGTGCAGTGTCAATTTCCCGCTCGAAGAACCAGTCCGGCTTGGTCTCTACCGTCAGTCCAATGCATCTCTTTTGTGCAGTCTCATTTAGCAGTATAGATTCTTCAATGGAGTTTCCGATTGAACCATTCATGGCATCAAAGCAGCCCTTTACAAAATCTCTCTGGTAGCTAGTATCTCTTGCTGTGAAAGTACCGCCCATGATTATAAGGTCGATTTTACTGGTGTCATGCCCTATGAGATCGAGCTGCTTGATTCTGCTGAACACTTGCCTGTAAGGATCATAATTGTTGTTTCGTCCGCGGAGTGCAGCGGGTTCATGCCCCGTGTACGACTGTGGGGAGTTATTCTCAACACCCCCAGGACAGTAAAGGCACTTTCCGTGAGGACAGCTTTCCGGGGAAGTCATTGCGGCAACGACAGCAACGCCAGAAATTGTCCTGGTATTCTTTATTCTCAGGAGTTCTCTCTGTGATTTGGAAAAGTCTCCCGAATTCAGGATTTCCACATCGCTTGGGATGAAATCGAGGGAGAGTTCCTTGGCCAGTCTGATTTTCATGTCCTGCAACTCCTCCTTTGATGTCACTTCCCCATTTCGAATTTTCTCACCTATAAGCTGATAAAAATCCATCGCAACTCTATTGTGAGCGGAATTTAATGTTTTTCTGACGGAAATACATCAAAAGATGTATTTCCCCCATGATTTATAATTCTAGCTGCAATGTAACTTCATATGACAACTGAAGTGTTCTCGGTGAAACTTGAATACCCTGAAGGAATGAACGTTATTCTCGGCTATTCTCACTTTATCAAAACAGTAGAGGACATTTATGAAATATTGACGACATCGGTTCCCGGAGCTATTTTCGGAATGGCATTTTCGGAAGCTTCCGGAGACAGGCTTATCAGATACGAGGGGACGGATGAAGGACTGACAAGGATTGCCGTTGAAAACCTGATGCGAATAAAATCCGGACACACGTTCATGATCATACTGAAGAATCTTTATCCCATTAACGTACTCAATGCAATAAAGCAGTGCCAGGAAGTTGGGAGCATTTTCGTGGCAACCGCAAATCCTGTGGAAGTTGTCCTGGCCAAGGGAGAGAACGGGAACGGCATACTTGGGGTTATTGATGGGTATTCACCTCTGGGTGTTGAGGATGAGGATAATAGAAATACAAGGAGAAAATTCCTCAGAACAATCAATTACAAAAAATAGGGCCCGTAGTGTAGCGGATTATCACATAGGCCTCCGGAGCCTGTGACCCGGGTTCGAATCCCGGCGGGCCCGTTTAGTCGCCCTCCCCAGGAATGTCATAAATTGGTACCTAGAAGAAATCGAAATTATTGAAGAGGTCAAGATCAATGCTTGATCTGTCTGGTTCGATGTCGTTTTAAGCAGCCATTTCTACCATCAGTCTCAGAATATTCGCTTGGTGTTGATCTATCCAAATGGTTCCATGACGTGTTCTCTTCTCAGTAATGATGATGTGGTTTTCGTTCTGGCATGTAGCTCAACGGAAAGATAATCATAAAAATTTAATCGTACTTGGCCAAAAACTGTTTATAAAGTCCCTATTTACAATCGACATGAGAAAAATAAAACGCATAGTAAGGAAGGAACTATTTTTCCAGTCCTTGCGTGAACCCAGTAAAAGGGAGATATGAGAAGTGACTAAGACACTCCCTTTCCTTCAGATTCTTCCTCTTCTTTAGTTATCTGTTTCCCGTAAATGCTCACCATATCCCTGAAATCGTTCTTCTTGTAGAAGGACAGTGCGATGAGGTTAAGGGAGGGGAACTCTGCAGATACAAGCGTAATTCCACGCTTCTCCAGCATAGAGTTCAGCTCATCCATGAGCATGTGCCCAATTTTCTTTCTTCTGTATTCAGGCATCACATAGAATTCCACAATTCTTGCCTCCGCTTTTGGATCATAACACACTCTATCCAGTATGTCGACTTTTATTAGTCCCACGACGCGTTTTTTGCACTCAGCAACCAGCGCTATGTATTTATCCGGCTCCTTTAAGGCGTTGGAGAGATATCTCTCAATACCAGTCTTTGCGTCCTCGCTTACAACAAATGAAGAATCAAATTCTTCATTGAGTTTTTTCTGTCTTCTTACCAGTTCAATGGCAGTCTCGATGTCTTCTGGTTTCATCTTCCTGATTTTCGTGTTATCTCCCATTCTTCTCATCTCCAAAATAGTTCTTTATCAAGCCTTCTTTCATCATTCTTGAATATATATCTCTGTTACTTTCAATTATTTCGGTAGCAGTCTTCAGGAAACCCTCCTTTGAATTGTGTTTCCTTGCCAGTCCCATTTCGACAGTTTTGGAAGCTACCGCTGCAGCCACCCTCGGGTAGAGTTCCCACTCATTCATAGTAGGGACGATTTTCTCCACTGAAGGATTCTCAACAAAATTGGCGATTTCGTAGGACGCCTCAACCATTATCTGGAAATTGACGCCCTTCGCTCCCGCATCCAGAACTCCCCTGAACACACCCGGGAATACAAGGCTGTTATTTATCTGGTTAGGGAAGTCACCCCTTCCAGTTGCAACAATTTTAGCGCCTGCTTCCGCAGCGACATGTGGCCATATTTCTGGAACGGGATTCGCGAGAGCAAATACAATTGAATTGCTGTTCATTGACTTCACCCATTCCCTTTTGATTGTCTCCGGCCCAGGCCTAGAAGCAGATATCACAACATCGATGCCCTTGAATGCATTTTCGATCGGTCCCTTCCTCCGTTCTAAGTTGGTGCTCATCGCCAGTTGATATTTCCAGGGATTGTTGATCATAAGGGAATCTATATCACTTCTTTCCGGTTCAAGGATGCCATGCGAATCTGCCATTATTATGTTACCTGGCTTGAAACCTGCGGCAATCAACAGATGAGCAGCAGCAATGTTTGCCGCCCCTGATCCCATGAGCAGGACGGTTGAATCCTCAATTTTCTTTCCGGAAACCCTCAGTGCGTTTATCAGTCCCGCGAGGGTTATGGATGCAGTGCCAAGTTGGTCGTCGTGCCAGACAGGAATATTAAGGTCTTTCTGCAATTTTTCTAGAATGAAGAAACACTTGGGGGACTCTATGTCTTCCAAGTTGTACCCGCCGAACGATGGTTCCAGTGCCCTGGCAACAGCCATGAACTCATCCTGGCTCGATACACGTATTGGTATGGGGATGGCGTTGACACCGCCAAGATAATTAAATATCAGGGCCTTGCCCTCCATTACAGGCATCGCAGCTTCGGGGCCCACCTTGCCAAGTCCGAGCACTCTCGTGCCATCTGTCAATATTGCTACGCTGTTCCAGCGTCCTGTCAGATCAAAGGACTGTTCTGGATTCGCAGCTATTTTGAGAGAGACAGCAGCAACCCCAGGCGTATACCAAATGGAGAAGTCACTGAGGTTTCTGACCGGAACTTTTGACATTGTGTTTATCTTTCCTTTGTAGAGCCCGGAATAGCGAATTGCCGCCTCGTTGAACATCCGGGTTCTTTCCTCATCATCCATCTATATCTTTTCATAATCGCGCATACGGTTAAATACATCTCCTCTTACAAGTGAGGTTACAGTTTTATTTCAAAAAGAGATGACAGCATATGGAGATAAAGAATGCAAAAATGGACTGGAATCTTATTCTGAAAGGTTACCTTGAATTTCTCGAGGAAAAATATCCTGGGTTACCAATTAGGGAGTCCATGGAACTTCTAATTGAGAAACTTACCCAGAATAAGATCAGATCCCGGGTAATAGTGTCTGGGAAGGAAGTGGCAGCGTATGCATACATAGTAGAATCTGAGGAATTGAAAGATCGCAATTATGCTTCCATAGGGTTCCTGCATCCTGATATGTACAATGAAAAGCGAGTGGAAAACTTGCTGAACTGGATCATTTCGGAGTCCAAAAATGATAAGAAAATTCCCATGATAAATGAGATATTCAACGCTCCCGAGTCCTGGGAGGCCATTGCAGAGGAACATGGCTTCAGGAAATTTGCCAGAACCAGAATGACAATAGATCTTCACGATCTGTCATTTCCTATCTCTGAAATCCCATCCGGAATGAGGATTTCGCCATTCACCGACCTCACCGCTGCACAATACGCTGAACTTGCATACCGTGCCTACAGTGGAACAGAAGACTCGATCCTTTACACACCGACATTAGAACAGAGTCTAGCTATGTCAAAGTCACTTTTCAGCGAGGAATATGGCAGTATAATCAAGGAAGCGTCCTATGCAGTCTGGAGTAAAGATACGCTGTCCGGCTGCATAGTATTTACAAACGGAGAGGGCCCAAGGGCAATTGAGAGCGTTCCTTTGCTGGCAGACATTGATCTACTGCCACATCTACGCGGCAAAGGAGTCGGAAGGGTTATTCTCACCAGGGCTCTTTCGGAAATGTCCAGAATCGGGTATCTCAGGGCAGACCTATGGGTTTCGGAGAACAATCCAGCCAGGAATCTGTACGCTTCCCTAGGATTTACCGACAGACATCAACCGCGTGAGGTATTCTTTTATATCCCTCCTGATCAGACGAGCGGTGACAGAGCCGCAAGCACAAGCGGGATCATGTAGTTGTCATCGAAGGGATACCTTGCCGCGCTTTCAACAATAGACCCAATAGCTGCAAAGGCTACCCCCCAATATCCAAGGATAATAAATCCGAATATTGCCGCCGGCAAAAAATCAGCAAGAAGTCCTGCGATAGACTTTCTCTTATTGTACGGAAGTTTTGGGGATTTGATGTTTGAGCCGATTATGGTGGCCAGTGAGTCGCCAATCATCAAAATGAAAAGGATAAGAGCCAAAACTTTTACGTTCCCAACAATTCCAACTGCCAGCAGCAAGCCAGCAGCTAACCACATTGCGCCTATTCCTAGCGGCGTGCTTGGTCTTTCTAGGGAATTCAGGAAATTCCCGAGGTATGTGGTGCCGTCGTTGGAGAAATAGTTACCAAGAAGGTATAACAGCAAAGCCGAGAACGTGAAGATCCACGACGAGTCGTGGAACTTGAATGAAAGCAGGATGAAAAGAGCAATTACGCCGATGCCTATCTGCACGTAGTCTCTGTTAACCTCCTTCTCCTTTGACTTTCCCCTTGAGACATCGTTATTATGCGAGTGGTCTCGGAGGCGTCGGTCCTCCATCATAACCAGAATAACACTTAGGGACACTGCAACATCTATGGCTGAAGAGCTGTAGGTTTTTCCCCCGACCCAGAAAAAATAGAAAATAATGGCAAAATCCGCGAAGAATGGAAGGTAGAATTGCATAGAGTAGAGTGCGGTCGTTGATATGAGGGAAAGAACAAATACTGGGAATACGAGTATAGTGGGAAAGAAGTAATACAAGAGAATCAGAAGAGGTATAGAAATTGCATATTTTTTCCAGAACAGTTTGAACCTGTAAGCTAGCGAACCTGCTATCGAAGCTGCTGTAATTGAAATAAGAATGATATTTGTTAGGCCAATCAAACAAGCACTTACAGCAACTGCTAAATAAAAAAGTATCGTATATCAATAATCATTAATTCTGGCTATACCGAAGAGCCAATTGGAGGCGGGTTTCCCCATCAACGCTGCTGGGCCCAGTTTTACTAAGTAACTAGCTTTACTTTGAAGCCGCATTGGAATTCCTTGCCGGCATCAAGCGTTACCAGGCCTATCCGGTTGTTGAATGCATCTGGGGCTCCGGTCATGGGTTCTAAGGCTACGGAAGTGTTCTTGGAATATTTTCCGTTATAGATAACTAGATATTCCATGTTTCTCCTCTCTATCTCAAGAGAGTGATCACCAGCGTTCAATGTCACTTTCCCACCTCCAAAAAACGTATTGTCAAAATTGGAAGACTGCAGATCTCCCGCCCCGTTGAAATCTGTCTTTTCCATTTCTCCGCTTGGGAAATAGGAGTCCTTGTACTGCAATTTATAAAGATCATTTTCGTGGGAAAGGCTCCACTTATTCCTGAAAAGGAAGTATGGATGAAACCCGATCACCAGTGGACAACTTGATTCACCGACATTGGTAACGTTGCAGGTGACATCAAAAAAATCAGTCTCGATTTCATACTTGTTCTTTATTACAATTCTTGAAGGATAACACGGGCTCACGAGATCGTATTTCAGTTCCGTTATATTCGGCGCCTGTCTGGTTTCGGAATCATATGACCATTTCTCCTGTTTCACTAGGCCATGAATACTGTTCATTCCGTCGTTCCTGGGAAGGATGTAGGGCCTGTCGTTCCAGACATATACTGCGTTCCTTACCCTGTTTGCGTATGGCGCAAGGACTGCACATCCTCCATGTGTATCCCTCCCGTCAGGGGAAACCATAAGAATTTGCCTTCCTGACAATTGAAAAGAATCAATGTACGCACCCAATCGATCCACTCTTGCAAGACTGGTTCCCTGTTTCAAGGTTGGCATGAACCATTATCGGTCCAAGCTATTTATCTTATCAAGATTCCAATGCAGGTTTACGTTCCTGTGTTATTTTAATCCTGTGGCACACCTCTGCAGTCAAGGGTTTTAACTTCTGGCGTAATAATGGTAAGTGATCCTTTCATTCATTGGAAAGGGAGGTGTTGGAAAAACATCCATAGCCTCTGCGTTTGCACTAGAACTTGCATCACTGGGCAGGGCAATCATCGTGTCAACTGATTTCATGCCATCTCTGCGTTACATATTCAACCAAAGCGATAAGCTGGAATACGTGGAGCTTTCTGAGAAAGAAGTATCCTCGAAATGGATCGCCAGGTACGGTGATGAGGTCCTGTCAATTGTTTCGGAGTTCATGGATACGGACAGAAGCATCCTTGAGCACATAGCCAGTGCCCCAGGAGTTGCGGAGGAATTCATGATTTCCAACGTTGTAGATATTGACGAATCCGGTAATTACGATTTCGTGATATGGGATACCCCAGCTTCATCGTCTACAATGCATCTCTTAAATCTTGAAAAGGACTTTTACAACCATATTGGCCGCGACATCCAGTTTTACCTGAAGTTAAAGCAGAGGTTGGGAGGGAAAAAAGCAATTGAAACGCTCATTAAATGGAGAGAATTGGCAGACCATGTGTGGAAAAGGCTTGAGAGAACACACTTCATTATGGTGACTACAATGGATGATTTAAGCCTGATTCAGTCTGATGAAATAAGGGGTGATTTCAAGAAAATGGGGCTGCCGATCGACATTATGATATGCAACAGGGTCAGGGATCAGTGTACCAGAAATTCTGGTTGTTCTGCATTGATCAGCGAATATAGCGGGAACGGGAGGGAAATCGTTGAATCAATACGTAAAAACGCTGGTCATGAAATAAGATCCATATTAAGAGGGCTCACGTGAAAAAAAGAAAACATGCGGGTGCCGGGATTTGGACCCGAGGCACGAGCTTGGCAAGCTCGCGTGTTACCAGGCTACACCACACCCGCTCGCGCAGTGTATTGATTTGGAGGTATATTATTTTAAGTGTGGTCGCGGAGATCAAAGGTGAATGAGCCATGGTTGTAGCTAAGGATCATAAATTAAGAATAGTTATCACCCTAGATGGAAAGCACATGAATCGTCTGTCAGCCAATACAAATATAACGACGTCTCCTAACGTTACTTTTAGATGAAGCTCTAAAAATTCATAACAAACAATATTATAAGAACGTCCGGATTGCTGATGCTATCTATATATAAACTTCATGATTGTATGTATCGTAGCTAATAGGGTTGATTAGTAATTAGCACAAAAGGAGACAAAACACTTTTAATAACCGTCAAGTTGCTGCATAAAGTGATAGGTGAAATAAAAGATGATCGCTGAAGAGATGAATAAGCATCCCGAAATTCGTTTTGCGAGTGATTTCGAGATCAGCAGAAACGCGCCATTCAAGACGGTTGATGAATTTGTTCAGCGTCTCGGGCATCTCGTTACATCTGATATGCTTGTTCTAAGGGTAACTGAAAGTCTGTGCCCTCTCTGTGCGGACGATGAAAAGTTCGACCAGATGAGGATCCCTGCCATTGTCTATGAGAACGGCGGAGAAGTCAAGCTTATAAAGGAGTGTTCTGAACACGGTGTTACGAAGGAAAAATACTGGGAAGATTATGATATGTATCAGGAGGCCAAGAAATTCCAGGACAAAGGAATAAAGATCCTGAATCCTCATGTTGCATTCCTTGAGGAAAAGATCATCTGCCCGACACACTGTGGGCTTTGCGTCAAACACAAATCTCACACCGGACTCGGCAATGTTGTTGTAACCAACCGCTGCGATCTTTCATGCTGGTATTGCTTCTTCTATGCAAAGGAGAATGAGCCCATTTACGAGCCTTCTCAGGATCAGGTAAGAATGATGCTCAGAAGGATGAGAAACGAGAAACCTGTTGGCGCCAACGCAGTGCAGATCACAGGCGGCGAGCCTACGATCAGGGACGATATAGTTGATATCATAAAGATTGCCAGGGAAGAGGGATACGAACACATTCAGCTCAACACAAACAGCATAAGAGCTGCTTTTGACCCGGACTTCCCAAAGAAGGTCAGGGCTGCTGGATCAAACGTCATTTATACGAGCTTTGATGGCCCGACTCCCAGATCTAACCCGAAGAATTTCTGGGAAATCCCGGCTGCACTTGAAAATTACAGGAAAGCTCCTCTCGGCGTAGTTCTTGTTCCAACGGTAATCGGAGGAATCAACGATGCATACCTTGGAGACATGATCAGATTCGGTCTCGCGAACATAGACGTGGTAAGGTCTGTTAACTTCCAGCCTGTGAGCCTGGTAGGGAGAATGCCGGACAGGATGAGAGAAAAGCAGAGGATAACCATACCTGGCGCAATAAAGAAGATCGAGCAGCAGACTGATGGAATGATCGGGAGGGAAGATTTCTTCACCGTACCCGCAACTACCAAGGTTTCAAACTTCATAGAGGCCCTAAAGGGGCACGAGACATACAAGCTGTCCATACACTTTGCCTGTGGGATGGGAACCTACATCTTCAAAGAGGGAGACAGGGTTACACCGATCACACGGTTCATTGATGTAAAGGGCATGTTTGAATACATGGGGGATCTTGGAGACGAAATCAAGGAATCAAGCTTCAAGAGGTTGAAGAAAACAGAGTCTGTCGCTAAACTGCTCCTCAAGCTGAAGAAGTTCGTTGACTACGAGAAAGCGCCTAAGGATTTCAAGCTGAAGGATATGGTCTACAATGCTTTCACCCAGGGAGATTACCACGGGCTAAAGGCGTTCCATTACAAGTCCATGTTCATAGGTTTCATGCACTTTATGGACCCGTACACCTACGATGTTGACAGGGTCGAGAGGTGCGACATACACTATGCCATGCCTGACGGTAGAGTCGTTCCTTTCTGTGCTTTCAACGTGATACCTGAACTGTACAGAGACGCTACTCAGAGAAAATACTCGATTCCAGCAAAGACATACGAGGAGAGGACCGGCAAGATACTCAAGAAAGACAAGTACTTCAGGGATTACACGAAGGAAGAGAAGAAGAACATAATCGAGTTCTATGAGAAAAGCATAGGAAGGAAACTATCACAGGACGAGATAGGGCTAAACCTTGATGAGCCGATCCCAGTAATATCATCAAACAAGCCCGAGTAATACCCAAAGTTTTTTTATTTTACCAAACTCCTCTTTTTATTGAAATACGAGATTTTCGATCATACCGGCGATGTCGGCATTATTGTATACGGGAAAAATTTCACCGAGATTCTCAGGAACGCTTTGATTGCAGTTTTCGATCTGACCTTTCCCGGAAGCAAACCTTCAACCGATATAACGTCCGACATGACAATTCAGGGAAATAGCAATGAGGAGATACTTATAAACCTCCTATCCCGTGTGATCTCCCTTGTGGACTCGGAAGAGACCATATACTATGATGTTGATCAGATCACTTTTGTCACAGGCGGCGCAAACTTACGCCTTTCTGGAATGCGCATTGTGGAGGGGATGGAATACGAATACGTACTGAAAGCAGTGACATATCACGACCTAGATATCAATCTGATCCGAGGGTATGCAAAAATACTTTTTGATATCTGAAACCGCAGCAGGTATGTAATTTACACTGTGGCTGAGACTGAACTACGGGAATCACAATGAAAAAAGATTTAAAAGGGCTTATGATCAAGCTTAATGTCTTCGCTTGTTCCCAAGAAAATATTCTTCACGCGCGGTGTAGGAAGGGGGGAGAGTCAGCTACTGTCCTTCGAGGAAGCTCTGAGAGATGCTGGTATCGCACCCTTTAACCTTTCGAGTATCAGCTCAATATACCCTCCCTACGCGGAAACTGTCTCCAGAGAAGAAGGTCTCAAATTACTTACACCAGGTCAGATACTTTTTACCGTTCTTGCAAGAAACTCTGACAACGAACTTAACCGGATGATCTCCTCTGCTATTGGATATGCAATTCCAAGGGATCAAAGCAGATGGGGGTATCTCAGTGAACATCACAGCTTTGGGGAAACCGAAAAAGTGGCGGGGTACTTTGCGGAAAAACTGGCAGCCGAGATGCTGGCAAGCACTATGGGACTAAAGGATAAACTTGCATGGGATGAGGGCAAAAAGGAATACGTCCTTGAGGATAAGATTCTCACCACGAAGAATATATGTTCTACTGCTGTAATTCTTAGATCAGGGGAATGGACTACCACAGTTGCCGCCGCTGTATTGATAGTATAGGTGAAATGTTTTGGATCATGAGACAGAAAAAAAGTGGCAGGAAGCCTGGTCCAGTGCCAGGATATTTGAACCAGCCGTCGATCCTAACAGGAAAAAATTTCTGATTACTGTTCCATGGCCATATACAAATGGGTCACTACATGTAGGGCACGGTAGAACTTACACTCTTGGCGATGTAGTAGCCCGTTATAAGCGAATTACGGGATTTAACGTTCTTTTTCCAATGGGATTTCACCAGAGTGGTACTCCAATCCTTGCGCTGGCCAGTCGCCTCAGAAATGGAGACTTGAAGGCCATAAATCAGGTTGCCAAGGATATCCAGTCATACGAGACTGGGGAAAGAGCTAAACAGATACTGCAGTCCATGTCGGATCCGAAGAAAATTGCAGACTATTTCTCAAATGCGACAGTGAAGGATTTCACATCCATGGGTTATTCAATAGACTGGACAAGAAAATTCACTTCCGCTGATAATTTCTACCAGGATTTTGTCAGGTGGCAGTTCGGCAAGCTGAACGAACTTGGCCTAATTACGAAAGGAAAATACCCCATTCTTTTTAGCCCAGCAGAGAACAATGCTGTGGGAGAAGACGATATTAGCGATGGGGACACGGACAAAGTCGCAATTGAAGAATTCACTGCTGTGAAATTCCGTTCTGGCAAATTCACGCTTCTTGCGGCATCCGTCAGGCCGGAAACCGTATTCGGAATCACCAATCTCTGGATAAACGGCACTGCAAAATACATGCTCTTCACGCTTGGAGAACAAGAACTCGTGGCATCATCAGAAGCATGCAGAAAACTTGACCTGCAGCACGACGGTGTTAAGATTGTCCGTGAAGTTCCGAAAGAGGAGATCCTGTCACAGGTTTACATTAATCCAATAAACGGCGAACACCTGAGTGTTTACGAAGCGGGGTTTGTAGAATCGACCAACGGCACAGGCGTTGTATATTCAGTTCCAGGGCACTCCATTATAGACTACGCAGAGGTGATGAACCAGGGGATCGCAGTGACTCCAAGGATTATAATCACTGTCCCAGACCCAGAAAAAAGCGTAATCAGCAGGGCTGCTACGGTGAACCTTTCCGATCCTGTAAGGCTGAAGGAGATAAACGTGGAATTGTACCGGGAGGAGTATTACAACGGCGTTATGAATTCTGACTTGCCCATAATCGGCGGAGAGCCTGTAATTGCTGCGAGGGAAAAGATTCGAGGCACGCTTACGAAAAAGGGGGATGCGCTGATATTTTACGAAACTTCCAGACAGGCTGAGACGAGGACAGGTGACCAGGTGCTGGTAGCTGTCTTGAAGGATCAGTGGTTTATAGATTATTCACCGGAGTGGCTCAAGGCAAAGGCACATGAGCTTACTGGAAAGATGACATTCATTCCCGATCATTACAAGAGTTCAATGCAGGAGACAATAGACTGGTTGAGGCAGAGGCCATGCGCAAGAATGAGAGGTCTTGGAACGCGTCTGCCCATGGATGAAAGATGGGTAATAGAATCGCTTTCCGACTCCACGATATATCCTGCTGTTTACACTAATTCCAGGTATCTTCGCGCGCTCAAGATCGATCTTGGAACAATAGATCGTGAAATTATGGAGTACATTTTCGGGAACGGGGCGATGCCTGATCAAGACAAATACTCCCCAGAGGCAATGGATTCCATAGTAAATGCCAGGAAGGAAATGGATTACTGGTATGGTGTTGATGTCAGGCTCACATCTTACCCTCACCTGACAAATCACCTTGCATTCTATATTATGAATCACGCTGCCCTATTTACAGGTAAAAAATTGCCGTCATCCCTGATTATCTCCGGCATAATAACGGCAGATGGCAGAAAGATGTCAAAGAGCAAGGGGATAGGTGAATCTCTCCTTGTTGTTTCTAAAAAGTATTCTGCAGATATATACAGGTTGTATGTGACAGTGGGAGCGGATTTCTCTTCAACATTAGACTGGAACGAGGGGGACGTAAACGCACTCAAAAAGAGATATGATAACTTCATCCAGATACTTGAATCCTACAGCAGGTCTGAAGGCAGAATAAACAGTGCAGAGAAATGGTTTGTGTCCTCATTCTACATCCACCTGAGAAGTTATATCGAAAACATGGAAAAGTACAACATCAGATCTGCCTTTGTCAGCATTTTCTATGAGGTCATAAATGATCTTAGAAGATGCGAAAGCCGAGGTGGGCGTATAAACGTCGTCCTGGGGGAAGTCTTGCGGGACTGGTTGATTGCCCTCTCCCCTGCTATACCTCATACAGCTGAGGAGTACTGGCACAGGTTTATCCAGGATTCCTTCGTCTCCTCAGAGAAGCTGAATATGTCCTTCAAAGATAGGATTGACAGTTCAGTGATCGAGGAAGATGAATATGTCCAGAAACTCATTGACGACACAAGGTCCATAATGTCCATCACCAAGATTAACCCTGAAACCATCCTTATCACTGTTGCAGGAAATGAAATAAGAAAAGTTACTGAAATAATGATCAGGGGTGACTATTCGATCCTGAGCAAGCCACAGAAAGCTATGATATCGGATTTCAACAGGAACCGGAAGGGTATATCCGTTAGGGGACTTGATGAGAAAACTACCATTGAATCAAATATCGAGTATTTGCAGGCCATCCTGAATGCACGCGTTATCGTTAAGGTTTCAGATGAGCCGGTAAACGGAAAAGTGCCATGGCCCGGTCGGCCAATTATCACTCTCAGCCAATAAAGGAAATCCCTGATCAAGAGTTATAAAGCTAGATGAGATTCTCCGTTAATGCAAACGGGTAGGTCTGAACCGGAGGCTTTAGAGGAACTGGTCAATTATTCCAGAAGATTAGGATCGAAGAACGAGTTAGTACTGCACGGGGGAGGAAATACATCCGCAAAGATGGTCATACTGGATCATGCTGGCAGAAGCTTGAAAGCATTGTATGTAAAAGGCAGTGGTTCCGATCTCGCTACGATTGGCAAGGAAGGCTTTTCCCGCCTGAAGCTTGAGGATCTCCTCGCAGCAGGGAAACTTGGCGACATGGCCGACGAAGCCATGGTGGATTACCTGCGGAAGAGCTTGCTGGATCCTGATGATCCTTTTCCATCAGTGGAGTCATTCTTGCACGCCTTCATTCCACATAAATTCGTGTTTCATTCACATGCGGATTCTGTTCTATCAATCACAAACACGGATCTGTCCCCTGAACAGGTTAGGGAGATATTGGGAAATGTCATTGTGCTTCCATACATCCCCTCTGGGTTTAAGCTTGCAAAGGAAGTATTATCTGTTGTGGAGCAGATCAGCCAGGAAACTGACGGTATTGTGCTAATGAAACACGGGTTGTTCACATTCTCTGACTCTGCAGAGGAAGCGTGGAATAATCACATCAAGATAATCGCCGCTGCAGACCGGTTCATTAAAGGAAAGGTAAAAGAGAGGTTTCATAGATCATTTGACCAGGTCTCGTGGGCGCAGGTTCGGAACGTAATTCCTGTAATAAGGGGCGCTTTATCACCGCAGGAAAGGAAAGTGCTTAACATAGATTCAACCGGGATAGCACTGGATATTGCTCTATCTCAGGAAGGTGAGCAATTGGCCACCAGAGGCCCAGCTACGCCGGACATGCTAGTAAGAACAAAGCAAGATTTCCTGTACCTTCCGTCGCTGGATGGAGTGAAGGAAAGAATAGATCAGTTCGCAGCCAGATACAGGGAAGAATCATCAAAATATGTTTCGGGAAGATCGATTCACGATCCATACCCGTCGGTAATCGTAATCCGCGGTTTCGGAATAATAGCCGCTGGGATAAATAATCAGGAAGCAGCGATAATCCACGATTTTGCCGTACACAGTTACATCGTTAGCGCCAACGCATCCAGGATTGGAAATCCCGAATTCGTGTCCAAAGAGGATTCGTACCATATGGAATACTGGCCGCTACAGGAAGCAAAACTAAAAAAGTCACCCCGTAAAAAATATGAAGGAAGC
Organism: Thermoplasmataceae archaeon; assembly: GCA_038729425.1. Classification (NCBI taxonomy): domain Archaea; kingdom Methanobacteriati; phylum Thermoplasmatota; class Thermoplasmata; order Thermoplasmatales; family Thermoplasmataceae; species Thermoplasmataceae archaeon. Next base: position 113,262 of record JAVYSB010000001.1, on the reverse strand, counting down.
ATATCAATAGTGACCGGTGCGGCAAACGGAATCGGACTGGAGTCCTTCAAAAAATTATCCGAGAACGGATCGGTAGTTATTGCATGCGATGTGGACAAGAAGATGCCAGAGGTTGCTGCAGAGGTATCAAGAGAAACGGGGACAGCGAGCCTTCCAGTGATTCTTGATCTTTCCAAGGAGGAGGCAATAAGATCGATGTTTGATACCGTGATCAGGACATTTGGCGGTGTGGACGTTGTCTTCAATAATGCAGGGATCCTCAAAAGTGACAGAATCGAGGATATAAAGCTGGAAGATCTGGATTTGCATTACGCAGTTATTTCAAGGGCAAGCTTCATAATGACACAGGAGGCTATGAGGATCATGAAGACACAGGGCCTTGGGGGAAACCTTGTCTACAACATAACCAAGAATCTTACGCATCCAGGAGTTGGTATGGCATCTTATGGCTCCTCCAAGGCATTTGCCGCTCAAGTTTGTCATTATGCGGCGAAAGAGGGAGGCCCATATGGAATCAGGGCAAATATAATCAATCCTGACAAGATCTTCAAGGGATCAAAGATATGGGAGAATGGGGTCCTAGAGGCACGCGCAAAGGCAAAGGGACAAACCGTTGAAGAATACAAGACACAGAACCTTCTCAGGAGAGAAGTTCTGCCGGAACACGTAGCAAATGTTCTTCTTGCGCTTATAGACGAGGATGTGTTTGGAGCGACCACGGACGCCATGATACCCGTAGATGGTGGCGTGATATAGATCAGAGAAAGTGCCTGATAACCTTCATCACGGAAAAACCGATCCCGAAGCCAACCAAGTCTTTCCGCGCACTGTTTGCCCACTTAAGGCTCTTCAGGCCAAGTTTTTCCCCGTGCTGGACGGCTGAGACCAACTCGTGCAATCCATAATAATAGTTGAATTTTTCACTCACTTTCTTTTTGAATTCTTGTTTTACGCTTTCCAGGTCATCGTATCTTTTGAGGCATTGTACAAGTATCTCAGCCGACTCCAGGGCGGGAAGGATGCCTTCTCCAGTTATTGGCGATACCAGGCCAATGGATTCTCCTACTCCTATAATATTTCCAGAGGAAACAATGTCGAGGAGGGGCTTCATTCTGATTTTCCTCCCCGTTACCCTCCTCCCTTTTATCCCCTTCAACGATTCCATTACGATTTCCCTAGATACTGCTCCCGCTCCCACGTGATAATGCTCGCCAAGAGGAAATTCCCAATAGTAGCCAACACCCCTCGCAAAGAAATGGAAGTAGAAATCCTCGTGCATTGCTTTATCTGTAACATATTCAACGGCATACATCTGCTCGTCGCCATTATGCTTCCCCAGGAGTGATCGCGATATCCCTGTTGCGTCCACTGTGATGGCATTGTTACTTATCCTCAATGGTTCACGGTATATTTCAAGACCAGCTACCATATCTTTTTCCATTTGATTTTTGTCGAATGTCCCGATGCCACGAGCAGGAAAAGTAACCGGTTCGAAATTGTTTCCGGAAAATGTTACGCCTTTAGATTCATACAGTACGTAATTCTCAGGGTCTATCCCCGCTCTGGTCGCGAAGGATTTCAGCCTGTTGAGGTTTGTTGCATAGCCGCAGGGTATATAGAAGTCCGGTCGTTTCGGGTCAAATCCCCTTGCTTCCAACCCTTCTTGCCTCAATCTTCTCATGAGGTAAGACCCGGCCATACCCAGGCCAGCAACATTTATCATTATGGTAAAATGTCGAAGTAGATAATTAACCTCGCTGGCTGATGTTAAATGGGATACGCATTCAAGTTTGCATATGAAGGAACAAAATTCACTGGTTTCCAAAAGGGAAACGGCGAGAGGAGCGTAGAGGACACGGTCACTCGCCGCCTCACGGCTTCGGGCATAGATGTTATGATAAAATCAGCGGCAAGGACAGACAGGGGGGTTTCCGCCATGTCAAACGTAATGTATATAGACTCAGGAGAGAAGCCTGAGAAACTTGCAGGCATAATAAACGCCGGCGGAGACGACATCATGTTTCACTCATATGCTGAAGTTAACGAGGAATTCCGGCCAAGGCACTGTGACATGAAGGTATACCGCTATATATTACCGGCAGAAGTCGCAGGGAGACCAGCGTTTATTAAAATATTGAGAAAATTTGAAGGAACTCATGATTTTTCCAATTTCTCAAGATCAGACGGACGGAATCCCATTCGGTCGGTCGATAAAATAAATGCCCGGAAATATTGGGATATCGTCTATGTAGACTTTTACGGGCAGAGTTTTCTGTGGAACCAGATAAGATCCATGATAGCCTTTGCAGATCAGTTCTCCCAAGTTGATCAGGCGACGGATCCATTCAAGTTGGGAGAGCGATTTCCAGGACTCGCTGATCCAAGGCATCTGATCCTCATGGATATATTCTATAAAGAAATCTCCTTTGTACCGCTCCATTTGAAAAGATACTCCAGAAAGACGGCCAGAGAACTGCTTCTTACAGAATCAAGACTGGAATTTGTCAGGTTCCTCAATTCTATAGTGAATGAAAGCAGGGAGGAATTTAGTTACCCTTTTAACCAAATGCGCGATCATCATAAGTGAAATTTTCCATAGTATGTGACACCTTTGAAAAACTCTCAAAGACAACCAAGAGGCTTGAACTCAGTTCTATTCTTGTTGATCTTCTAAAACTAGCGGGAAGTGATCTGAAGACACTCACATATCTGCTCCAGGGGAGGATCGCGCCGGATTATGAAGGGATCGAAACAGGCGTTTCGGCAAAGATCATGATCAAGGCACTTTCTGCTGTTTCTGGCATTCCGGATGTTGAACTTGAGTCCAGGCTTATAAAGGAGGGTGACTTCGGTGACCTGGTAGAGTCGGCACTGTCTGGAAAAAGACAATCGGCCCTTCTGTCCGAGGACCTGACGGTCAGATCTGTCCATGAATCTCTGCTGAGCTTATCTGAAGCGAAGGGTTCAGGGAGCCTTAACACGAGAATAAACATACTGATGCATCTGTTTATCAATGGATCACCAACGGAATCTAAATACATTTCCAGGATCGTTGAGGGAAAATTGAGGCTTGGGATAGCCGACTCTACCATCATAGATGCACTTACGCTTGCATTCGCCAATAAGGAAGATCAGGAAGATGTGGATACAGCCTACAATTTCCACCCTGACATAGGCTACATTGCTGAACTGCTAAGAGACGGGTTTATGGATAAAATACGCAAAACTGGCCCGCAGCCAATGATACCTTTCAAGGTTATGCTTGCGGAAAGGCTTCCAGACATAAATGCAATACTTGGTAAGATGGTGGAAGGCGCAGCATTCGAGTACAAGTATGACGGCCTGAGAACGCAGATCCACAAGAAAGGTTCGCAGATAAAGATCTTTTCAAGGGGTAATGAAGAGGTTACAGACCAGTACCCAGACGTAAAAATGGCAATTATAGATACATTTTCCTGCGATACCTGCATTCTGGATGGAGAAACAGTTCCTTACAACCCAGAGACAGGCGAACTCTATCCGTTCCAGTTTGTGTCGCAGAGAAGGGGCAGGAAATACGATCTCAAGGAGAAGCAGAACGAGATACCGCTCACAGTTTTCCTGTTTGACATCCTATATCTTGATGGAAAGGAGCTCAACGGCATTCCATATCTGCAGAGGAGAAAGATCCTTGGGGGCATTTTTAAGGAAAACCAGGCCATAAAATTAGCGAAGCAGCTGATCTCTGCTGACGAAAGCAAGATCAAGGCATTCTTCGAATCGTCTATAGAAGATGGTTGTGAGGGCGTGGTCGCCAAGAGTCTTGCTGAAAACTCGATTTATAGGGCAGGAGCACGAGGGTGGTTGTGGATAAAATTGAAAAAGGATTATCAGGCACAGCTATCAGATACCATTGACCTTGTGGTCGTAGGGGCTTTTGGAGGCCAGGGCCGAAGAAGGGGAAAATACGGTGCGCTACTTATGGCGGCGTACAATCAGGACAACGACACCTTTGAGACTGTGTGTAAACTTGGTTCGGGGTTCACTGACGAATTCCTCTCATCCATGCCAAGTTGGATCTCAGAGTGGATAGTGCCGGAAAAACCTGCAAGAGTAGTATCAAAGGTGACTCCCGACGTCTGGATCAACCCAGGTATCGTTATGGAGATCATTGGCGCTGAGATCACGGTCAGCCCGGTTCATACATGCGCTCTAGATCTTGTGGAAAAGGATTCTGGCTTGGCAATACGCTTCCCAAGGTTCAGCGGAAATATGCGCCAGGACAAAAAACCCGAAGATGCCACTACAAGCAATGAAATTCTTGAGATGTTTCACAGCCAGAAAAAATCACTCCTGGAATGAAACGTTAAAACTAATAAATTAAAAAAGGGAAAGGATTAAAAATTAATCCTCATTGTTGTTTGAATCTCTTCTGTCCCTACCGCCACCGAAGCCGCCTCTTCCGCCGCCGCTTCCGTATCTGCGGTAAGAACCACCGGAGTTGCCGCCTCTAAAGCCGCCGCCACCCCTGAACTGGTTTTCGTATTCTTTCTCGCTCATGTCGAGTTCTTCGTTTGTGCTGGGGACCTCTTCGGTGCCCTCGCTCAGAGTGCCGTATTTGCCTACATTGAGTCTCATATGACCTCTGACAAGGGAAACGTATCCATTGTCAATGTAGAGTGTTGCTCCATCGGTAGCCTGAGCTGCCTGGTCTCCCCACAGTGAAAGTATGATCTTTCCGGTTTCATCGGCAATGATTACTTCCGTGACTGATTTTTCCTCTCCGAATCTTGTCTGGATCGACTTTGGCTCGCCCACTGATACAACCTTAGCAAGAACGTTTACACGCCTTGAAGAAGGTGTAAGGTCTTTTATTTTGGTAGTTCCTTCCATTCTATTACTTCCTTTTGTCTAAAAAAGACAATTGCTGATTTAAGATCTGTATTTAACCTTATCGAAACGTCATAAGAATCGGCAAACCCGGAAGCTAGCGATGCAAAAATTCATTTATCATTTCCAGACTTGTAAACTTTAACCGTAATATTGCGGCTTGGCAACAAAGGTATCATCAGGACAGATACGAGGGCGAAAACGAACATAACCCACATGGAGTCCGCGTATCCAATGAATGGGTACAGGCCGGTATATACGGCGATTCCTGCAGCGCCCCCGATAGTGTTGCCTATTCCCCACACCATTGAATTTGATCTGGTGGAAAATTCCGAGGGTATCATCTGCCCAACATATCCAAGAAGGACAGGAAAACCGGTAAAAGCCATAAATGTGAATAACGCATATCCGAAGAAAATGATGGGGAAACTATCGGTAATAAGGAAGATGAAGAATCCAACAAGAGAAAAGACCGAAGTAATGGTTATGGTGAATTTTCCACCTCTGATCGACGTAAGGTAACCGAATAACGGTTGTCCCAGTACGGAAGTGAAAAGGCTTGCTGTCAGAAGAATGCCCATTAAACTCTCTGAATTCAACACATTCGTCAGGTAGTCCGGGGAAAAAGTCTGGACCCCCAGCATGAACATAGAACGTATGAACACTATTATTGTGAGTAATATAAGAAATCTCCAGTACTTTTCAATCCCTCCTCCGTGTCTGAATGACATTTTTGAAGCGGAAGCATCCTTCGCGGGTCTGTGAAAGAATCTCAGCCCAAAGTATATGGCAATTGCGGCGGCAAACATATACGCAGATATTATTCCAAGACCGCCCCCACGGACAATAAACGCAAAGGTGAATACCAGGATAGATGGCATAACAGCCCTCCCGGAGCTCGCGATAGCTCCGTTAATCCCCAAGGCAAACGGTGATCTACTTTTTTCAAAAGACTGTGACAGGACTGTCGCGCCAATCGGATGGTAAAAAGCCTGGCCAATTCCCAGCATTGCAGTACCAATAAACATAAACTCGTAAAGAGCTGGCAAGAAAATGAAAGAAATCGCAAATGAAAGGACTGATCCAGCAAGTATAAAGATCCCAGTTGCTATTAGCAAGCCATCCCTGTCACCAGCGTCTGCTTTTGCTCCAACTCTTGTACTGAGGACCCCGGATATAATCTCATAGACAATGGCCAAAGCTCCGAGAATCGTTATTGGTACGTTTGCATACTTTGTGTAGAATACAATCAGAACGGGAAATATGAATGCGGTCCCATCATTTGCGAAATGTGCAAGCGATGTGAAAGCTAATGCCCTTACTCCCCGGTTCATCCCTCCGTATATAGAGGTACATAATAACACTTTTTTTGTACTTTAAAGCCGAACGTTTATAATCGTTCATTGGCAAAAATACATATCAATGCATAATATAGGACTAAACTCGTGCCCGAGTGGGGTAATCTGGATATCCTAGGGGCCTGCGGAGCCTCAGATTCGGGTTCAAATCCCGGCTCGGGCGTCAAAATAAAAACCAGACTCATTATCCGTTGACATGTCTTATATTGTCTATATCTTTTATTTGTAACGGTGTTGGTCCCGGAATATACTAATATTTAACTGTCAATGCGGCACATATGAAAGTGATCTTTCTCTGGATAAATTCGGCATTACCGGACTCGTTTCTCTAATGATCTTGAACGCCTCATCCACAACCTTTAATTGGCACCAAAAATAGGCCAGATTACTCTATGTGCTCTAATCTGTCAATTGAAATTGCAACGCTTTGATTAACAGCTATTTTATTAGAGGTAGGTATACGAATCTCAAGGGCAGCCTGAGGCAGCTGATCGAAGAGGAGAAGGTGGTAAATGTGGAGATAGGTGAGAATGCCAGCAAAAAGCCATTTTTCCTGTTGTCAAGCTACATTAGCGCGACCGAGCCTATCATATCGGATAAATGGGAACCAAGCTTGAATCTCATTTCTCCGTTCGACAATTCAATTACGCTGAGAGATAGAACCAAAAATATGTTCAATTCTTATTACAGTTTAGAACAGTTTTGTTCCCAGAGAAAAGACAAAGTTTGGGATCTATATTCTTCCCATCATGTGGGATAGCGAACTTGTAGGATGGATAGATGCAAAATTAGACAGAAATCGTAGTATCCTCAATATCAATGGATTATTCGCAGAACCGGGATAAGAGAAAGATACAAATGTTGGATGCAGGTTGCAGGGAAAATTAAAGATTTCGTAGAGTTTCTGGGTAAAGAGAAAACCCTCTACGGCAAAAACCAAACCTGAAAAGCGGGCAAAATTTCTCACATAAGCACCTATGACTGCTTTAAGGAAAGATTCTCTTCTTACATAATCTACACCCGATCCAGCTCTTCACTATTCATCGAGGGAAAGAAAATTTTTCTGCCCACGGTCAAAATTGCATGGAAAGGAGGTGGAATGGCACGGTATAATGTAATAAAATCTCAGTTTTCCCTGAAAAGTCAGAAAGGAATTCGTTAAATCGTACATTATTTAAATCTACTTACTGTAGCCGTGGGAAACCTTGGGCACGACATAATATGAAGACAAAATGTTATTAGATAGGAAAGGCATCCGTACTTACTTCGGAAGGTAATGGAAATGGATTGGGGAATGACTAACAGAATCAACAGAATGATCAAACCCGCAACGGGCCGGTCTGTTATGTTGGCCGCGGATCATGGGTACTTCATGGGACCGACACGCAAACTCGAAAACCCACGCAAGACAATTGAGCCTCTTCTTCCATATGCTGATACTCTTGCAGTGACGAGGGGTGTGCTGAGGACATCCGTTGACCCCAAGTGGGATACTCCAATACTACTGAGAGTATCAGGAGGAGCCAGTGTTCTCAAGGATGACCTTAGCGATGAAGAAATCACGGCATCCATGAGAGATTCCATCAGGCTCAACGTTGCTGCCGTTGCACTCTCCATATTTGTGGGCACGCCGCACGAGAAACAGTCTCTGGTAAACCTTTCAAAACTGGTCGATGAAGGCTACGAATACGGAATGCCGGTTGTGGCAATTACAGCTGTTGGAAAGGAACTTGAGAAACGGGACGCTAAATATCTCGGCCTTGCGTGCAGGCTTGCAGCAGAAATAGGCGCACAGATAGTAAAAACCTACTACTGCGAGAATTTCAGTAAGGTGGTAAACGGATCTCCGGCACCACTTGTGGTAGCAGGAGGGCCAAAATTTGAGACTGTTGAAGACGTGTTCAACTTGGTCCACAACGCAATCGAGGATGGGGCCGTTGGGGTGGATATGGGAAGAAATATCTGGCAGAATGATTATCCGGTTGCCATGATCAAGGCAATAAGGTCTCTTGTGCATGAAAATGCAACCGTAAAGGAAGCAGTAGATATCTACAATACAAACAAAAACGGCAAAGAATAAAAAGAAAATTCCTGCAGTTATGCGGGAAAACTGATTCTTTTATTATGTTTTCCGGGAATCAGTATAATCAACACATCCAGATTCCATGGGGTTAGTATTGCCGGCAAGATTCAGACAAAATCTTTTTGTCCGGCTGCACCTGTGTCAAATGTTGAAAAAGAAAATGACAATGGATAAACCTTCGTTTAACCCCATCGTTGGGTTAAGCGCCAATGTACTTGCTGAGCCCCCGAAAGGGCAATTGGATAAACCTATCCTGGCGAACCTTAGAACGGGTATATACTACTATCCTGATTGCAGACTTATTAGGCCGCAGAAAACTCGTGCTGTTGCATTCGGCAATGTGGAAGAAGCGGAAAGTGCTGGATTCAGGCTGTGCGGTCACTGTAGGACTCAGGAAACGAAAAGGCTTGAGAAGATGAATACTGTGAGCGTAATATGCAATTATCTGAAAGAAAATTATCGAGAAAAGATAACACTCGGTTCACTCTCAGGTACGTTCGGTATGAGTTCGCATCGCATACATTCCGTTTTCATGAGCACTGTTGGGGTTTCTCCGAGGAAATATGTTGAAGAGTACAGGATAACAAAACTAAAGGAGAGACTCAGTTCAGGGCAGCCCGTTTCATCCGCCATTTATGCAGTTGGCCATAATTCTACGAGCTGGATATACACAGATTCCAGATCAATGCTTGGCATGACCCCTTCAAAGTACAGAAACGGGAGCAAGGGAGAAAGCATCCTTTACGTCACTGGCCATACAGATTTCGGAGAGATGATCGTGGCATATACCGATCATGGGATTTGCGGAGTAACCCTTGTAGACTCAGAGGAAATGATAATGGGATACCTCAGGAAGGAATTTCCAAAAGCAATTATTACCCGTTCCGATGATACCAATAATTACATAAGTGGGATACTTGACTACCTGAAGGGTAAGGTGGTAGATGTCCCGCTGGATTTTCATGGGACTGATTTCCAATTGAAGGTATGGGGTGCCATAAGAAGAATACCTCACGGAACAACAGTAACGTACAGCGATGTAGCAGACATGATTGGAAAGCCAAAGGCGGTTCGTGCGGTGGCAAACGCCTGTGCCAGTAATCCGGTGCCGCTCATTGTCCCGTGCCACAGGGTTATCAGGAAAGGCGGAAATCTGGGAGGTTACGGCCTTGGTCTTGAAAGGAAAAGACAGTTGCTTGAACTGGAAAATGAAACTAGAACCAACGGTAGCTTAGATGACTGATCCTTCAAAAGAACGTGGAATATCATTCAAACATGGCGTTGCCATATACTTGGCCTCGGTTCTGGGAGGAGGCATATTGGTGCTTCCAGGCCTTGCTGCGCAGGAGGCAGGCTCACTCTCAATAATAGCATGGATCATCCTGTCCATAGCAAGTTACCCATTTGCATTCACTTTTTCACGCCTTGCGCTCCTAAAACCCCGATCAGGAGGGATATATACATTTACCCGCGATGCCTACGGACCATATGTCAGCAATGGGGTTGGATGGCTCTTCCTTGCATGGGTTGCCCTGGGTGCCCCCGCGATAGCGCTAGCTGCCGGAACATACTTATCATTTGCTATTCCCATGAGCGAAATGGAGATTTTTGCCTTCGCGTTGATCATGATACTCTCTGTTGCCCTGGTAAATTATTTCGGAATAAGGTTCAGTGCAACGGTGCAACTGGTGGTAATAATCGCTATCGTTGGAATCCTTATCGTTTCCATAACGGCCGCTTCCTTCAAAATTTCCACTGTGAGTTTAATCTAGTACCCGGGTGGAAACAGTGTCTCATCCATCGGAATTTCAATGGCTCTCATAATCTGGGCATATTTTGGATATGAAAACGTACCCAATCTTGCGGGAGAATTCCTGGATCCCAGAAGGGATATGCAGAGGGCCGTAAAATACAGTGTAGTTATCATAAGGGTGCTCTATACATCTCTGGCAATCGTGACAGTCGGAACTAGGTCATATATTGCAGGCGAAAGCATCGCTCCATTTTCAATAATCCTGTCGACAGTGTTTGGGCGATATGGTGCTGTGGCTGCCGCAATTGTGGCGGTAGTTGCAATATTCAGTACGATGAATGCATATTATGCAGGAGTAAGCAGACTTATACAGACACTAGCCCAGAATGGAGGAATCCCGCGGTACTTTTCAAGGGGCAACAGTCAGACGGGGTCCTCGTCCAAAGCTATACTACTGATGACAGGCCTAGGTACACTGACGCTTGTCGTTTACCAGATATTCAACATCCCATTCTCTACAGCGTTCCTTGCAGTTAGCGGTGCTGGTGTCCTTACCTACATAGCAGGATCATCGGCCGGAATACGGCTTCTCAGGCTACGGGGAAACCAAAAGATGCTGCCATGGATATCTCTTGCGATATCAGTCATAATTCTTGCTTTCATAGGCTACGTGATCATCGTCAGCATAGTTGCTTTCCTGATTTCACTGATATATACAAGGCATTTTTCTGTACTGAGAACCATTAAAGGCGGCACATCGGTTTGATTATTACTCTTATTTTCACAGGGATCAATGCGTACCCTACGGTGAAATCTCTCTGTTCCAAAAGCAGTTTCATACTCTTGCCAATACGAAAGTTATGATGTTAATTATGGTAGTTGAAAGGAAAATTGCGTAGGCTACGGATGCGAAAACAAATGAGAGTACGAAGGTATATCGCCTTTTGCCTATCAAGAACGCAAGTACCGTTATCACGGATACAAGCATAATAAGTATAAGATAAATTAAAAGCTGCGGAATTAGGGGTTCTGCCCTAAACCATGACATAGCAGGGAGGAAGAGAGCAGAAGAGACAAGTAAGACAACCAGGAATTCGGTAACGAGGATCCACAGGTAGTTTTTGCCGGTCTTGGTAGCAATCCCTGTGATTATAGATTCAAATATGGACACGCCAAGAACAACGTCGATCAAAACATTAACACTGAGGCCGAAATTCGGAAGGAAGAATCGTAAGTAGTTGAAAGGAGTTATCAACAGAAAGGAACCACCCCACACGGAGACCGAGATCGCGACCCTGTAAATGAAAAATAGGTTATCTTCTTGGTAAATTTCACTGTCTGGGAGTCGTTCTCTTGGGTACACACTTGCAGTGAACGATGACTCTTTCTTAAGCAAGATGGGTGCCGGAATGGGCGTTTTACGCTTTGAAACCGGAGTCACAAGTTTCTCGGACATACCTGTGGATAGAAGCTCTTGGGCGTAAAATTCCAGAATTTCACTTTTGCTTTGGGAAAGGATGCTCCGAAATGAACAACACAGTATAATCCAGTCATCTGATGTGGGATTTTTGGGTAGGACCGGGACTATCTTCGGCTTCCTTATCCTGTCAATGAGGTTGAATGTGAGAAGTGCCAGGGCAGTGGCTATGAAGTATTCTGGAAGAAAGAAGTATATATTTGAAATACTGATTATAATTCCTGCTGCCATAACCAATCTTTTCTCAAGTTTCACTGAGATATGTGCCAATTTATATATATTTATTTTTATTGGCAAGAAAGTGCAAGTATCTGAGGATCTGAATGCTTTATTTTGTACAGACGACTTCTTGCACCACAAAACATTAAGTTATTATAGAAGCGCAAAATTATTAGCTGGTATTCATGATAAATTTTGAAGATCATGATTCTAGGATCAAATTTGAAACACATAATTCGTATGATCATACACCTGAATTTGCAAAATCGAAACATATGCACGAAATTGAAAACGCCCATCCGTTTGTAAATGGTCTTGATTCAAAGATGGATTTCGATGCAGTTTTTGAAGTGGTCAAGGACTCAGTGAAATTCGTGTTGGGAAAAGAAAGATCTGGACTTGGACTTGCTCTTTCAAACTTACCCTCCACAATGGGGGCGTACTGGCAGATAGGGGGGAACTACATAGTGATGAATGAAAACCTTGTCAGAGCAATGGAGCGCCTGGCCTCCTCGTTTCGTGAATTTAACTCTTTTGTATATATGATACTAACACACGAGTATGTGCATTCACTTGGTTTTATAGATGAATTAGAAGCCAGACGTGTGACAGCCATGGTCGCTTCCGTTGCGTTTGGCGAGAAACACCATGCATCGAGAATGAGTTCAGGCGATCTCTGGAATCTATACCCACAACTAAGGTATGTAGCCAGTGGAAACGGGGATTCGCTGAGGATCGTCAGCAAATTTGATTCCTCGGCAACTTCCTATATAGCGTGATTGGCACTGGTTGATTATCTAATCATTAAGCTTAATCCTAGTGAAAACAAAGATGTATTCGTGTTTAAAGATATAAAACCCGCCTGCAAGTGCCCTGTATCTCCAGAGCTGTTCCGATGACCTTTTTCCTCTCGTTGTATCAAAATTCTTGACTGCCATCGTTTTGAGGGCATACCCCCTTGACATAATCTCATTCATGCAATAAAACCCAAGGGGAATGTGCAACCCGTTCTCATATTTGTCTCCAATCACAAGGGTCAGTATTCTTCCTTCCTGAATGTGCGGATGCAGCCTGGATGAAAGTTCGCCGATTTTATGGACGAATTGCTCAGTGTCTTTAATTGTGGAAAGGTCATCGGGGGATTCTGAAAATTTTATGATGTCCTGGTACGGGGGGTGCAATATTACAAGCTGGAATCTCTCGATTCCATTATCCTCGCGTATCTTTTTATAATCAGCAGCTAGGGCATTTCCTACGTACGTCTTCGTCCTCGCATTAAATGGGTTCTTCTCCCTTTCTATTATTTCTGAAGATCTGTTCATGATATTCTCGTTCAACTCAAGACCTATTCCATTCCTCCCCATTCTCCTGCACTCGATCAGTGTGGTTCCGCTTCCGAGAAAAGGATCAAGAACCCAGTCTCCCCTTTTGGTGTATCTCAACATCATCTGCCTTGGGATCTGAGGAATAAAATTTCCCCAGTACCATGCACTGTGTTCGCCCGATCGGCTCCTCTTCTCTTCCAGCCACAGGCTGTCGGTTATTACTTCCCCATACTCCTTCCACCTGGATAAATCAAGGTCGTTTACGCGGTTGTGCTTGCTTGATTCGAGGCTGTGCTTAAGTCTTCTCGCATAATATAGTGCACGTTCCAATGTTGCCGAGGAAATAATCTGCTCAATCTCGCTTGTCACAACATCCTTTGAGATACGCCTTTCTTGGCCAGGCACGGGCGCAATCGGTGCCATAGGTCTTGATATTTTATCTCGGATTGCTGCTGCCTTGTTCCTCAGAATTTCCATGTCCGTTTCAACAAGAATATCTTTGAGTGCCTCCCTGATCATATATATCTGATGATCCTGCAGAATCTGATTGCCAAGGTTCGCTTCCGTCAGCGGTTTGCGAGTTCCGGTGTGCTGCTCCATATTGTGTGCAATATGCGATCACATCTAGCTCTATTTTTTTTGTTATTCCGAGAAGAGGGGTGCAGGTCAATCAGTGCCTCCCATTATATATTTGAGGTCAAAGGGGCGTACCTCGGTTCAGATATACAAAGAAGAAAAGGAAGGAAATATTCTGTTTCTTTATGACTCAATGGAGAGGAGGACCTCAAATAGGCCGAGCAGCATTCTCCAATACAGTAATGGTAGCAATGGTACAGTCCAAGATCAAGCAATGGCCCTCGAAAATATGCTACTGATATGATCGCTGTCTGTCAACTGAAAATTGACTACGTAAAAAAAACTATACAACGCCGTGTTCATTTGTTTTGGACACCTGTTATCTCATTTGAAACCCCATTTTAAATGAAATATTTCCATATAATTATAGAGATGAAAAAAATGAACGCTACAATGTATAAACCCATATCAATGCGTAAACCGGCACCAATGGATATTGTACTCGTATATATGTGATAAACAAGAGCACCGGAGTAAGGTTTTATATTCATCGTCAAGGGTAAATTGAATTGCTTCAACCAACCCACACCGGGTGCAGGCGTACTGGCGGGGTAATAAACACTGTTTCCAAGAACGTATGTATTGAACAACACTGTCATTCTGACCCAATAATATAGCAGTCCTGCCATTGACAGAATTGTACTTATAAAACCGATTCTTGATATGGTATCTCTTGCATTCCTATTAATGACATTAAATGAATTCCTGAGTGCTCTCCCGTATACTGTAAATGCCAGTGCAATAAATAGCGCTTCCCCGTAGTTGAGGAAGTATACATTTGGAAATTGCTGAGTGTAGTCTGGCATTCTCCATAACCCGGTCGAATTTGCTACCTGCTCAGTTAACCATGGAAATCCAATCGCATGGACCCGGTATCCGTCAATTGAGAATGGAATCTGGAGTATGGATAACTCGAGAATTATTATTATGGAAACGAAAGCACCAACAAGAAACAATGAGCTCCCAACTGCATATTTGAGCTTATCAACGTCCACCCTCCACCTGTTAATTCTAAATTCTGCCATTTTCAACTTCCCTAACCCTCTGTGATGGCATACTCGCTGAGATTGAAAGTGATGGCCGCAGTGAATTCTATCAGTACTATCTTCTTATATACATTCAAGATTTATTCGCCCAGATACGCCACCGATTGTAATTACCTATTCTTTCAATGGTAAAGATACAAATATATTTTAGAATGTTTTGTCTCCATTTTATTATGAGTCAAAATAAGCGCCTTGTAATTGCTGGAGCAACCGGATCAATAGGCAGGTATTTGTGTCAGGAGCTGGGGAATTCTGGATATGAGATCACGGTCTTAGCGAGAGACCCCACGGGGGCGAGGACCGCGGTACCATCCGCAAAGAAAATTGTGAAATTCGATTATGAAGGCGGTGACGGCTGGTTCAGAGAACTGGACGGCTCATTGGGGGTCATAAACCTGTCTGGCGCTCCCATTTTCAAAAGGTGGACCAAACGATACATGAATGAGATAATAGACAGCAGGGTAAAAACCACAGGGGCAATCGTGGATGCAATAAGAATAGCAAAGGACAGACCACGTTTTCTGGTGAACGCTTCTGCTGCAGGATATTATGGGTATGACGGGGGTGGCGTCGACACTGTGACCGAATCAAGTCCGGCCGGGAACGATTTCTGGGGAAAATTTGTTTCAAAATGGGAAGGGGAAGCGAAGAAGGCAAATGATCTGGGAGTCAGGGTTTCTCTCATCCGAACTACTGTCGTTCTAGTCAAGGGCGAAGGGGCGTTGGGTTTGTTGGTCCCGCTATTCCGGAAAGGCATAGGTGGCTACGTGAAGTCCGCCACCCCGTGGTTTCCATGGATACACATGTCAGATGAAGTATCCCTGATTAAGTTTGCAATCGAGAACAACCAGATTTATGGGGCAATCAATGCCTCTTCTCCGAACATTCCGACCATGCAGGAATTTTCGGCCACCCTCGGGAAGGTCTTGAATAAGAGGAGTTCGATTAGAATTCCTCCGTCGCTGCTGAGACTTATACTAGGCAAAGGTTCATCTGTTATATCTCGCGGCTTGAAGGTATATCCGAAGGTCGCATTGGATAATGGCTTCAAGTTTAGTTTCCCTAACCTTGAGGATGCACTCAGAAACCTGCTGTATTGATCTGAAAACGATATTTTTGGCCCTGGCATATTTATAAAAGCTCACGGAATGCAGTAACGGTCGTTTTCAATGGTGAAGCAGAAGATAGCAGTTATCGGTGCCGGAAACATGGGTGCTGCAATTGCGGAGCTCATGGCATTCAATGGATTTGAAGTTGTAGTAAAGGATGTGAACATGGAGCTTGCGGAGAAGGGAATTAAGCGTATCAAAAAGATTCTCGATGATCTTGCATCCTATGACGCATCAAAGGCCAGCAAGGAGATCATGCGTATCGAGAATTATGGCGTAAAGCTTTCTGCCGATCAGAAAGCAGCTATACAGGAAAAACTCAGGCCGAATTATGATCAGAGATTTGTTGAGGCCGCTATGAAGCGAGTACGTGGAACGGACTCGTACACAGAATTCAGGAACGTAGATATTGTAATAGAGGCTGCATTTGAAAGCATGCAAGTCAAGAAGGAAATATTCAAGGCGATTTCTGAAAACTGCAGGGAAGATACCATTGTTGCATCCAACACCTCATCATTAAGCATAAGTGCAATGGCGGGAAACGTCTCCAATGCGTCGCGCGTAATTATCACCCACTTCTTCAACCCACCATATACACTGCCGCTTGTTGAGATTGTTCCTGCGATCCAGACATCGGAAGAGACATTCAGGACGATATCGGACTTCATTGGTGGCTTGCATAACCACAGAACTCAGATGATACCGATAAGGGTCAAGGAGGTACCCGGATTCCTCGTTAACAGGATACTCGTTCCAGTGATGAATGAAGCCGCTTTCATGCTGGACGAAGGTGTAGCAAAAGCTGAGGACATTGACAGGGCAATGAAAGCAGGCGCGGGGTTTCCCATGGGCCCTCTTGAGCTCGCAGATATGGTGGGACTAGATATAACGTACGATGTTGCCAACATATTATACCATGAATACGGAGATAGCAAATACCGGCCATCTAACCTTCTAAAGCGAATGGTCTCTGCAGGTATGCTGGGGAAAAAATCGGGTAGGGGGTTCTACCAGTACAATAAATAATTTTGGAAATGCCTCGTGAGAGGCAATTATTTCGTAGTCACAACTCACTTCAATGGTGTGATGTTCTTTTTCGGGGCGTTAACGAGTACCATGGTTGGCTCAATGTTGTACTTTGTCTTGGAAACTCTAGCAATGGAAACCAACGCACTCTTTCTCTCGTTTCCCTTGAACAGTTTCCTTAGTTCTGCCAATAGCGTCTTGCTGACCGTGAGCTCAACGAAAATGGGTGTTCCAAGGTGATACCAAGTTGCAATGATGGATCTGCTGTCTGCTTCCAATATGTCCTCACGGTCCACTTCAAATTCCAGCCGCTGACCTATTTCTATTTTCAATTCTGGTACCTTAGATAACACATAAAAACATTATTATTTAATCTTTTTTCACAGGTAAATGGTACAATAATACGAGTAGAAAATGAAAATTATATTGAAAATTCAGTGAATTATCCCTTCTGGATGATCTTCACCTCAAGCAGTTTCTCGAGTTTCCTTGCAACCCTCACGTCGGGCATCAACTCTCCTCTTTCAATGCTTGAAAGCACATTTTTCCTTTCCTGGATCTTCCTTGCAAGTTCCTCTTGTGTCCATGACAATTTCTCGCGGGCTTCCCTTATAATGATCGCATAGTCTGGGTCGATGTCCAAGTTCTCTATGTCATCCCTGGGTTTTCGGTAAACCTGTTTCGATCGGACTGGAGGCGGAGTATACTTCGGCTTCTCAGGCATCATCACTGTGCTGGCGGAAGTAACACGCTGTGCTGGGCTATAGCTTCTCATGTTTTCAACTGGCCTGCCGAATTTAGCACAAGCATCACACACATTGAGAATCGCGCCGTCAACCCTAATTTTAGTCGTTTTCTGCACTTTCTTACCGCACATCTCGCATTCAATCGATGCCATGCTACCCTATTTCTAAAAAGATAAATATGTTTTATCTCTCTCTTTTTCTGTTTTGATATGATTCTGGGGGTTTATTGATCTGGCAGCATTTGATTCGCGCAGGATTTTAATAGAAGGGCGGAGGCTTTACACACAGTCTGAGGTGCCCAGAAGCGTGTACGGCGAGGTTACCAAGAGGTCTTCTGACAGGTTTTTCCGATACTGGGACCCCAAGAGGAGCAAACTCTCTGCCGGCTTCCTGAAAGGTCTTAAATTCTTCCCATTTGGGGAAGATACTAGGGTTCTTTATCTGGGGGCATCCACGGGAACCACGGTGAGCCATCTTTCCGATATCTGTGTCTCCGGAAGGATATATGCGGTTGAACTTGCATATGAGCCTTTCATGAAACTGCTTACCCTCGCAGAAAGTCGCAATAATATTTATCCCATACTGGAGGACGCGAATCTCGTGGAGAAATATTCTTTCTTGGTGGAGGATGTGGATGTGCTGTATCAGGACATTTCCCAGAGAAACCAGATACAGATATTCAACAACAATGCCTCTGCCTTTCCTGAAGCAAAAAAGGCCCTGCTCGTGGTGAAGATCAGGGCAATATCCTCGCGATCCGATGAGGAAAAGATCCTCAATGCAGCTATCCGGGAGATCAAAGGTTTCAGGGTAGTACAGAAAGTGAACTTGATCCCGTATGACCGCGCCAACTACATGATTTATCTGGAAAGGCAGTGAACCGATCTGTTCGGCAAGCTTATAATAATGGCGTAATATTTTGGACTAGAAAAATGGCGTGGTGGTTAAATGTCGGGCGAAACCAAGGCTTTTGAGCTGGAATTCTTCAAGTCCAGATCCATGAAGAGGAAACAGTGCACATCGTGTTTATCGTATTTCTGGACATCTGACGATAAAAGAAAGACTTGCGGAGACCCTCCCTGCGACGAATACGGGTTCATCGGAATGCCCCCTACTGCTACAAAATACAACCTTGACGAGATGAGGAAAGAATTCCTTGATTTCTTCAGGGCCACCCATAAGATTGTTTCTCCATACCCCATAGTCCCCAGATGGCGGGATGATGTTCTACTCGTAAATGCCTCAATATATGATTTCCAACCTCAGGTGACTTCTGGGCTTGTGGCTCCTCCCGGTAATCCTCTGGCAATGTCACAGCCATGCATCAGGATGAATGATATCGATCAGGTCGGCGTAACCGGTAGGCATCTCACCAGTTTTGAGATGCTCTGTCATGACTCCTTCAATACAGACAACAAGGAAATTTACTGGAAGGAAGGCACAGTCCGGTACTGCAACGAATTTCTGACCCAGAAACTGGGTATTGACCAGAAGCTCATCACATTCAAGGAAAAACCATGGTCCGGAGGCGGAAATGCTGGTAATGCCCTGGAAGTCTTCGTACTTGGTCTGGAAGTCGCAACGCTCGTTTTCATGGATCTTTCCGAAGATGAAGATGGGGAGATTGAAATTGAAGGGAAGAGGTATTCCCCTATGCCTCAGAGGATTGTGGATACTGGGTACGGCCTTGAGAGGCTAGTATGGCTCAGCAACGGTACTTCCACAGTCTATGACTCAATTTTTCCGAAGATATTGTCGGCAATTCTGAATGAAGCAGGTATCACGAGACCTGACGAGAACATGATTGCCAGAATTGTCAGGGCTATGGCGTCTGACGAAACAGAGTTGCCCCTTGCAATAATCCGACGGGTAATTACCAGCCATGCAACAGAAAATGGGAATAATTCAGATGAGATTACAAAGGAAATGGAGAAGCTGATGGCAGCTTTCATACTAGCCGATCACAGCAGATCGCTTTTATTCATGTTCAGCGACTATGTCATCCCTTCCAATGTCAAGGTCGGGTATCTTTCACGGCTGCTTATCAGAAGATCTCTAAGGTATCTCAGTGAAATTGGCTCTGGTATCACGCTTCTTGATCTCATAAGGATGCAGAAGGATAATCTAGGAGACATGAAGCTCAACTTCCCAGAGGAATTTATCAGGGATGTTATCGAGGAGGAAACTACCAAATACGAGGCTGCCCTGAAAAGAGGAGAAGCTGTCCTGCGAAGAACCATAGAAAAAGCAGGATCTGTTGGCGAGGAACAACTGCTGGAATTATACGATTCATATGGAATATATCCTGAATTTGCGTCACAGATCTACAAGGAAATAACTGGAAAGAATTTGGAAATACCGCATAACTTCCAGGCCAAGGTTGTATCCCTTCATGACGTGAAAAAGCTGCAAAGGGAACCGACTGAAAGGTTTCCTGATATTTTCACGCGGTCGCTTTATTATGATGATGTAAACATGAGAGAATTCACTGCTTCCGTAATGTATTCAGGAAATGGGTATGTCATTCTTGACCAGACAGCCTTCTATCCAGAAGGTGGAGGACAGCCGTATGATCTGGGTGTCCTGAAATACGGGAACTATGAAGTAGAAGTTACAAGGGTAGAGAAACACGGAAAGGCAATAGTTCACTATATAAATGGAAATATACCAGAGAAATCAAGGGTAAAGGGCATAATAGACTACGAGAGAAGGTGGCAGCTGATGGTACACCACTCGGCAACGCACCTCTTGCTAGGCGCAATGAGGCGAGTTATCGGCGATCACGTATGGCAGAGCGGTGTCCAGAAGGAAGTTGCAGATTCGAGAATAGATATAACCAACTACCGGAAGATCGATGCAGATACCATTCTGAAGATTGAGCGCGAATGCCACAAAATTATTACAGAAAGCAGAAAGATTACAGTGAAGAACATAGAGTGGAACAACGCTATTGAACGATATGGTTTCAGGCTCTTTCAAGGTGGCGTCCCCCTCTCGGACAAACTCCGGGTCGTCGAGATTGACGGAGTTGACGCAGAGGGTTGCGGCGGCACACATCTCTCATCAACTGCGGAGATAGGACTCGTCAAGATAAAAAGCGTGGAGAACATACAGGAAGGGATCCAGAGAATAATATTTGTGGCCGGTCCTGCTGCAGTCAATTTATTTAACAATAGCTATAAGGAACTTGCAGAAATCAGGAAAATCATTGGTTATAGTGAGGGCAATATTTCAGACGCCATCAGGGTTATCGTCAACGAAAACATTGATGCTAGAAAGAACCATGAGAAGCACCTGAAAGAGTCTGTGAAGGCACTAATCCACACAGGGAAAACGATAGAATCCGGAAAGGAAAGGGTAATATTTATCCATGGCTCCCTCGACGAGGATGCAGAAAAAGATCTGTCAAAAGCTGCTTACGGACTGGAGGCTAATGTCGTAATAGTTTCCCTTGACAGACATGATTCAAAAAAGCACATGATCTTCGTTAGAGATCAATCCAGTGCCAGGAAAATAGCACAAGGCTTGGGGCTTCCAGACAATGGAAACAACGGATCAGACAGATACTACTCTGCGATTTCATCAAGGAATCTGGATGAAAAGTTAATAAGGAGTTTTTTCGATAGTAAGCTTCAGTAAGGTAAAGAATAATGGATGATGAATACAATAGGATACAGAAGATCGTTGCATCTCATTATGAAATTTCAGAAACCGGGGAGAGGGGTGGTTCATATTATTTCAGGATACCTGGTCTTGCCAATTACCCAGAGGGGAAATTTTCAGAACTGGTGGACGAACTTTCATCCCACGGGTATGTGGTATTCACGTCCGGCATGTTCGGTGACGAGCTTTATGTAATCAAGAGCGTTTCTCAGCATAGGAACAGGAACCTGATCAGATCGATTATGGTTGCCCTTACCATTGCAAGTCTCTGGTACACAGGATACACTTATCAGGAACAATACACGCATACAACCAGTTTTTTTGCCAACACCGCCGTGGCATTTCTCTTGTTTGTTTTGCCCATAATTGGGGTTCTCGGGCTGCGGGAGCTTGCCAGATTCTATGCTCTAAGGAGAAACAGTATGAAATATGAGGCACCTCTCTTCATACCAGATCCATTCGGGATAGGGACAATGGGTGTGATCAATTTGCCGTCCCGGCCATTCAAGACGCGGAGGTCTCTCCTTGAAGCCGGGTCTTTTCCAATCATTGCGGGTTTTATCGGTTCTTTATTTTTGATAATAGTAGGCAACATTGCCATTCCAGCTTCAAACTCATACGCACCAGGCGTAAATTCCCCCATTAATACCGTCAGCCTTCCTATCATATATCCAATTCTGATAAATTTCTTCTATCCTGTTTCTTCAGTGCCTAATATAATAGCTTACAGCGGATGGGTGTGCCTCATTGTCAACTCGTTCAATGCAATTCCAGCCGGATTCCTTGATGGAGGTTTGGTGTCTGTGGGACTATTCGGCGGCTATTCTAGGTACGTTTCTTACATTTCTATCATCGGGCTTGTGCTCATTGGATTAACCTACACTCCATGGTTCATACTCGCCGTTTTTGTCGTCATATTAGGCATTCGTGGACCTGAACCATTGGGCAACATATACCGGCCGCTCAAATTTTCCAGAGTTATAGGCGGCATTGCCATAATCATCCTGTTCCTTGGGCTTGTTCCTTTTCCATTTCATGTCTCAGAGAGCCATATAACCGCAAGCGTAAGTGATCCAAACTTCCTGATCATTAATGGAACCCCACAGAATGCCAATTTTACAGTATACGTGAAAAACGGAGGCATATCCTCTATGGTTCCGGCGTTTTCAGTATCTCCGCTCATTGGATACACATTTTCCTCAGAGCGATCTTCGCCCATAGATCCTGGGGGTTCTGCTCTCTATCATGTAACGCTGGAAACACAGAATCTAAACAGGACAGGTTATTATAACTATACCCTTACCACTTACTACGGGGGAAGCAGTTCGAATATCCAGTTGACTGTAATTCTCGTGAATACCAATTTCAGGACAGACCCTCTGACACTGAACCCCCCTGGATTTGCCAACAACGGTGGTAAATTATCTGAAACGTGGAATGGAACCGTAAATATAACGGTCGAGAATACCGGGGAAGTGGGCCTTAACATTTCAGCGTATATATTTACAGACACCGGTAATTCATACCGCTATACAGTGGGAACAGAAACCGTTAACAGGAGCGCATACGGGTCAGCAACTATATTGTCTCCGGGTGGAAATCTTCAGGTTAAAGGACAACTCCAGCTGCAGGTAACCCCCGTTAATGTGACCGGTGAAATGACCCTCCTGGTGACGGATACTCAGTTCGACGCTGCGGTGGTATACATTTCGTTTCAGCCCCCGCCATCAGAGCCAAGATATATAGGGCAAATAACATAAACCCTCAATGAGAGTAGGCTTCTTCATAAATCCAAGGGCCGGTTACGGAGCGCTGGTGGGCAGAAAGGGATCAGATTCTGTTGAAGATGTTAAGGGCGAAATGAGTGTGTCTGTGACGCGTGGCCTTAAATTTCTTTCCGAAGTGAAGGATCTGGCAATAGATTACCTTGTCCCTTCAGGAATCATGGGTGCTGATGAAATGGATGATCTTGGCATTAGGAGTTACGGGATCATCTATCAACCGGGTAACCCTTCGACCAGCGTTGACACCAGGTGCTTTATGGATCGTGTCGCCGAGAAAGATCCAGATCTCG
Organism: Thermoplasmataceae archaeon; assembly: GCA_038729425.1. NCBI lineage: Archaea > Methanobacteriati > Thermoplasmatota > Thermoplasmata > Thermoplasmatales > Thermoplasmataceae > Thermoplasmataceae archaeon. The sequence goes on along the minus strand of JAVYSB010000001.1, from coordinate 89,878 downwards.
TTGTGTTCTGTGGTGGAGACGGGACAGCCAGGGATATACTATCATCAGGGCACAGTGATATCCCAGTTCTTGGGGTACCATCCGGAGTCAAAATGGAAAGTTCTGTCTTTGCTGCTAGTGTTCAGTTCGCTGTTAATGTTATGAGGAATATTTTATCTGCGGGTACCTTCGAAACAGTGAAAGCTGAAATCGTGGACATTCCGGAAGAAGAAATTGGGGATCTGCATCCATCACCAAGACTATACGGAGAATTACGAACTCCAATCAGCGAGGGAATAATAAATTCACCCAAAATGGACTTCTTCGGAGGTGATGTTGAAGGAATCGTGGATTATTTTCTGGAACATCTAGACAAAAATGTCAGATACATTTTAGGTCCGGGATCAACATGCAAGGCAATTATAAGGCGCCTAGGAAAGGAAACGAGCTTGCTCGGATTCGATCTAGTATTTGATGGGAATGTAGAGGAGCAGGATATTACTGAGGAAAGGATATACGAAGTGGTTTGTGAAGGCAGCTGTATGCTGGTGATATCTCCGGTGGGTGGGCAGAATTTCCTTCTTGGGAGGGGAAATAAGCAGATTTCAGGTAGAATAGTGACCAGGCTTGGGTTTTCAAATATAATTGTAATATCGGCAGAAGAAAAGTTAACCTATACAAAAAAGTTATATATTGATCTTGACAATATTAGCTCTATCTTAGTACCAAAATATGTAAGAGTACTGACCGGATATGGCATGTTCAAGATAGTTAAAATAGAAGGCTGATAGAGTAATGAAGATAGGATTCTTCACGGATACATATTACCCAACGCCGGATGGCGTTTCCCATTATCTCCGTGATACCAAGAGAGCATTGGAGGATCGGGGGCACGAGGTCTTTGTTTTTTCGTTGAGCGGGGATAGGCACGAGAAGAATGTATTCATAAGCCAGTCCGTTCCCATTTTCGTGTATCCGCAATACAGATGGCCACTGGCTCTCTATCCTTTTCTACTGTTCAGGAAACTGAATTCACTTGAGCTAGACGTTGTTCATATACATTCCTCGTTCTTCATGGGGTCAATAGGGTATCACACCGCAAGAAAGAAAAACATACCGGTTGTCGCCACGTTTCACACGGATTTTATACGGATGCAGGAATCCATAAAACTTCCCTTCAAGAGCCAGTTGTTTGATCTTTCATGGAGATACAATGTTTACCTTTACGATAAATGTGACATGGTAACGGCACCGAGTCAATCTGCAGTGGAATTCCTGAAGGAAAATGGTATAAGAAATGCCATTGAGCTTCCACTCTTCGTTCGTACAGACAGGTATAAACCGGGGAAGAGCAGGGAAAACAAATTCGTGGTTCAATATATAGGGAGGATCACCAAGGACAAGGGTATTTACAATATACTGGACGTAGCCAATGAGTTCCCTAGAAACAATGGCGTCAGGTTTGTCATATCCGGCACTGGACCAGAGGAGGATAAGATCAGGAAAATGATATCCAAGATGGATCTTGAGGATCTTGTGCAGATGACGGGCTATATTGGGGAGCAGGAGAAGCTGAGTGCCCTTTCTAATGCTTCTGTCTTCGTGCACCCTTCAGAGACGGATACTTTTGGTATAGCAGTTCTCGAAGCTATGGCGTGTGGAAAACCGGCAATCGTTTCAAATAAATTCCCACTTATAAACACTAATTCACCTGAAAACGGCATGATAGGCGTTGATTTTTCAAAGCCGAAGGAAGTTGCGGAGAAGATTCGAGAATTGAAGAGCAACAATAACAAGCACACAGAATTGTGCGAAAGCGCGAGAAAGTACATATCCGGCAGGTATGATCCTCATACACATGTGGAAATGCTTGAAAATCATTATAAGAGTCTCATTGAGTTGAAAAAAAGCTCCTGAAGATACTTAAAGGCAAGAATTAAGCAATTGAGTAAGCATTATTAAATCACAGCGTATTCACACCAACGCAGCCAGTACCTAAGAAACACAGATCAATTGAAGACCTCAGCAGATTTGTCAGAGGGGCGCCGGGATGGAAATTCTACATAGTTCCAATTTTCATTCTCGCAGTTGTTGATTATGTTCTGGTAGGGTCAATCCTGGAGGTTGCGATCGGCTTCATTCTCTCATTCATACTTGTGATAATCTTCGATTCCATATTTATTAAGATTGGAAAATTCCATTTCCCGCTTAGAAGGATTGTATATCTGGACTTTATAAGCTACGGTTTGTGGACAGTCATCTTTTGGATTTCCCATCTTTTGGATGCTTTTGGAAGCGTGGAAGCGCAGTTGTTCTTTGCTGTGTCATTCGTCTCATTTTTCAGAGTTCTTATCTTTGAGGTGTACTATACTGAGAAAATATCGTACCTCCTCCCCCCATCCCTTAATTACACATATGCCGCAATAATAACGTTTGGATACCTTTTTGGGGGATACTCACTCATAATACCCTTTGTTCTTTCATCCGTTATTAGTGCCCTGATTGCAATCCTGTTTGCAAGATCAGTGCTTTCGGACTTCGCGACAGACTACGGCGTAAGCCCTATGAAACTTTTGCAGTTTTTCCTCAACTTTCGATCCATGGGAGATTCGGATCAGGTTGGCAAAGAGTTCTTTGACAGGATATACAAGAAAGAGCAGATCGTTCCTGTCAAGGTAATTGACATCCGGAATTCGCATGGACCGCTTGTGTCACTCATTTTTCCATATGTGCACCCCGGACCGTTTGGGCGTCTTGGCTGCAGCGACCTGCCAATCAGGCTGCAGGATAAGCTTTCAGATATGGGCAGGGAACTCATGGTATTTCACACTTCAACAACCCACGCGAACAACTGCCAGGGAGAAAATGACATTGATAACATTGCATCAGGAATTCGTGAGGCACTTCGCAAAATGAAGTACACAAAAGTGATGTCACGATTCAGAAAGCTTAACGCGGGCAGATACAGCATAACCCTCATGAGATTCGGAAATTTTGGATTTGGTGGTGTAGTGCCCGACTTGGAACCGTTCGACGACATCGAGCTCGGTGAGGGAATGAGGGTAATGGAGGCTATAAAAGCTCACGGAGCAAGTGAATTTGCGCTGGTTGATGCCCAGAACAATTTTACCAAAGGAGCAAACGAGCTCAGGGACTGTTCTGATTTAATAAAGCCATTTACCAGAGAATTTGTGAGATCCAATCCAAATTTACCTGCAAAGGTAGGATTTGCATCTTTGAAAGCAACTTTCCCAGGCTTGGCTAAAATGGGAATTCAGACCCTTGCTATCAATTCTGGAGAAAGAAATGATGCCATTGTCTTGACGGATTCAAACAATGTAACGCGGGAGGTCATAGACATGGTCAGAAAGAAGTCAGCTCATATTGTATCTAACGTTGAAATCTATACCACGGACAATCATATAGTCAACGCGAGCACTTTGGATGTTTTTCCGCTGGGTATGGACGGAGACCTGGACATAATCTCTGATCTCATTGTAGGAACTATCAGGGACGCAGTGAGGAATACTGGCAACGTTGAGTTAGGTATGGCGTCAGTAGATGTCGGGGTGAAGATGGGTGAAGAGAACAGCTATCACAAGCTGACGGCAAGCGTCCTTTCCACTGTGAAGAAGGCCAAGAGAGCGATCGCATTTACTCTTCCCCTCGCACTGATTATTTCATTTCTGCTCTTCCTTATCCCGTTCTCAAGCCTGTTCTAGGTCAACACCCTTGGAATGCGATCCGCTGTAATCATAAAGTCTGCTATAACAATCGCAGTTGCAGTCTGGATTACAGGAAGAGCGCGTATTCCTATACAGGGGTCGTGCCTGCCCTTTATCAAGATAGACGTATCCTCCATGGTTTCGAGGTTCACGGTCCTCTCCTCCATTCTTATGGAAGATGTTGGTTTCACGGCCACCCTGAAAGTCATGGGCATTCCGTTGGAAATTCCACCAAGGATGCCGCCGTTATTGTTGCTCAGGAATGATACTTTACCTTCCTTAACGTACATCTCATCCCTGACCGTCGAGCCAGCAGAGCTGGCGAAGTCAAATCCAAGGCCAAACTCAATTCCCTTTATTGCCGGTATAGAAAACATCATCCTGCTGATCTCACTTTCCATGGAATCGAAAATAGGCTCACCGATACCGGGGGGAAGGCCGGTGACGACCGTGCGTACTGACGAACCGAGGCTGTCTCCTCTCCCTAATGCCGCCCTGATGGCAGAGTAAGCCGCCTCATCAACACTCTGGTCAGGGATCCTTGTCTTGAAGGAATATGCATCTTCCGGACGAATCTCTACCTCATGATCGAGGTTGGTATCACCAATCCTGTCAATGTACGATGTAATGGTGATGTTATACTTTTCAAGCAACTGAATACAGGTTGCGCCCGCAAATACTAGTGGTGCAGTAAGCCTTCCAGAAAGGAATCCTCCGCCTTGAAAAGGTCTGTGTTTCCCGTACTTCATCAGCATCGAGAAGTCAGCATGCCCTGGCCTTGGTTTGTATTTAAGTTCAGAATAATGCTCGCTTATAACATCGCTGTTATTGATGTAAAAAGCAAGTGGCCCCCCATTGGTGTAACCGTCACTCAGCCCAGACAGCACACTGACAATATCTGATTCATTGCGTCTTGTGGTGATCTCGCTCTGGCCGGGGCGTCTACGTTCCATCCATTTTGAGGCGCCATCCAGATTCAGAGCAAATCCAGATGGGAAACCATCAATGACCCCCCCCACTGCTGGGCCGTGAGATTCTCCAAAAACGGTAAACCTGAGATCGTTTCCAATGGTAAACGACACTGATCTATATCATAAGTTTATTATATCTAATTTTGCAGGTTCCTCTTGATCGAAGGATAAACATCAATAAATTATATCGAGACGGGATAGCAGAAGGATCATCATGGAAAGCGAAGCGCGTGTTTGGCTTGATGGCAAGATCGTAAGATATTCAGAGTCCAGGGTGCCTGTCCTGACGCATTCCCTGCAGTATGGAAGCGGAATATTTGAGGGGATCAGGAGCTACGATACCAGCGAGTCTGCTTCAATCTTCAGGTTGCGGGAACATGTACTGAGGTTTCTGAGATCCATGAAAATATATTCCATGTCAATTCCCTTCACTGCTGATGACATCGAGAAAGGGATCAGAGATATCATTTCACTAAATGAATACCGGAACGCGTATATCAGACCCTTTGCGTTCTACAACGATGATCGGATAGGGCTCAGTACTGTTGGCAAAAAAGTGAGCGTTTTCATCGGAGCAGTGCCATTCAAAAGTTACTATTCTGCAAAAGAAATGAAAGGTCTCAAGTGCAAGGTTTCCTCTTGGCACAGGCCATCGTCAGCGGTTTTGCCTATCGAGGCAAAAGCCAGCGGAAATTATCTTAATTCGATAATTGCAAACAGGGAAGCGGTGAGCATGGGCTATGATGAAGCTATCCTAACAAGTACAGCAGGATATATAACCGAAGGTCCCGGGGAAAATATATTTCTCGTAAGCGGAAATAGGCTGATAACGCCGAGCGTTGAATCGGATATTCTTGTCGGCATAACTCGGGACACAGTGATGAAACTTGCAGCAGATATGGGGGTAGAGGTCATTGAGAGATTTGTGCACAGAGAAGAACTGTATAACGCTGATGAGCTGTTTTTCGCAGGTACGGCTGCCGAGATATCCCCAATAGTGGAGGTGGATGGGATCATTGTTTCGGAAGGTTCAACTGGCAAGATTACTGGGAAGATTGCAAAACTGTACAGTGACACCGTAACGGGAAAAGTAGGGAAATATGAAACTTGGCTTACCAGGATCACTTAAATGGACAGGTTAATTTGGGGTTTATTGTTTTGTCTGACTTAAATACCTCTTATGTAGGTAGTTTGTGCAGTGGGAATGTATTAGAAGCTATCTGTGGTTTGTCAGACAAAAAGTTTTAAATATAGTCTATGGAATATAAGCGTATGGAAACGGTGGCAGACGGAAACGTCATAAGATCACTTAACAGGAGTGAGCTTAGAAGAAAAGCTCTCTTCTATCTGCTTAGCATATATCCGTACAGGTCGTATCTTTCGGAAATCTCCAGGGCAATCAAGTCGGATCCCTCCAACGTGAAAGGATGCCTTGAGGGACTCGGTGTGAGATACACCGTAGAAGAAAGCCTGGTTGGTCTTGGACTCGTTAAGGCGGAGCAAACTAAGAATGGTTTCAAGTACTTCAAGGTGAACCCCGACGTTGTGGATGAAGTCAGAGCCATGAAAGCAATGTTCACCCAGAAGAAGATATTTGCCGTAGAAATAGGTTAAACCACAGTTTACCGTTTCCTAAATATCCCCATTTTTTAAATCATGTTTATTTCGGTATTTTTCTTTAATTTTGCAACTTCCGCTGTGGGTATATATATTATAAGTTACAAAAGACAAAATTAACTCAATATTGAAAAGGCTTAATTATTGAATTTGGATACGTAAGTGTGGAAGATACAGTCGACAGTGTAGAGGAATGGGTTGACAAATTAAATATTACATCGACAAAGGACATCAAGGTCCCACCAGTCCTCTTTGATCAGGTCATAGGACAGGAGAGCGCAGGGGAAGTAGTAAAGAAAGCCGCGCTCCAGAAAAGACATGTATTACTCATCGGGGACCCTGGAACTGGAAAGTCAATGCTTGCCCAGTCTATGGTGGACTTTCTGCCAAAAGAAGAACTGGAGGATATACTTGTATTCCCGAACCCTGAGGACTCAAACAGGCCAAAGGTAAAGACGTTACCTGCCGGGAAAGGCAGAGAGGTCGTAAAACAGTATCAGATCAAGGCTGAAAGGGTAAAGCGGGACAGGGCCAGATCCATCATGCTCGTGATTTTCTCAATCGTGTTCATAGGAATAATTTTCGCGGTTATGTATGGCATAATTATACTCTTTTATGCCATTATAGCAGCTGCAATCCTGTATGTGGCACTTGCCATGAATCCAAGCTTCAGACAGGAAAAAGCAATGATCCCTAAACTTCTTGTTTCGCATACGGGAAACGAGAAACCGCCTTTTATAGATTCTACTGGGGCTCATTCCGGTGCGTTGCTGGGAGACGTCAGACATGATCCATTTCAGTCTGGCGGGCTTGAGACTCCAGCGCACGATAGAGTCGAAGCGGGCAATATTCACAAGGCACACAAAGGCGTGCTGTTCGTAGATGAAATGAACCTCCTGAGGCCGGAAAGCCAGCAGGCTCTTCTTACAGCAATGCAGGAGAAGAAATTTTCAATATCCGGACAGAGCGAAAGGAGCGCTGGTGCAATGGTTCAGACAGAACCGGTACCTTGCGACTTTGTACTGGTTGCCGCGGGGAATCTTGACGCAGTTCAGGGAATACACCCTGCCCTTCGGTCTAGAATAAGGGGATATGGGTACGAAGTCTATGTCAACAATGTTTTTGATGATAGTGACGAAAATAGGCAAAAAATAGTTCAATTTATCGCTCAAGAAGTTCAGAAGGACAAGAAGATCCCTCATCTTGACAAAGGCGCAGTCGTCGAAATAATAAAGGAGGCGCAGAAGAGATCGGGGAGAAAGGGGAAACTTACCCTCAGACTGAGAGAACTTGGCGGTCTTATCCGGGTTGCGGGAGACATAGCAATTAGCGAGAAGGCCGATATTGTTACTTCAAAGCATGTTATGGACGCTAAAAACCTAAGCAAGCCGCTTGAGCAGCAAGTTGCCGACAAAATGATTGAGGTGAGAAAGAACTACAAGACGTTCCTTTCTGAAGGAGAGGCTGTCGGAATGGTCAACGGCCTCGCTGTCATGGGCGCAAACAGTGGAATGGCAGATTATACCGGTATCGTTATGCCCATAGTTGCCGAAGTTACCCCTGCACAGAAGAAGGGTAACGGAAGCGTTATTGCAACAGGAAAACTCGGGGAGATCGCCAAGGAAGCTGTTGAAAATGTCTCCGCCGTGTTCAAGAAAATAAGTGGCAAGGACATAACTGACATGGATATTCACATCCAGTTTGTTGGTTCATACGATGGAGTTGAGGGTGACTCCGCCAGCGTTTCAATCGCAACCGCAGTTATATCGGCTATTGAGAACATTCCTATCGACCAGACTATAGCTATGACCGGTTCACTGAGCGTGAGAGGAGCGGTTCTTCCTGTAGGTGGCGTGACTGCTAAGGTTGAGGCCGCAATCGAATCAGGCATGAAGAAAGTAATACTACCAAATGCCAACTATGGCGACGTCATACTGGACGAGAAACACAAGGACAGGATCGAAATCGTTCCCGTGGATAATATCCAGCAGGTGCTCGAGACCGCCTTCGTTTCCGGACCGGACAGGCAGAAATTCCTTGACAGAATATCACAATTTCTTAAGCCAAAAATTGGCCCCGGAACGGGACGCGCTGGAGCCAATGTTGGTTAATTTATTTTATATTTCTATTCTTGAACCAAACTGTGTGAGTGAAATCATCGATTTTTCAAAGCAGCAGACCGATACATTTGTTGTCATTGACTTGAAAGCAGTCATTACAGAGCTCCAAGTGAGGATAGCCGTCGAACGTGCTACTAGGAGGCTTGCTTATAGCTCTCGTATACACGATTTTGGATCGCTGGTAATGATGTATATCACGGGGTCGCCTCAGATCGTAAGTGCATTGCACTCTGCTGGGATATCAAAGAACACCAAAAAAGCAATAGTGATCTGCAGCAGTCCGAGTGAGTTCTATGAATTTCTGGAGCGTTTTTCCGGAAGAGTTGGAAGGTTACAAGAATCTCCTCTGGTATACGATGACCAGGTTAGGGACAGGGACACATTGACTGCCATGTCAAACGTGGACTATGAGATTTAGAACCCCATAATGCATAGTCACCGCGATAAGGATTGCAAATACAGCGATATATGTCATTCTTGCAATCTCTCCGGCGAATCCGAGGACATCACTGCTGATACCTGAGAGCACGTTTGCAGTTTTTTTCAGTACGAGATATGCAACCAACAGGGTGAGCACAAGTGCGATAAGGAAGTCAATCCCCAAGATTAAAGAGAGTACTATCAGTATAATCATATTCAGGTAGATGGTGGCGGGCCCTCCCATGTTAATGTTCTCAACTATGCCGGATACGGTTTCGTTCCCTATAGATTTCTTACCGAAGGAGGTTGTTACAAATGTTAATTTTGCAGCTCCTTCTGCGAGAGTGATGGCTATTAGGGCATAGAAAGGAGGTATGGAGAGAACGAAAGCTACCGTAAGACCATATACTACAAGAACTGATCCAATGCCTCCAGTTCCAGCAGCTGGGTTCTTCATCATCTTGACCAATCTGGATCTGTCATTTCTCAGCATCAGTGCATTTCCTGTGTTTAGAACCGAATCAAGTGCATGAAAACCTGAAAGGGCTGTCACCAATATCACGTAAACTACGGCGGCGGAGAATAGACTAACATAGGTGGCGAGGAAGTAGTATATTACACCCTCGATAAACCCAAGGAAAAGGCCAAGAATAGAAAGGAAATAGAGTCCCCGCACTGTAGGAACATCATCAGATTTTACAGGCAGGATCGTGAAATAACTAACCAGTGACTTTATATCTTCGACTATTCCATTTTTTTCAGCCATATCAGGTTCCCTCTTTGCATTCTCTTCTCTTTGGAGAATTCCTTTTTTCTTTCTGGCTATCCTTTCCGAAGGAGATTCTTTTCACTTCCTGCTGGAAGCTAATATGGTTTTCCAGTCCAGAGAGGCCAAATATGGTATATAGAAAGTTCTCACATGAGAAATTCACTTTCATTCACACAGCCGATGATCAAATCAGTACCGCATACCGCGCAACCAATGAATACCTTCGTATTTTCAAGCCTCACAGTCTTGGATCTCCTGCCCATCCCGGTGCCGTCTGGCTTATTTCGGGAAATTAGCTCTTCATTTTTTCACGACCAATTTCTTTCCGCATTTTCTCATGGCCATCATTCTATCTCGCCGAAACATGGGTTATTTATATTACAATCTGGTCATGTGTTCCGGTAGATACAACTTCTTATGAACCTTAAATATTTCGCTCAGGTCGAAGATTATGACCAATATGGAGGAATGAGACGTTATACTCTTCGCAACCTCAGTCGCGATCAGGGAATCGGTAAGCACTATTCCGATCCCGGATCTATTTCACCGGATATTGGGCGCTATATCATCTTCGATATACCTGCCATAGGCCCCACGCGACCCAGAAATGATTAAACAAAGAAATATCTATGAAAAGGATATAGTGTGTGGTGAAAGAGCCATTCCTCGCATACTTTGGTCACGTGAATATCGATGTAATGATCAAGGTCAAGTCCATTCCAACCCACGGATCTATTGGTGTTGAAAGAATGTCCGAGGTCTTCGGGGGGACGGCAGGTAATTTTGCCATCATCTCCTCAAAACTCGGAATCAATTTTGATCTATACTCTTCCGTATCTTCTGTCACGCATCGCGATTATCTCGAAAAGCTTGAAAAAATGGGTATTGACATTAGTCATATCACGATACAGGGAACAGGTATGGGACCAGTATGTTACATAGTTTCAGACGGTTCTGATCAGATTGCTTATGTTTTTCAGGGACCAATGGACTCATGGAAACCCTCGTTGGGCTTCAAAAATAACAGGTACAGGTACGCTCACTTCTCCACGGGACCAGCTGAAGAATATTTGCGAATAGCACAGCAGATCAGTGAAGATTCAGTGATTGTCTTTGATCCGAGCCAGGAAATATCCTACAAGTGGGACAGAGAAACGCTAATTTCAATGCTCGACCTTGCTGATTTTTTCATTGGCAACCTGAGTGAATTCGAAACCCTGCAGAAAATGACCGGTCTTGGTATCCGGGAAATCACGGCGAATGGAACAGATGTCATAGCAACCCTTGGAGAACGCGGATCATCTCTCTATACAAAAAATTCACGCGTTGATGTTCCGCCTCTTAAACTGGGGCCGCCAAGGGACAGTACAGGTGCAGGTGACTCCTATCGGGCGGGCCTCTATTTCGGACTCTCCATGGGAAAGAGCATGCGCGAATCAATGGCAATTGCATCGGTAGTTGCCGCAGAAGCAATACGTGAGGGAATAGATGCCATGAAGCCTAACATTGAAAAAATTCTCAACGAATCAACCAGGTTGATCTTCTAAAAAGTCAATTTATAAGCCTGCAAAGGTTTCAGGTTTATGCCAGTGTATTCGTTTGAGGGAAAGCACCCAGAAATTGGCAGATCGTATATCTTCCCAAATGCTACTGTGATTGGAAATATAAAGATTGGTGACGGCGTCTGGATAGGCCCAGGAGCCGTGCTTAGAGGGGATTATGGCAGGATCGAGATCGGGAGCTACAGTGCAATTGAAGATAACTGTGTGGTTCACGCCAGGCCGGGGGAGACCACGGTCATAGGAGAACATGCAACAATAGGGCATCTTTCTGTGATACACACCGGCCGAGTGAAAGACTGGGCTGTAATAGGCATGGGTGCTACGGTATCGGATTTTGCTACCGTTGGCGCATGGGCTGTGGTAGGCGAGGGCGCTGTTGTTAAGAACAAATTTGAAATCCCGGATGAAAGCATTGCTGTTGGTGTGCCTGCCAAGATTGTGGGAAAAATAGACAGTGCCTACAAGGATCTGTGGACCGGCTACAAGAGCAATTATAACACCTTTGTCGACAGATATCGCCAGAATTTAAGGGAAATACGGTAAATCCCAATCATTTAGCTCAGTGATATCAAGTGAATTAATGCATTTGAAATGTCAGAAATGGTCAAGTTCAGGATGAAATCGAAGGGTTATAAGAGTTTCCGTTTCATTTTGGTCGCTATTGTGACTGGTAATATGAGTAGCCGCAAATGCAGTGCAATCTTCTTAAAAGATAGGCCTAAAATTAAGGTCTACAAATGTGAATTTAAGCTTTAGCCTTGGATCAGTATTTCATTCTGAATTAACTATTTATCAGTTCGTCTCATTACATACATCATGAATGATTTCACAATAAGAGACGTAAGGGCAAGGAAAATTCTTGACTCTAGGGGGAATTTTACCATCGAAGCCGAAGTACATCTGGACGGTGTTAAGGGAATAGCATCTGCCGCGTCAGGAGCAAGCACAGGAGCAACTGAGGTCGTGGCATTCTCGGCAAATGGTATAGATTCTTCCATCAATTACTTCAGGGATCATGCAAGAAAGGCGCTTATTGGCTTAAATGCACTTGACCAGGTGGGAGTTGACAGGATACTTCAGGAAATAGATGGAACTGATAATTTTTCGCGACTCGGCGGAAACATGTCCACAGCGATCTCAATGGCTGTGGCTAAGGCGTCCTCCATAAAACTTGGCATACCACTCTATTCATACGTTGGGGGGGCAATGGCACGATCAATCCCAAGGCCCATGGGAAACGTCATCGGCGGTGGAAAACACTCGAAAAACGGAACAACAATACAGGAATTTCTTGTTTCCTCTCAAGGATCTACGTTCCTGGAATCTATATATTACAATGCACTGGTTCACAGGAGAATCGGCCAGAAACTATCTGAAAAGCTCAAGGGTCAGAGTGTTGGTGTCGGCGACGAGAGAGCCTGGACGGCAAACATATCCGACGAGGAAGCCATAGAGATTGTGAAGGATTCTGCGAAGGAGATTTCAGGTGAGCACAAGGTCAAAATATTGCTTGGTGTTGATTTTGCCGCTACGTCTTATTTTGAGGATGGCAAGTACGTCTACAAAAATAGGAAACTCACCACAGACCAGCAGGTGGATTATGCGACGTCATTTGTCAAGGAACATGGATTTTATTTCATTGAAGACCCGATTGAGGAAACCGATTTCGAGGGATTTGCAGCCGTGACCTCCAAGATCGGGGACCGTGCTCTCGTTGTCGGTGACGACATATACACGACGGACGAGAAGAGAATAAAGAAGGGAATTGAAATGAAATCCACAAACGCCGTTCTGATAAAGGTAAATCAGATAGGCACGTTGACTGACACGTACCGGGCAGTTGAAGCATCCAAGAAAGCTGGGATGAAAACCGTTATCTCACACAGAAGTGGTGAAACAACAGACAATTACATTGCCCACCTTGCTGTCGCATTTGGGTCAGTGTTCATAAAAACTGGAACTATCGGTGGTGAAAGGCTTGCAAAACTAAATGAACTGGCATACATAGAGGAAAACCTGGGCACTGCTAATGCTTAATATTATTGGAATAGGCCTTCGTGGCCTTAAGAGTATCACGCTGGAGGAGGCCGATGTAATCAGATCTGGTGACATTATCTACATCGATGAGTACACTTCCGTGCCACCAGCTGGTACCATTGGCGAGATCTCCGGCTTTTTCCAGAGAAAGATCATCTCTGTTGGTAGAGAGTTCATCGAAGGAAAATCACCGATTGTTGAATCTTGCGAATCAAAAAATGTCGTACTGCTTGTGGTTGGAGATGGAATGTCAGCCACCACACACGGTGTTCTTGCAGCCAGTTGCAGATCACGCGGCATTGATGTGAAGGTGTATGAGAACGCGTCCATTGTCAATGCAATCCCGGGACGGCTTGGGCTGTATGGTTATAGGATGGGTCCACCTGTTTCGCTCCCATTCTTAACGGATGGCTTCTTTCCACAAAGTGTGTTCTCCAAAATATACAGAAATCATGAAAACGGAATGCATACAATCGTTCTTCTGGATCTGAAAGACGGGAAAACCATTGAACCTTATCAGGCATTTATCTGGCTAAAGGAGCTTGAGAATAGGTCTGCCCTTAAGCATTTTCTTTCAGGGGAGACCATTTGCGTGGTCTCAGCGCTTTATCATGATACTGAAAAAATAGTTTGCGGAAATATCGATGACCTGATGCGCCTGGAGTTTGACTCACCATCATCCATAGTAATCCTAAGCAAACCAGATGCGTTTGAAATAGAAAATTTACGCTCATTTTCAGGAAATTAAAAAGAGAGCTGGAGGGGGATATCACTGATTCATGAATTTTCCTACAACGTGACTCACTAAATCTATTGGAATACTCAGTTTCTCTGCAACCGCTTCCTGGTCCATCTGTTCAAGGTATGAAAGAAGTATGTTTCTTTCGAGAGACGAATCAGAGTTGTCCGAAACGCTACGGTGCAGTGCATCAAGAATCTCGTCCTTCCTATTAAGCAGGTTTGTTCTCATTGACATAAGTTCGTCAATCTCACCGTTTATCTTCTCTAGATCCTGAAGGAGTTCTCTATTGCCTTCACTCTTCAGGACATAGTCGTCGTTTGAATACTGAAGTTCCATTCTCTTGATTTCGAAGAAGTTTCTTGAATAGTCTATTGTTATGGTAGAAAAGCCAGATGGTCTGTAAAGTTTCCTAGAGGCCCCGGCATTGCTGGGAACAAGTCCAGCAAGGCTAATCAGTTTTGCCTTCTCAAGCATTTCAAGCTGCTTGTTTATTGCCTGCTGAGAAACCCCAAGCCATTTGCTCATCTCGAGTGCGTAGGAATTATCTACGGTAAGTATCTTCAAAATTTCCCTCCTCGTATTATTGAGGAGGGCATTCATAATTTCGTCCAGGTCTTCCGTCATGAGTATATTCACTCTATCTTGACGCTCTTGCCTGCGCTGGATTCAGGTGATTCTTTGTTGACAACTATGTCCAGAATCCCGTTCCTGAACTTAGCGCTGGCGCTGTCGGTCTTTATTTTGTCCTGAAGATCGATGGATTTGTGGTATTTGCGGTCTTCCTCTTTTGCATTGATGGTAATGTTTCTCTCGGATATCTTCAGCTCAATATTCTCCTTGGATACTCCTGGCAGTTCCACTGTAACATATACTTTTTCTTTGTCATCGTTAAAATCGGTTATGGGTTCCCGAACGTCTCCTTCAAGTTCCCTTCCTGCAAATCTTCCGGGGCCAGGAACATTGCCAAATTCCTGGAATTGAGGCTTTCCATCGGGTCCAACGCGATACGTGAATCCATAAACAAATGGTCCTCTCTCGTCGAAATCCTGTACGTCTTCTTTCATCAACCGCTGGAATATCCTTTGCATCCGATCATTCATTCTCTTGAAGTCAAAGCCAAAGTCGTTGAAGAAATCGCCGAAAAAGTCGTCATCCCAGTCATCTCTCTTTTCTCTTTTTCCAACCATTTTAATCACCTAGTTAACAACCTTTAGTTGTCAACTATGTATAACCTACGCATATATAAATATTGGGGGTCTCTCCCGCAATAGTATCTAACAAAGGTTATTAAGGCTGGTTTCATGAATGAAACGTGCCAAAATTTGAAAAACCCACCTGGGATCAGTACTTTATGAGAATGGCGTATCTAGCTGCTTCCAGATCATCATGCACCCGCAGAAAAGTGGGGGCGGTAATAGTCAACGATAAAAACGTGCTCGCAACTGGATATAATGGTCCTCCAAGCAACACGGCCAATTGTGATGCTGTTGGCTGCATTAGGGATGATCTCGACATTCCTTCGGGGGAGAGGCACGAATTGTGCAGGGGGTTGCACGCAGAACAAAATGCCATAATTCAGGCCGCAGTTCACGGCGTGAGCATTGCTAATTCTAAGATCTATGTCACGACTCATCCGTGCGTGGTGTGCTCTAAAATGCTGATGAACGCAAAAATCGAGGAGATCATTTACGCGGATGGCTATCCCGACGAGCTTTCTGAGTTGATGCTGCTCGAGAGCGATATCAAGAAGCGCAGGTTTTCGCTACCTCCGAATGAAGTAATTGCCATGATCGGTGACTATTCTCTCAAGGCTGGGGAGGACTGAAGCCTTTCCATATTTTATCTACAATTATTTTATAATAGGATAAGTATAAGGTTTTGTGTCTGTATTACTATCAATAGTAGATAGTGTAGTTTTATTCGTGCAAAACCTGATCAGCACTATTGGTTACCCTGGAATATTCGGCCTTATGGTGCTTGAAGGGCTTCTCATTCCAGTACCTTCCGAAGTGGTCTTGGCATTTGGGGGTTACCTAGCTCTGACAGGTGCTCTTCCGCCATATTTTGGTATTTCTGCTTATATAATAGTATTGATTGCGGGATCGCTGGGAAATTTAGTGGGTGCCCTTTTAGCTTATGTCCTTGGAGACAAGGGGGGAATCCCGCTTATAATGAGGTACGGTAAATATTTCGGGCTGGACGAGGGCTCAATTCAGCGGACACACAGGTGGTTTGTTAAGTATGGAGACTCATCGGTATTCTTCACCAGGCTCGTTCCCGTGTTCAGGTCATTCATCTCCATACCGGCCGGTGTTGCTAAGATGCGGCTCAGAGACTTCACCATACTCACACTTGTTGGGAGCATTTTATGGGATATCCTGCTTGTGTATCTAGGATATTCCCTTGGCCCTCACTGGCAGGATATACTCAGTTATTTCGACCAGTATACCTACGTTGCAGCCGCAGCATTTGTGGCAGTATTGATATGGATCATCTACAGGGGTCACTTGCGAAAGAAAGGGAAAATGGAAGGTGCTGTGGCTAAGCACTGAGATTCGTCCTGAAAAATATGCAAAGCAGGATGTTGTACTTGGAATAAACAGGCAATGAGGGAGACATGATCTAGATTGGTCAGGTTCACAAGGCATGCGGGGCTAACCATAGGCATAATGGCCTTCATGGGCATTCTTATAAATTATGTAGAGACAATGATAATGCCAGCAACCCCCGTGCTTGAAAAATTCTTCAGCACAAATTACGATTCACTATCATGGATTATAACGGCCTATGTAATTTCAGGCACGATTTCAGCCGCCCTGTTCGGCAGATTGGCTGACATGTACGGCAAGAAAAATATATTTCTCATACTTGCTCTGATTTATGCGGTCGCGGTTTCTTTTGGGGGATTTGCCACAACCCTTGATCAGTTGATATTTATTCGATCTATTCAGGGGCTGGGTATGGGTATGTTTCCGGTTGCGTTTGCTCTCCTCAACGATCAGGTGCCAAAGCACGATCTGGCACTTGCTCAAGGGATTTTGAGTTCCACCTTCACCGGCGGCGCTGCTATTGGACTTGTTTTTGGGGCGTGGATAACCCAGAATTACTCGTGGGAATGGTCGTACCATTCTGCTATACCTTTTGCCTTTGGCCTCTTTTTCCTGGCTCTTATAGTCCTCAAGGACAGTTCAACACGCTCCAAGCAGAGGATAGATTTTGCAGGAGTTGGGTTACTTGCTGTGGGAGTGGTTACTCTTATTCTTGGAATATCTGAGGGAGAATACTGGGGCTGGTCTTCGATACGTATTACTGCTTCTTTTGCGGTCTCAGTACTGTCGCTTATAGCGTTCGTCCTAGTGGAGAGAAGGGCGGAATCCCCATTCATAAGCATGAAGCTGCTAAGGATCAGAAATGTATTACTCTCAAATTTCACAGGACTCTTTGCAATGGCTGGTATGTTTTTCCTATTTTACAGCGTACCCACGCTGCTTCAAGATCCATCGCCTTCTGGATTTGGCCTTAGTATATTCAGCGCGGGGCTTGTAATGCTCCCTGCTGCGCTTGTTTCGATGCTTTTTGCACCACTTTCAGCCCTGGTCACAAAGGCTCGGGGCCCGAAGATTTCAATACTCATTGGTACCATCGTGCTCTTCGCTGCATATGTGGGCCTATACCTGTACAGGTCCACGGTGCTGAACATAACGGAAGAGGCAGTGATTATGGGCATAGGACTTTCTTTTATATTTGTAGGGGTGATCAATATCCTTTTGGTCTCCACACCTAGCAAGGAATCTGGGGCTTCAACCGGCATGAATGTTGTATTCAGGAACATAGGTTCGTCCATAGCTCCGGCCATAAGTGGCGTTCTTGAGACAATGTATGTGATGCCAGTTACGATTCAAACAGTGCAGGGTTCCTATGTCAGGATGTTCCCATCTTCGCAGGCGTTCAGTTATGTTTACCTGATAGGAATGGTGTTCCTGCTCGTTTCTGTATTCTTCACCCTGTTGATGAAAAATGTGATCCTCAAAGATGGCGGTAAAGGGGAAACAGATAATGAAACTGGGGAGACTGTTCAGCGCCAGCCTAATTTAGATGGCTAGGGCTCATTTTACAAGATATTTATCTTTCCATCGATAATGATTTTTGCACAAAAAGAAAAGGGATGATCTCTGCTCTCAGAGAGCCTGATACAATTTCTTTTCCGTAGAGTCTGACAGAATCTTGGAACACTGGCTCTTACTACCGCCGTGTAAAATTTCTCATTATGATTGAAGTAACCTGTCATATCCGCATTTATAATCATAGAAAGGTCAAGATAAAGAATAAAAAAATATGGTTGAAATACTAAACGCCATTTGAACTAAGTAGCCACGATAGAAAAAACGAAAACAAGGAACCCAGCCGCTATCATGACTTCCACGCCACTGAACGCTAGATTTGCGAACTTCAGCAGGAGACCTGATAGTTCCATTATCAGGAGGCCGAGAAAGAAAAGCGGGTATCTGAATCTTGAAGGCAGTATTTTTATCATTCTAATCACAACCCCAGATGAAACAGCGTGATATTCAACGGCAGATTGATAAGCAAGCCCCTGAGATAGAGATCTGTGAATATGAACATGATCAGGCTCGTCCAGGCAAGTGCTTCATGGTGAGCATTGAATCTGGATTGAACGGTGAAAAATGATCTCTTCTTGTTCAGGTTATTAGACGGGCAACTGAAGCAGTCCTTGTAACCGCCTGTAAGGTGCCTGACGGAGTGGCACGAGAACGTGTAGAGCGTTACGGCTATTGCATTGATCAGTAAGATTATGGAGGCCAGGGTCACTGAGTCTGAATATGCGATTGCCGTGTACACGTCATAGAAGAAGAATGGCAGGATCGCCCATGCCGTGTACATGAAGTATCTGTGGAAATTCTCAACCCTGAAAAACCTGGTCTCCCCAGTGTAGGTTCTCGCCTTGCTGTCTAGTCTTTCTCCAGTAAGGCAACTGTTAGGGTGATTAAAAAGGTGCCTGTGGTAATCTTTCCTGTATGCGTAGCATGTCAACCTGAACAACACTACTAGAGGAAGTACAAGGACTGTCGGGGAATAGAATGGATCTGTGAGGCCATTGTGAACAGGAACCTGATAGAGTACCATAAGATAAGTCCCTATTACCGATACGAGTACGAATGACCAGAATCTCCAGTTTGGTTCAAGGAATTCTGAAGGTATTATGCTATTTATTGCTTTAGATTTAGTGTTTTCCATTGTTTTTCGCCTCCTTCCTCTTCCTTCTTGATCTTAAAATAATTGAAATAGGGTCATAGTATGCGTTGACAGCGCGCTCTTTCTCCGGTATTATCGCATTGTCTGTTATGTGGATGCCCTCTGGACAAACGTTCTGGCAGCATTTTGTGATATTGCAGTACCCAAGGCCCGCACTCAAGTTCAGGAATTCTGACCTATCAAGAGTATCCATGGGGTGCATATCGGCAGAGGCAGCCTTCACCACATGCCTTGGTCCAAAATACCCAGAGGAACCATGTTCCCTCACCACGTGGCAAACATCCTGGCACAGAAAACATTCAATGCATTTCTTGAATTCCTTTGATCTCTCAATGTCAATCTGAGCCACCGTCCATGCTTTTTCGTCATTTTCTCTTGGAGTGAATATCGGTATTTTCTTGAGGCTTACCCAGTTGCCGGATACATCCGTCACTAGATCCTTAATGAGAGGGAATGCCGCCATGGGGGCTACAGTGATATGTTTTCCCGCCTCATCGACTCTCGTCTTGCACATTAGCGATGGTTTGCGGTTTATCTCGGCTGAACATGATCCGCACTTTCCGGCTTTGCAGTTCCACCGGAGTGAAAGAGTTGGGTCTATATGCGTTTCGACATACTTTACGGCATCAAGCACAACCATCCCATCTTCGGTCGGGACTTCATAATCAACAAATTTCCCCTCAGCCTCAAGGGCCGGGTCCTGCCTAAATATACTAAGCGTTATTTTATCCATCAGTATTCCTCCGGGTCTACAAGTTTCTTAATTTCATCCGGCATTTCTGGAACAGGCCGTAATTCTAATTTCATATCATTTCCTATCTTTGTGTAGATTATGTTTTTCCTGAAATTTGGATCCTTTTTCGGGTAATCGCTTCTCGCGTGCGCCCCCCTACTTTCCTTCCGCATGAGAGCTCCTCGGATGACCGCCTCTGCGGCTATGATCATATTGGGAAGCTCAAGGCAGGCCAGGAGCCCTTTGTTGTACTTCAGGTTCCCGCCAACGCTGACTGACGGTACCTGCAATTTCAAATCCTGCAGGTTCTTCAGGGCTTTTTCCAGATTCTCCTCATTTCGGATGATTCCGACATTGTCACTCATATTTGCTGAAAGGGATTCTATGATGTCGTATGGGTTCTTCCCGCCCTCCCTCAGGAAAGATTTTACGCGCGCTATTTCCGTATCTACGTCTGGAGGATTGACCGTTTCGAGCTTCTTGTCCCTAGCGTATCCTCCTGCTCCCAATCCACTGCGTCTTCCGAATACCAGGATATCTGCTAGGGAATTCCCTCCAAGCCTGTTAGCTCCGTGCAAACCGCTGGCGACTTCTCCAGCAGCAAAAAGCCCCTCAACGTTTGTTTTGGTCGTTTCTGGGTCGACCTTGATACCACCCATCTGATAATGCACTGTCGGGGCAACTTCCATCTTTTCTTTCGTTATGTCAACCCCCGCGAAATCCTTGAACTGTGCGTACATGCTGGGTAGTTTTGTCTTTATGTAATCTGCGCCCTTATGTGTGATGTCCAGGTACACTCCTCCATGCGGTGTACCCCTGCCAGCCATTATCTCCGCGTAGTTCGCCCTAGCAACTATATCCCTTGCATCAAGTTCTTTCTTCTTGGGGGAGTATCTCAGCATATATCTCTCACCTTGAGAATTAAGAAGAATGCCACCATCACCCCTTACCCCCTCCGTGACAAGGAGTCCCTTGACTCCAGGAGGGTATACCATTCCCGTGGGGTGAAATTGTATCATCTCCATGTCCATCAGCTCAGCACCAGCGTTGAAAGCCAGTCCAAGGCCGTCGCCAGTCGATTCCCAGGAGTTTGACGTCACCTTGTATATCTTTCCGCAACCACCGGTCGCAATTATCACGGCCTTTGCACGAAACACATAGAATTCTCCAGAATTAAGCTTCAGGCCAATGGCGCCGATTACCTTTTCATCCTTTTTAAGAATTTTTGTTATGTAAAGCTCATCGAAGAAAACAATGTCCCTGTGCAGTACCTGGTCTTCAAGCGTCTTGATGATCTCGAGCCCAGTGCGATCTCCTACGTGACAAAGTCTCCTATAGGTGTGTGCGCCGAAGGCTCTCTGTGAAATCTTCCCTTCAGGGGTCCTGTCAAACAATGCACCGTACTTTTCCAGTTCTATAACTCTCTCCGGTGCCTCTTTTGCAAGCAGTTCTGCCATCTTCCAGTTGGAGATGTAAACTCCTTCCACAAATGTATCATTGAAATGCACCTCCCAGCTATCCTTGCTATCGAGATTCCCAAGGGAGGCCGCTATCCCACCCTCTGCCATCACTGTATGCGCCTTTCCAAGGAGCGATTTCGTAACAACCGTTACCTTGTTGCCGGAGTCATTGGCGGCAATTGCAGCTCTCAGGCCTGCACCACCCGCCCCAATTATAAGTACATCTGTTTCATAGTCAACGTGTTTGTCTGTCATTTCAACACTTCAGTGGCGTCTTGCCAGTACTGCCATTGATCCATAAAATATAAAAGTTCTTTACAAGTAGTTCATTTTTGAAGATACGAAGATTTACATAATTCATGTTGCAACATGAGTATTATTCGCATAGAACGGGAAAATATGCACAAAAAGTTATTAAACCGAATTCCACTTTGCGGATTGAAAATATTTATGTAGGTTGCCCTAAATGCCGGAGATAACTGAACGAAAAGAAGAAGAGGTACTGGACCAGGAGACGGTGGAGCATCACCAGATGGAGAAATGGCGGATTCATTTTCTGGTCTATGCAATAATTTACCTGAACTTTTCTTTCGTGATGTGGTACTATGTGGGATACCTGAATATTGCAGCACTAGTGGCAATATGGGCAATGATCGTTATTTCTGCTTTCTTCATTCTGTATGCAGTTGCATTCAAGACAAGGGATTTTCCATCCAGGATACTTCCGCTAATTGCATTCTCGTTTGCCCTGGTCGCAGTAATTGCGGCTTATGTTCAGTTCTTTCCCGGCGCGACAACAGATGAGATGATTATTGACAGTTATGCGGCGAATCTCACACTTCACGGAATAGATCCTTACGTAAACGCAAACATGGCAAACGTCTTCGTTGGAATTAACATAAATGGCTTCCTTTCCACGCCTTTACTGTCCGGCGGACTCGTCACTTTTTTTGAATATCCTGGCCTTGCGGCACTCATCTACATACCAGCAATTATTCTCGGTGTCCCGGCGTTTTCAGTTACGGTGTTTTTTGATATAGCTTCTTTATTCCTCGTATTCTTATATTATAAGAAGAAAAAATTCGCGCCCAGCACGCTAGTGCTCGCGCTGGTAATGGGCCTTGTAGCAGAGTACGGAATATTCTCATCTGCCGGTGTAACAGATATAATCTGGGTATTTTTCCTAGGGCTCTCATACGCATTCAGAAAAAAGCCGTGGATTTCTGGCCTCTTTTATGGATTGTCAGTGGCATTCAAACAAATACCTGCCATAATATTTCCATTCTTTCTCTACTTTATTTACAAGGAGAACGTTTCCAGGGAAAGAAGTGTGTTCTCTTTCACCGGATTCACAGCTATTTCCTTTTTTTCTGTTAATGCCCTGTATATAGCGCAGAATCCCATGGACTGGCTTTCAAATGTTGTTTCAATAATCTCCCAGAAGATTATAGGGATAGGTATTGGGCCTTCAATACTTTCATTCACAGGCGTTATCCCTCTCCCTCCAGAATTTTTTTCAGTATGCCTGATTGCCCTCACGATTACGCTGTTTTTTATATATATTATCCATTATGACCGTTTCAAGTACGGTTTTTTTGCTTTCCCTGTGATCATACTTCTCCTGGATTACAGGTCTCTGATAAATTACCTCATATACTGGCCTCTCCTGGTACTCCTGATCCTGCCTGATTTCCTCACAAAAGAGCCCTCAAATAATGCTTCGCCCAAAGCAGTACCAAGATCAAAATTATATTTCCTTTTAGCTTTTGAGAAGTCAGCAATAAGGAACAAGAAAGCTACGGCGGTGGTCGTTGTTATACTTATATTTCTCGCCACTGTGATTTCGGCTGGATTTTATTACTCTCAGACAGTAACTAGCCCAGTGACAATTAAAGTAAACAGCGTTGGTAATCCAGATTTGATAGCGGGTAACATCACCTACATGCAGCTCAATGTGTCCTATTTGCCCTCTATGGGGGATCCGCCCAGCCTTGGGCTTAATTACAGGATCTTTCCAAATTCCATAGCCGATGGAAATGGCGGATCAAACGGCATGCTATGGTATGGAGATACATATCACGTACATGCCGGAAATAACATAATCGACATCTATCCTTTGGATGCCAGCTATCTTCTTCCCGCAAAGACAACATTCTTTACGGTGACTGCATACAGTAACATCACCACAATGGCCCCTGCAACATTTCTCTATAATAAGACGCTTCCTTCAGTTTTTACCCCGATAAATAATCCGAGCCTCATGTATCCCATGGATGTAACAACCGGGTACGCATACCCTGGCTGGAAATGGCTTTCTTCGGCCGGCGGATCGTTACCTGTATCAATTCCCAACGGCGTAATAATGACTGCCAACGACTCAGGCATGAAGTCACCAGTGAAGGAGAGCATCACTTCCTATATTGACTACAGCTACCTTGTCAAATTCAACTATTCCCTCAATTATTCAGCCTCCGTTATCGCCGGTGGTCTGACATACAATGAAACTGCGCCATGGACATCATCATATGGTCCTGTGCTTTCAATAAATGAATTCCTCTTTTACATTGAATACAACGGCAACAGTAATCTAAATAACCTTGTAAGCCCTTTGAGCGATGGGAGTTACGTTTACTTTACAGACCAAAAATCCCTGAACTTCAATGCGTTTAACAGATCAATTCATTCACAATATCCGAATATTCCACTGGATCAACCCTTATCATCTCTTAGCTACGAACTGAACTCGCAGTATCAGGGCTTCTCGTCTGTGAGGATCTCCAACCTTTCTCTTATAAATGGCTCAGCAAAACCCTCTCTGCCAGGCACAATTCAATTCGCTTTCGCCCATTTACAGTACAAAAGCGATAATTTTAATGCTTTCATGGGTTCCCTCCTCTTGACAGTGACGCCGCAGGAAGGCAGAACAGTAGATTGAAATTGATTAATGGAGAGGGATAACCCTGGTCGAAATTTCCGTTGAAATACCCACGTATAATGAGGCAGAAAACATTGCAGATCTCATCCAGAAACTTGAAGCACTGAAACTCGACCTGGAGATAATTATAATAGATGATGGGAGCCCTGATGGAACTGCAAAGATCGCTGAAAGCATAGGGGATAAATACGGGAATGTGAAGGTCCTTGAACGCGGATCCAAGCTTGGTCTCGCAACCGCCATACGGGATGGAATGAAGTTGGCAACCGGTAAGTATATAGCGGTTATGGATGCTGATCTCCAGCATCCGCCAGAGGCCCTTGTGAACATGTACTCGGCAATCCAGAAAGGGAATGACATGGTCATAGCTTCTAGATATATGGCCGGAGGAAGTGCGCAGGAGTTCTCTTTCTTCAGGAAATTAGTATCTAAGGGCGCGACATTCATCGCTCACCTGATGATCCAGGAGACGAAAACCCTCACTGATCCCATGTCCGGTTTCTTCATCTTCAGGAAGGAAATTATTGATCAGGAAAGAATAAACTCGAGCGGATACAAGATCCTTCTTGAGATACTGGTAAAGGGATCCGGAACAAAACTTGTCGAGATTCCATACACCTTCAATCCGAGAATGAAGGGGAAGAGCAAACTCGGTATAACAGAGAATCTCAACTATCTCAAGCTTGTATTCAGTTTATCAGGCTACAGGCCATTGAAATTTGTCTCTGTAGGTCTGTCCGGGATACTGGTCAATGAAGGCATACTCTATCTCCTTATTTACTCCGGGTTGTTTCACGGAGCAATTACTCACCCCATATTTGCTGCCATACCTGCTATTGAATTCTCCATTCTTTCTAATTTCGTCATTAATAATTTCTGGACTTTTGGCAACCGCAGGAGTGGACACGTGTTATCCAAGGTTGCCAGGTATAATGGATTTGCTGGCATAGGAGGTATGATCAATTATGTTGCATTCGTCCTTCTTGCATACGGTATACCTTTCAACTACCTCGCTCTGAACCTGTTGGCAATAATCTTTGGTGTGTTCGCAAATTACGTATTCAGCGAGATGTTTGTCTGGCCCAAGCAAAGTGAAGAAGAACCCAAGTGAAAGTGTCATATAGAACGCCTGCCTCAAAGGAACCTGCAAAAAGGAAGCCCCCTCTAATTGTTAGGATAACTGTAACGGTCATGATGACGTAACTTCTCTCTCGTTTAGGGGAAAACGTGAATATTGTGAAGAAAGCCCTGGAAATTGGAATTGCGATCTCTGTGAATATTCCAAGGACCATCAGAAGATCTTCAGCTTGATCCAACCCACCGCCAATCCGAAAAGCACCGAGAAGGTTTGCAGAGCTGTCAGTGCTCGCGAGCAGACTTCTGAGGGTGGCAAGCAGGTCAGATCCAGAACTGAGCTTCGTAATGGTACCGCCCGTCATCGGGAATGACGAGATCAGAAGTCCATAATGCAGGATTTCTGAGTATCAAGCCCGTTGAGGCTAGAAAATGCTTATCTGTAAAGTAATTTGTTTCCCTGGAATGAGCAAATTTTTGGCGTAATTTTCTGGAATGAAAAAGTCGCACAAGGGTTTACCAGAGCCGACTAAACACTCAAGTGCTAATCGCATGGTGAAATGCGGGGTAGGCCAATGAGGTTATAATTTAATACGAGACATGGTCAAGCAGAATTCCATGTGTTCATGAAGTCCTTCTAGTTTTCCAATTTAAAAAGTCTACATGGGCTCGACCGGATTCGAACCGGTGACCACCGCCTTGTAAGGGCGGTATCATAACCACTAGACTACGAGCCCAGACTTGGAGCATATATCGCAATGTTGTTATAATATTTGTTCTCAATCACGCAGTATCAATTGATTCTAGTGCCAATCTGGGGAAAAATATTAAATGCTAGACGTTATTTCCAAATATGGACGATGAATCCATTGATTCTGGGAAGCGTAATTTTTTGAAGGCAATGGTTGTTATATCGGCCGGAGCTGCCGTAGCCGGCGTCGTAAAGGGCGTTGTACAGAATATACTTCCTCCGGCTGTCGGCCTAACGGCGTTTCCCGAACTTACCTTATATTTCAACGGCAGGCCGCTCGCTTATAGCGACATTCCTCCGCAGGAAACAGGAAACAACATTGTATTGTTCGATTATCCGCTGAGCAGCGAGCCTAATTTCCTGATCAACGTAAGCGATGACAATAAAAATCCAATATCGGTCGATCCGGTGTCAGTTTTTATTCCTGCAACCGGAGGAACATATAATTCCCCTGCTGGAGTCGGACCTTACAACTCTGTTGTCGCGTTCAGCGCAATATGCCAGCATCTTGGTTGTGTCCCGCCAATTATACATTATTATCCCGCTGGAAGCCCAGCTTTTCCAAAATATATACACTGTAATTGCCACGGAAGCACTTACGATCCCAGCAAGGGCGCTAAGGTTGTCACTGGACCTACTACACACCCTCTTCCAGCTACCGTTTTGAAATACGATCCTCTTTCCGGAAACTTTAGCGTGGTTGGTTTAACGGGCCCAACTATTTACGGGAAGACAAGCGATCTAACCGGCGGAACTCCATTTCCAGCTGGACAGACATATACTGATGTCACTGTTGAATCTATAAACGGATGATTGCAATGGATCTGAACAAAATTAAGTTGAAATTCATGAAAGGAAAACCTAACGTCCCGAGCGTAGTTGAGACACTGAAGATCGATGAACTACCATTGAAAACAGTTCCGGACTACATGAGGCGAAAGAGAGGCATCTGGTACTGGACAGGAGCCCTGATAACTATGGCTTTCGTGTACCAGATAATCAGTGGTCTCTTGCTCCTCATTTATTATGATCCTGCGAATCCGTATTATTCTACAGTCAACGTTCTTATAGACACAGTCCCATTTGGTGCCCTGTTCCTTGCCTCGCACCTTTATGGAGCATACGCAATGATAGTCCTGATTTATGTTCACATGTTCAGGAATTACTTCATGGGTGCATATAAAACTCCTAGAAGGCTCCAATGGATCCTTGGCGTTTTGCTGCTTGCAGTGACCATAGGTGTTGGTTTCTTCGGGTATTCGATGACGGGGGACGTCCTGTCGTCAGATGCCACGGATGTTGGAAGGGGCATAGCTCTCTCTTCTCCGATTATAGGTTCAGCACTCGAATCACTGGTATTCGGCAACGGGACCTCGCTCTCGCTGTTCACACACATGCTTGCGCTACACATAATTCTCACGCTAATCATAGGGCTCCTCTTTGGGCTGCATTTCTTCTTGGCTGAAGCAAATGGCATGATGCCGTCAAACAGAAAGTCGAAGTACAAAGCCCCCGCAGTTGACAAGGAGGATCCATCATACAGGCCCTGGTATCCTTACAACATGGCTTTCATGACTCAGTTGGCTTTATACACGTTTGGAGCTCTGATAATAATCCCATCAGTCTTGATGCTAATAAACGGTGCTGCCGTACCGGCAAGTGCTGTGAACCCCCCGATCCCACCGCTGTTCTCACCATTTCCATCTTATGCTCCAACCAGTCCACTTGCGGGATATGTTCCGGCTTATCCACCATGGTTCTTACTATTCATATACAAGGCTGTTGACTTCCAGTTATTCTCCGGTCCAATGTCTCCGTTGATACTTTCCACCGTATTTGGAGTTGTTCCGCTTCTGTATTTCCTCCTCATACCATTCATGGATGGAAGCAAGGACCTTCATCCGCTTGCTAGGCCATTGGTTACTGCATTCGGGATTCTTGCTGTGATATACATGATCATATTCTCCGCGTGGGGAGCTCTGTCTCCAGGGGTACCAATTCCACCGAATGAGATACTCGCGGTTCTGGTCCCTCCGTGGATAGTGGTGGTGGGGGGTATGTTTTTCCTTAACAGGATGTACAAACAGAACAAATTCAGGTTGACCTCGCATAAGACCATAGCCTCATTCTTCATTTTCCTGTTCCTCCTCATTGTCATGGTCATAGAACTGGCTCAGAATTTCTCAGCCTTTGTGGGCCATTCTTCCGCATTGAATTTAGTATCTACAGTTCTGGCTGGCGGCGCGGCATCGTTCCTTGCTCTGGGTACCATGAAATCGGCCCAGGTTGCTGAGAGGATACAGCCAAGGAAAGTTCAGAAACAGCACGTCATAAGCGTTAATACCGCTGTGATCATATCTGCACTACTAGGCATTTTTGCCTTGGCGGTGATTGTTATGATGTGGTCTCTTAATCCGGTTGGAGTTATATCCGAAGGCGAATTTGGACTTGGACTTGGGGGGATT
Organism: Thermoplasmataceae archaeon; assembly: GCA_038729425.1. Classification (NCBI taxonomy): domain Archaea; kingdom Methanobacteriati; phylum Thermoplasmatota; class Thermoplasmata; order Thermoplasmatales; family Thermoplasmataceae; species Thermoplasmataceae archaeon. The sequence goes on along the minus strand of JAVYSB010000001.1, from coordinate 61,244 downwards.
CTGGTAATAGGTGGTATTGTAATGAGGCTCTACAGGGCGGCCTTCTACCATGAGTGATATCAGGGTGGATGGGTACGTATCCCTGAGCTTCTGGAGAGAAGAAGAGATCGGCATCATAGTGCTTAGGACAGACGAGAATGCTGAACTCAGCCTCAACCACCTGAGCGAGCTTATCACAGCTCTGGGCACTGCCGCGATGGATGACAAGGTTAGGGCAGTGGCTATCACCGGAATGAACATGAGGTTTGCAGGAGATCTCAAAATTGACAGCAGGGCAGATGCGAAAACGCTGGAACAGTACAGCCAAACTCTGCTATCACTGGTCTATTCAATCGAAAAGCCAATCTTTACAATCCTGAATGGCGATGCCATTGGTGCAGGTTACGAAATTGCCCTTCTTGGGGATGTAATTCTCGCTTCCGGCGACGTTTCATTGGGGTTGGGCGGTTCTTACACATTCAAACTTGGCGGATCCGTAACATCAATCAGATTCAATAACTTCGACATAAGAAAAGCTTCAGTGGGTGTCAATGCTGATGTCATCTTTAATAAGGACAGACTTCTGGATGATGCAAAGCAATACATCAAGGATCATATCCTTTTTGACTATCCCCTCATCAGGAAGAGAAGAATGATCTCCTTGAGGGAATCTCTTCTGGAAGAAAGGGAACGGCTTAACCAAAGAATGATATTTTAGATAGATGGAAATATTATCAATAGGA
>JAVYSB010000001.1:0-60422 GCA_038729425.1 Thermoplasmataceae archaeon | reverse complement strand
ATCCTTTTTGACTATCCCCTCATCAGGAAGAGAAGAATGATCTCCTTGAGGGAATCTCTTCTGGAAGAAAGGGAACGGCTTAACCAAAGAATGATATTTTAGATAGATGGAAATATTATCAATAGGATCCCTGTAACTATTACTGCTGAAAGCGAGGCAAACATATTAACCTCACCTTTCGTGAGTTTTCCACGGTTTTCGAACAGGGCACCAAGGAGGCTGTCCACCTGGCAGCCAAGAAACCCTACTATGCCAATTGCAAGTACTGGCTCGAGAAAAATTGTTCCATGTGCGATAAGGCTGTAGCTGACTGATATGATGAATGATCCGGCCAGGGCTGCAATCTGCCCCAGCACTGATACTCCGCCATTTATACCTCTTGCTGTTGGTTTGAAGGTAGTGATCATGTATACCTTTTTGTCTATAATTCCTATTTCTGATGCAAAGGTATCAGACGCAATTACCGCAAATGACACCGTAAACAGGATAAAGTAAGGTACGTTTATCGGGTCTACAAAGTGAACAACCGCAATTCCTAGCCCAATAAGTGCGGCATAGACAACGTTAGATGTCCGTCTCTCACCTTCTTTCCCTTCTTGGGCCGAGATTTCCTTCTTCAGGTCAAGGAAGGATATAGTAGCAAAATGGGATACGACCGCAAACACTATCATCAGAATAAGCCACTCGATAGACCCCAGTACGGCTACAAGAAATCCTACAACAAAAGCTGCTATGCTACCCTTAAGATCATAGACATTGAATATTCTAGAAAATACGAAAAGTACAACTAGCAGTATTAGAATTATGAAGAAGTATAATAATGAAATCTGTACCTACCATCCACGTTCCTGGAGCTTCATCTCTTTAGGTATGGAGTCTATATCGAGGCCCGCCATTCCGCTGAGACCCTCTGAGACGTTTCCTATGAGCTTAAAGTCTTCATAGTTTTCAACAGCCTCAACCACGGCCCTGGCCATCTTCTCAGGTTCCTTTGATTTGAAAATTCCGCTGCCCACGAATACCCCATCTGAACCAAGCTGCATCATAAGGGCTCCATCCGACGGAGTTGCGACGCCACCTGCAGCGAAATTCACCACGGGGAGCCTTCCTCTGGTTCTGATTTCCTTCAGGATTTTCAATATTTCAGCTCTGATCTTATCGTCTCCCATTCCTGCGAAGAGGTTATGCATCGATAGGGACTTTTCATCTCTGAAAATATCCTGTGATACCAGCCTTCTCAGAATTCTATAGGAATCGGTCATATTGTCAGCGACAATTTCCAGGTCCTTCTGGCCCATTGATTTCAGCACCTTAATACTCTCATTAACCACTCTTATGTGTCTTACTGCCTCGATGATGTTACCTGTTCCTGCTTCCCCCTTAGTCCGGATCATTGCTGCTCCTTCGAAAATTCTCCTGACAGCCTCTGATAGTGTCCTTGCACCACATACAACGGGGACCTTATAGTCCACCTTATAGAGATGGAAAAATGGGTCGGCAGGTGTCAGGACTTCACTCTCATCCAACATATCTACTCCAAGTGCCTCGAGAACCCTGCCCTCAGAAAGATGTCCTATTCGTACCTTTGCCATCACAGGTATTGAAACTGAATTCATTATCTCCTTGATCTTCGTAGGGTCCGCCATCCTCGCAACTCCGCCTGCAGCTCTTATGTCAGCAGGAACTCTTTCCAGTGCCATAACAGCCACGGCGCCTGCGTCCTCAGCGATCTTAGCTTGTGCGGCATTTGTTACGTCCATTATAACCCCGCCCTTCGTCATCTTGGCGAAGCCTCTCTTAATAAGTTCGTCCCCGAACTTCAACTCAGAAAGATTGATCTCTCTGTTCATAATGAATAGGCATTCTTAGAAAATATAAAAGCTCTCCTGAACTGTCTGAACAATATAAAGACGGGAATACGGCAACGATTCTCTCTATCCGTGTCCTAACCATTCCTCTTGGAACATTATATTCCCAGACCAGTCAGTTTTTTTACATTTGGAATCTACAAAATAGTACTTTACGTTCAGTATCAATATCTGCAATTTTACCTTCGCTTTTTATTATCTATTTTATTTCGGAAAAAGAGAGAACCAGGCGTCCAGTCAAAAAAAAGTAGGGAAATATTATTTCGGGCGGATTCTTGGAATTTAAGCAAATCACTGAAGTCCGATGCTGTTGATGACCTTCCCGTTACTTGCGTCAATTACAAGTGAAATCTGCTTTCCCTTATGCGTGAATTTCGCAAACCATATGGGCACATGCAGAAGCTCAGGTTCAGCGACATCATCTTGGGTGACAATTTTCTGTATCATATGGTGCTTCTCGTGAGCTTTGCTGCTCTGAAGCTGGTCCACATAGGTCTTTGCCTCATATTGAGCCGATTCCTGCCCAACATCTCCGTTCAGTGTCTTTATTCCCTTTGGGATTTTTGAGACATCAAAAATGATTCGGGTCTGAAGATCAAAAGAGTAGTCCTTAGGTTGGTAATTCAGGAGTCCTTTCACAGCCACAACAGGGTAGTCATAGTTGTTGTCAAGCGTATAGGCGCGAATGGTATTAGCACCGCCACCCCCCATCATCATACCTCCAACCATGGTTCCACCAACGAGTCCCATCCCGAATCCACCTCTTCCACGGCCCCCCATGGCACCTCCCATGAGTCCCATTAAAAGCGCTGTACCTGCGAGAGTTCCAGCTTCCGCTGCTGCACTGACAGCCGTATATTGTGTCCTGGCAGAAACCGGTACTACCCAGTATGGAATATAAGCAAGATTCATGCCCTCGCTCTGAGATTCTTCCTCGAGGTGCCTCCTTAAGATGCCCCGATCCATGTAGTCATGGAGGAGTTTTGTAAGACTATCCTTATCATTTATCTTCAACGGCAGCATGGAATGTTTCTGGACATTTCTCCAACCGTCAGAGTTAAGCGTGACGCTTGCTCCGCAATACTCGCACGTTATAATCATTTCACCAAGTTGAGGCTTAATTGGAGCACCACAGCTCGGGCATTTCATCGCCTGGATCTCCGGGGCAGCGATCACAGGTCTGCTGTCCTGGCTTTTCTGTCCAGCATTTCCTGAAACAGCCAAACTGGTCTTCGCACCACATTTAGGGCAGAACAAGGCATCATCAGCTATCTGAGCACCACATTTTTCACAATACATTCTTTACACCTCACAGTTGTTTTCCGCAATTCGGGCAGAATTTTGTTCCCACAGGGGATTCGGTCCCACAATTCTGGCACTTTATCTTCTGGGGTTCCAAGCTGGATCCGCAATTCGGGCAGAATTTTGTTCCCTCGGGAGATTCAGTTCCACATTTCGGGCACTTTATCATTCCTGTCTTCTGCTGTATCGCTAAAGACGCACCGCAATTCGGGCAGAAGGTAGAATTTGCCGGTATCATTGATCCACACTTTGGACATGCCTTCATCTGGGGTTGCTGCATTCCAGAGGTCATACCACCCATCATCTGGCCGCTCATCGCGTACCCCATTCCAGCCCCAGCACCGAGCCCTATGCCAATGCCTGCGCCAGCACCTGCCATACCGGAAGGGTTCTTTGCGGCGTCAACCATCGCCTCACCAGCCTGCAGCTGCAGATAATTCACGCCGAGCACAGACATCTCAGATCTTTTATCTATGGCCTTCTGCACATCATCAGGCAGGTTGACGGTCAGGCCAGAGAGCTTATTTATTTCTAATCCGTATTGCTGGAACTGATCCGGAGCAGTTGCAAGTACCACCTGTTCAATATTTAGAAGGTTTGCAGGTATGTCAGTGACCTTCAACCCCTTCTCCTTCATCTTTCCAATTGCACTGTAAATTAGTATTACCATCTGCTCCTTTAACCTGGTTTCAACCTCTTCACTGGTTTCAAGGTTGAAAGTCCCTACGAACTGGTTTATGAATACCTCTGGGCTGGATATCTTCCACCTGTACTCACCGAATACCTTAAGATTTACCACTCCGAATGTGGCATCTGTGAACTGGTAAGGCTGAGTACTGCCGAACTTTCCGTCAAGTATCCTTCTCTGAATATAGTAAACTTCAGCCTGTTGCTGTACCCCGGCAAAAAATTTAAGGAGTCCGCCAACGACAGGAGCATTGAAATCTGTCAGGGCATACCTGTTTGGCTGATCGAAATATGTCAGTACCTTTCCGTCTCTGAAGAAAACAGCAGTTTCATCCTCGCGTACCACTATGTTGTCGTTAAGCCTGATCAGGCGCGGGACCTTCCACATGATGCTTCCTTGCTTGTACTCAGTTTCCCAAGCTATTGTTGTGGAACCAAAAACGCTTCCTCCCTTATCAGGAATATTCTTAGACTTCTTTCCGATCATTGCTTGTCACCACCTCTGCTTATCAGTATATTCTCAATAGTTTCAATTCTCTTTTCCCAGTTATTTTTCACTTCCACCGCGAGACCGGAAATGTCATCCATTCTCTGCTTGAGGGCATTCGAGTCATTAAGGGGTAGAGATCCAGAAAGAGTCTCGAATTTTTCTGAGTAGTCTAGAAATCCGAGATCGTACTTGTACAGTGAATTGAGTCTTGAGGCATCTATTCTTATCGTCGGGGAAATTCCTGTATACCCCTGTGCGGAATGGAGTATTTCACCATCAAGCTGCTGAAGTTTCGAAAGGGCAGAGGCAATGGAGGTCAGGTTGTTGAAATCCCCATCTGATGCTAATCTGCTTCTAGCTGACTGAAGAGCAGCAATTGATCTATTGAGGGAACTGGAGATCTGCTTCCGCAGCAATGCGTCCGCAGCCCTTAAATCGTCGCCAATTCTGTATTCCCTGAATCCAGGTATAATTAACTGTATCTTCTTTAAAAGCCCGCGGTTCTCCTTCACTTCCTGCGGGATATCCGGGTTAGGTTCTTCAGGTTGCATTAATATCCCTATCCACAAATGTTACCTTAGCATAAATAACTATGCGGATAAGGATCTCCGTTTCAATACTGCAAAGATATTAACTCTACACCAATAGCATGAAACCCCATTAATTTAAGTCACTAATATGAAACCAATTAAAAGGACTTGAAATAATTCAAGATAGGATATAAATCATATTATAAAGCGATTTGTGAAATTGTCAGCAACATAGTTTACCAAGATACATTTACACAATACCAGCGGTCAAATTATCCAGAAATAACGCAGGAAATAGAGGTCCACTTCAACTGGATAATACATACGACTTACAAACCTTTCATATAAAATTCGTAACTTGGATCGGCTTAAACGTTAAGCGAATTCAATTTATAATATCTTTCAATAGGTGTCGGTCATGTTTGCGACATTGGCTATAATCGGCAAATTCTTGTCTATCGTCATTGGAGGCATTCTTGCAGGTTTCATAGGATCATTAACCGGTCTTGGTGGCGGTACAGTTCTTGTTCCATTGCTTACTATTTTCTATGGAGTACCTATTATTTTTGCCACTGGTGCCAGCCTTATCTCTACCATTGCAACCTCGGCCGGTTCTGCGAGTTCGTACACTAAAGAGAAAATTGCCAATATCAAAATAGGCGTTGGCCTCGAAGTCGCAACGACGACAGGCGCAGTAATAGGATCACTTTTGTCAGTATACCTGACAGGTCACAATTTCGAATGGGTAATATACATTATTTTCGGAATCGTCTTGCTGGTTTCGCTGATCCCGACCGTAAAACGAGGACAATCAGAGCTCCCCCCTAATATAAAACCGGACTGGACTACCAGATTGTTCGATCTTTCGGGCACATATTACGACTCAAGGCTAAAGAAAAAAGTCAGTTACGACGGAGTTCGATGGTGGCTAGGGGAAATCATAATGTTATTTGCAGGCATAGTTTCTGGGCTTCTGGGAATAGGAAGTGGCGCCCTAAAGGTTCTTGGGATGGATTGGGCCATGAACCTTCCAATGAAAGTGACCACGACAACCAGCAATTTCATGATTGGAATTACCGCGGCTACGGGGAGCTCTATTTACTGGTATTCTGGATATATTCAGATATTCATTGCAGCCGGTACGGCAATCGGTGTTGTCATTGGGGCGTACTTTGGCGCAAAGGTACTTGTAAAGATAACCAATAAAAACATCAGGTGGATCTTCCTGGCACTCCTTTCTTTCCTTGGTGTGGAAATGATTCTCAAGGGATTTAGCATAGATTATATAATTTCTTTGGCGCCTATTGCCGAGTTTTCAATTGCTATTGTCTTTGCAGTTGTATTCATTACAATTCTGTTTATACACAACCGGAGGCGGGTAAATAAGGCTATGTTGATTGAAGAGGTGAAGCAGAAATGAAGGAGATCGATATATATAAGCTGATAAGTGCCACACTGAGAGCAGGGGTTCTCCTGAGTATTTCATCCCTAATTGCAGGCGTCGTTCTGATGTTTGTTAGAGGTGGCGCCGACGGGTACACAATCCAGCAAATATCATACTATTCAACCCCTCCTCCTACGAATACTACCTTATATTCCAAACTGATCCCGCTTAACAACATATTTGCTGGGATTTATCATCTCAATGGTGCATATTTCGTTTCTTTCGGTCTTTGGGTACTTATATTTACCCCCATAACAGTCGTGTTCTTTTCACTTATATCGTTTGTGAGGGAAAGAAACGCACTTTACATAATCTTATCTTCAGCTGTATTATTTGTGTTGTTTTTTGCCATGCTTGTTGTACCGCATTTTGTATTATCTTAAAGCAGCACTTTGCTGCCTAATACTATTTTTTTCTTTATCCGACACCACAGACAGTTTCATCATCCGGGAAGCCTGTCATCATAAGAATACACAGTCTCCTCCTTGACGAAACACACATTGGCTGTTTGAGCTGGGTTTGGCAAATAGGTCCCTCACTCCAAGCCAAATATTGGATGCGTTAAGAAACTGGTTAATCAGGAGAAGCGAAAAATCATCTGTACCTAGAACGCAACTGTGATATTGAGGCATATCCTCTCCCTAACCGTATAAAACCGGATGTCTAATGGGCTGGCAATTCCAGAGATCACAAAATTAGGTCTCCCTAAAAATATCTTTTCCGGCTGATTTCACCTAACCTGAGGAAAAGCTATTCGGGATAACATTTATAATTGTAGAGATAATTTCGTATGGGTCAGGTAAGTGCTCAATTTCGAACGTGTTAAACAGAGTCATGAAGATCCAGAAAAGCGTGTCAGATCATTCGATCTTGAGCCCGTTAAGGAATACACGGATAATGAAGCATTTGCTGAAGCCAACAGATGCATTGGCTGTAACATCTGCACACAGGCATGTCCAGCAAGCCTTGATATTGGAGGTTATATCCGAAGCACTGCTGTGGGCGATCCTGCCCAGACAGTGAGGATCGTTTTCGAAAACCTTCCATTCCCGGCCATCATTGGACGGGTATGTACTCACCTTTGCGAGGATATCTGCGTTCTCAAGGATGATGGAGGACCAATTTCAATTAGGCACCTGAAAAGGTATGCAGCGGATAAGTTCGAAGATTATGGCAAGATTCTCGACATTCCTAGAAGGAAATTTGTTGGAAAGCGGGTAGCCGTCATTGGCGGTGGCCCTGCAGGGCTTACAGCCGCATTTTACCTCTCTCTTCAAGGTGTTAGGGTAACTATATATGAAGCCCTTCCGGTACTTGGGGGATTCATGAAAACAGGCATACCGAGATATAGGCTGCCGCAATTTGTCCTCGACAAAGAAATCAACTTCATACTTTCACAGGGTGTTGAAGTGCACCTTAATACTGCTGTGGGTAAGAACATAAAGTTCTCAGAAATCATGAGCAACTATGACGCGGTGTTCCTAGGAATTGGAACACATAAACCGCACATGACCGGAACTCCCGGATCAGATGCACCCAACGTTTTGCACGCAATGGATTTCCTCCAGCGGGTGAGTTTAGGGGAGCACATTGACGTTGGGGAGAATGTGGTCGTCATTGGCGGCGGCTTCACAGCCAATGATTCCTCAAGGACATCTATGCGCCTGGGCGCAAAAAACGTTACCATAATGTACAGAAGGAGAGAACAGGATAGGCCCGGATACCCATCTATGAATGCGGAAGAGGAACTTGAAGAATCTGTGGAAGAATTTGTTAACTACGAATGGGAAGTTACCCCGTTTGAGTATGTTAAGGAAAAAGGAAAGGTTGTCGCGGTAAAATACTGGCAGAACGAGATGATAATAGAGCAGACTGGGAGGGCAAAACCCGTCCCGATCAAGGATAAGGTCCATACCAGGAAGGCAGATCTTGTCATTGAAGCTACTGGCCAGGATTCAGATTACTCTTTCATGGATCCAGAGTACCTGAGAAATCTGAGACTGAGCCCACAGGGGCATATCATGATTGATGCCAACGGAATGACATCAGTTCCCGGTCTCTTCTCTGGAGGTGACTCCACCAATGAGAACAAGGATCTCATTTCTGCTGTAAGGGATGCGGACAGATCAGTTCTGGGAATGCTCGAATACCTTAACCTTATGGACACGATTCACGAAGACAAACTGCCATTGCTTGACAGATGGAAGACATATCAGGTCACTGCAGGAAGGGCATAAGTTTTCTATAGTACTTTGAGAAATTCCATAGAATAGAGGTTTTCACTTTTTGAATAACCATGTACCTCCCTTTTCCAGTTGAGCTTCATCCCTTTCTCCCGAAACAGTTGCATTCTGTCCATAATCCCCTCCAGCGTGCTGATCTCATAATAATTGACAACTCCCCCGGTCTTCAGGGAAGATACTGCCTCGTCGATGAAATTGAAAGCACTGTGAGGAAGATTCATTATTATTCTGTCGAATAGACCGTGTTTGTGCACTTCATTCCCTGAATCAGCGCAAATGGGCTTTATTGATCCGATGATCCTGTTTAGCAAGATGTTTTCCTGCAGCAGCTCGATCGCCCTGCAGTTTGAGTCGACGGCAACTATTTCCGCCTTAACCCTTTTCGCAATAGAAATAGAGAAAGGGCCGATCCCGGCAAACATGTCGCACACCTTTTCGTTCTCCCTGACAGTCTTTGAGATAAGTAGCCTCTCAGTTGCGAGTCTCGGTGAAAAATACGCCTCCTTTACATTCACCCTCAACGTTATACCATTCTCACGGTAAAAAGCCTCCGGGAGATCTTTCCCGGCCATAAGTTCAAGCGTGCGCGTTCTGCTGTCTCCCTTGACGCCGTGGTCGAGGTAAACGGTAGTTATCATTCTTCTTGTCTCCAGGACCTCTCTTGCCCTGTCCAGATACTTATTCCGATCATTCCCCTTGAAGATCGCTATATGCCCGATCACGTCATATGATCCAACAACTGGCACAGGTTTCATGGGAACTTCATGAGGTATACCTTCTACGTCCACGCATAATTTCTTTATGGAATCTGGCAGTTCTAAACCCTCATTCACTGGAATGTAAACTTTCCCACCTGCATTGTGTATCCTGTATTTCCTGCTTATAATATTGGCTTTTTTCAGGTCGTTGATGTATCTCTGTGCACTTTCACTCTTCACGCAGACATGAATGGTCATTGTTTCCTTCCCGCAATTCTTCTTGCATGGTTTACTGTATCATTTGCCAGTTTCGATGAAAACCCAAAGATCTTAGAAATGTCGGCGGGATCCGCATTTGAAACCATCTCAATACTGCTATACCCAGACCTGTGAAGTCTCCTGGCCCTGACGCGCCCGATGTTTGGTATGGTGATGAGGGAAATTACATCCTCCCTGATTCCTTCCTTGATCCTTATGTTTAATCTTTCAAGGTCTCCCCGTATCTCGGGCTTGAACAGTTCAGCAAGCCTGGAGAGGGAGTATGATATCCAGTCGGCAGAGGCGATTTTGCTCTGCACATCCCCAGGCCCTATGTTGAATCTTTCAGTAATTTCCAATACAGGCACTTCATCTATCCACTGGCGCATAACCATGGCTGTCTTGGCGGCTGAGAAGGTCTCCTCATCGGCCTCGAGGAAATCAATGCTTTCCAGGAACTCCGATATCATGGGTTCATCCGCCGATCTGGCAGAGAAATTGACCATGTCTGGCGTGCGGCATATGTAGAAAAGCGCAAGATCTATCGAATGTGGCTTCTCAAAGTATTCCCTCAGTATAATTGCAGTTGCTGGCTCAATATAAAGATCGCTAACAGTTTTTCCGAATGTCGTGGCTTCGTAGGTTCCCAGCCTCTCACGTATGAAATCCTCGGAAATTAGGAAGCCAACAGTTCTCTCTAGATCTGGATAGACATCTGAAATCCGGTTCTGCTGTCCGTAGAACGTTTCTCCGAAGAATTTCTCCACCTCTCCAAGGTTCTTTGCAATGCCTGTGGCTATTAGGGCGAGGACGTTCATCTGAAGAGCGTGTTTCTCCCCAAAAATTGACATTATAGGTTCAGGGTCGCCAGAGAGGTATTCATGGGCCTTGTCTACTGCATTGCTGGTGGATGCATACAGAAGTGCCCTGCCCTCGGTGTCGTATCTCGGCCTTCCGGCCCTTCCAAGCATCTGGAGAATCTCGATGCGCTTGATGTACTGGCTATATCCTCCACTGAACCTGCTCATATCCCTGACGATAACGGTCCTTGCGGGGAGATTGACGCCGGCAGCCAGTGTTGGGGTCGCGACAAGTGCCTTTATGTACCGTTCCTTGAACAGTTTCTCAACGCTTTCTCTCTCCTTGGTGGAAAGACCTGCATGGTGAAATGATACCCCTTTCCTTAGTAAACCCTTCAAAGTTTCCTGGTACCTGTCTGTGTCATCGCCAAGATCCATCAGGCTATCCTCTAGGAAAACGTACTTTCCAGTCACCTGGGATAGCTGTTTCGCAAGGTTCTCCGCCCTGCTTCTGGAATTGACGAAAACAAGTACCTGCCCGCCATTTTCCACATCTTCGCTTATGATGTCCTCAAGGTAGTCCTTCCCGCGGACCTTTTCCATCTTGCCATCGGAATATTCTATTTCGTTACCGTTTATGACGCCATATCTCAGCGGAACTGGCCTGAAATCGCTTTTAACCAGGTCGCTTCTCAGCCATTTTGCGATCTCCTCCCCGTTGGAAATGGTGGCGGATAGCGATATGATGGAGATATCCGGATTAAGGTAAAGGCAGGAGGAAAGGACCATCTCCAGTTTTGGCCCCCTCTCAGGGTCACCGATGAGATGTACCTCATCGGCAATTATGAGGCTTATGTCGTAAAGCATGGAAGGGTCGTGTCTTATCATGGAATCTGCTTTCTCAGATGTACAAACGACTATGTCGTAGTTCTTTATGAACGCAGGCGAAGAATCCATTTCACCTACAGCAATTGTGACACGAAAGCCGAGTTTACGAAGCTTCTTCAGATCATCAAATTTCTCTGATGCCAGGGACTTCAATGGAACAATGTACAGTGATTTCAGCCCCTTCTTCTGCTTCTCCATGATTGCGGCGTACGCAATTAGGGTTTTTCCGGAGGCAGTGGGTACCGAGACAAGCACGTTCCTGCCGGCCCTTATGCTCTCAATGGCCTTGACCTGATGTTCATAGAGATCGAGATCGCCGCCGGCAACCTCAAGAAATTCTTGTGGGTATCCCAGATCACTTACTTTCATCTTGACAGTTGACATTGCTACACGTTTAAAATATAATTCCATGTCTGTAAAGATTTCAATAAACAGGGAACCATTATTATACAAAAAGCCATAATTGGTCTGATGGCAGGAAGACCTCATGTAACGATAAACGTGGCACAAAGCCTCAATGGCATGATCGCTGGGAGAGGAGGTAGGCCAGTGTCCATTTCCTGCAAGGCTGACATAATTCGGGTGGATCGCATAAGGCAGTCCGTGGACGCGATCTTGGTTGGTGCCAACACAATAATTAACGATAATCCGTTTCTCACGCTGAAATCCGACAGGCAGAGGGGCCCTAAGCGGATCATTCTCGACCGTAGAATGAGAGTACCATGGGGATCCAATGTTTTTGACGGATCAGTGGAAACGATCATTTTCACCTCGGTCAGTGAAAGGAAACCCGACAACGCAAGGACAATAGTCAAGCCGGATCAATGGCTTACCCCGGAGAATATACTTTCTGAAATATGGTCACTTGGGGTAAAGAAACTGCTCATAGAAGGTGGCCAGACAGTCATCGAGGAAATCCTTAATGCAGGGTTGTGCGACGAGTTCTTTGTATATCAGGGAAACGTGATCATCAGCGATGGACTGCCACTCTTCCGAAGCCTGAGAGACATTAAGGATACGGTGCTGGAGAAAACAATTATTGGGAATGGAGTGCTGTACAGAATGGATTGCAAAAAATTTGTAGGTGAACTCAATGGAAAGTAAGGGATTTTTAAGGCTCCAGTGGGCAAGAGAGCATATGGATGTGACGTCTCAGATACGTCCGAGATTTATAAAGGATAAACCATTCAAGGGACTCAAGATATCTATGGCCTTGCATGTTGAGGCAAAAACAGGCATTTTTGCCCTCTTACTGAAAGAGGGTGGCGCCGAGATCAACATGGCTTCGTGCAATCCCCTAAGTTCTGATGACAGTGTTGTGGATTCCCTGAAGAAAGACTATTCCATGAACGTGTTCGCCAGGAAAGGAGAAGATGAGAAGGAATACTATGAATATCTGAACAGGGCACTGGATATCGGTCCGGATATAATAGTGGACGATGGTGGCGATCTTGTGAAGCTTGTTCATGGCGAAAGAAGAGAACTGCTGGACAATGTTATTGGCGGTAACGAAGAAACTACCACTGGGGTTGTAAGGCTTAAGGCAATGGAGAAGGCTGGAGCCCTTAAGTTCCCAATGTTCGACGTAAATGATGCACAGATGAAGCACCTTTTTGACAACAGATATGGAACTGGCCAGAGTACACTTGACGGGATCATGAATGCAACAAATGTCATCATAGCTGGAAAGAAAGTGGTGGTAGCCGGCTATGGATACTGCGGGAAGGGAATTGCGCTCAGGATGAAGGGCATGGGTGCAAAGGTCACGGTGACCGAGATAGATCCTGTGAAGGCTAACGAAGCCATGATGGAAGGTTTTGTCATTGAGCGTATGGAGGATGCCATAAAGAGCGCGGACATGGTAATCACTGCTACTGGGATGAAAGACGTGGTTACCTATGAGCACATGCTCAATGCAAAGAAGGACGTCATACTCGCTAACGCAGGTCACTTCAACAACGAGATCACGGTGAAGGACTTAGAATCAAGGAGTATGGGGATGGTACCGGTCAGGGAAAGCGTCAAGAAATACAAGCTTGAGAATGGAAACACAGTGAACCTGATCGCCGATGGAAGACTTGTCAACCTGTCATCCGGGCAGGGTCACCCAGTAGAGATCATGGACATGAGCTTTTCGCTCCAGGCGCTTGTTGCAGAGTACCTGTCCAAGCACTACAGGGATCTCGAAAACAAGGTGTATCCTGTACCTGAGAGTATCGATTCATATGTTGCCCAGGCCAAGTTGCAGGCTCTTGGCGTAAGGATTGACTCCCTCACTCCTGATCAGGTAAGGTACGCAAACTCTTGGGAAGAAGGTACATAATCGAACGGGTTTCTAATACTGAAGCACTTTTCCCACCTATTTTTCATATTCACTAAGCTTTTAGCAATGGATTTATAGCCGATGATATTAGCCAGCAATGAGTATTCTTGATTTTTTCAGGAAACCGGAACTGCTTCAGGACCTCTCCCCGGACGAGTTTGAACAGAAGCTGAAGCGGGATGACGTTATAGCCCTTGATACCAGGACCCACGCGGAATACTCGAGGGGGCACATAGAAGGGACCAAGCTCCAGCCATTGAGCACAATCAAGAGCATTGTGGGCGATCTAGAAAAGGACAGGCACTATGTTCTTGTCTGCGCCACAGGTCATAGAAGCAGGGCAGCTGCTGCCACCCTTATCAGGAACGGCATCAATAATGTCAGTCATCTTGAGGGGGGAATGCGTTCATGGAACAGGGCTGGTAAAAAAATAGTCAAATGATCTATATTTAGCCTCAGCCTGCGCAGTGATTATAAATGAATTTACTATCACATTTTCATGAAAAAGATATTGCTCGTGATCCTTGATGGGTTAGGAGACAGACCGAACTGGGAACTTGGAAACATGACAGCCCTGCAGGCTGCTTTCAGGCCTAATCTCAATTACATGGCTACCAAGGGAATAAACGGCCTGCAACATCCCATTTCTCCTGGGATCCGCGCTGGATCTGACACTTCTCACCTCTCACTCCTGGGATATGATCCTGTATCCGTATATACGGGAAGGGGCCCATTCGAGGCCATGGGGCTTGGAATGGACGTTCTTGCAGGAGATATTGCATTCCGTGCTAATTTTGCATCAAGAGACGATTCCATGCGCATACTCGATAGGAGGGCGGGGAGGATCACAAGCGGTACAGCTGAACTGGCGAAGGCGCTTAATATGGAGATAAACGGCGTTGAATTTCACGTAAAGGAAGGAGTGGAGCATAGGGCTGCCCTTGTAATGCATGGAGAAGGTCTTTCCCCAAACGTGACAGATTCAGACCCGCACGAAGCTGGAAGAAAGGTTACCAGCGTGAGCGCAACAAAAGATGACGGGGAATTTACAGCATCTGTTATAAACAAATTTATAGTTGAATCCCGGAAAATATTGGATGAACATGAAGTAAATCATGATAGGATAAGGCAGGGTCTCCCACCAGGCAATGAACTCCTTCTCCGGGGTGCTGGGATCGCTCCAAAACTGGAATTATTCCAGGACAAGTTTGGAATGAAGGGTTCCTGTGTCGTGGGTATCCCAATGATTTCGGGGATATGTAAACTCGCAGGCATCGATCCAATTAAAGTTCCCGGTGTAACCGGAAGAGTAGATACCGATTATGAGGGAAAGATAAGGGGCGCCGTTGACGCGCTGAGGAAATATGATTATGTTCTGGTGAACGTAAAGGCAACTGACATAGCCGGACATGATGGCGACCCTGGACTCAAAAGGGACGTGATAGAGAAGATTGACCTTGCGCTCGGTCAGCTGAAACATCTCTCACAGGACACAGTTGTATGTGTCACCGGAGACCACAGCACTCCGTGTTCTGTTAAGGATCATTCCGGAGATCCAGTTCCAATACTCTTCTACACCGACGGAACCGTTGCGGACAACGTCATACAGTTTGATGAGATAAGTGCTCAGAGTTCTGCGCTGAGGCTCAGAAGTGTTGATGTGATGCCATATCTTATGCAACTTTCCGACAGAGCTGAAAAGTACGGTGCATGATCGGGAACATCCCAGCGTTAGGGAAAGATAGATTCATATACTCCTTCGTCGTGTCATGTCTGACACGGTATGACAGGATGGAAGCGTTCCGTTTGGGAAGATATTACTGAGAAAATGAGACTGAAGAGCATCTTTCGTCTAGAAAAAAAGAGGCAAAAAAAGACATCCTTGAGTTATTCACAGCCGAAGGGTATCGCCTATGCGCTCTTGTTTTCAATGCTTCTCTGGTGGATTCCTGTCGCGGGCCCAGGCATTGCGGGTTATCTGGCTGGAAGAAAATCCGGTTCAGTGGGTAAGTCACTCATGACGGCCCTTATCGCGGACGCCCTGATCACATTTGCTATGCTTTCGCTTGCCCCGTTCACTAGCGGTCCCCTTGGGGACGTTTCAGCATATCTCAGGAATGGTGTTGTGACTGCTTCATCCTCATCTCTCTTCATTGTGTCCAATGTCGCGACCGACCTCAACACCTATTATGGCTTTGTGAAAACCGTAGCAGTAATCCTGCCCAGTGCGATCGCAACTTTGACCATATTCAGCTATGTTGGTGGATTCGTTTCTTCAATGAAGATATCTGAGGAGAATTTCAACTATGGTTACATCAATAACAACGCCGGGGCCCCTTCATGGAAAAGACCCAAGGTGGAAATACACGAGAGAAGTGTAACGCCATTCACGGCAGACAGAAGGGATGATGACGGCGCGCTTGGCTGGTCCAAAACAGATTAAGTTGTTTCACAGCATTCGTTCCACCACTCGAATAAATCATCTGTCCTCAAATTTCATCAGTCTTCCGTCTGAGTACGTTCTGAAATAGTATTTGTATTCAGAACCACCATTTCTGGCCTTACAGTTTCTACCCGATGAATAATTCCCAACAAGTTCAACGTAATCAATGCTGTTCCACCCCGTTCTCCTTTTTATCTCTGCCACCATGTTTCCGAAAATGTCCGCGCAGATGTTACAGCAGAATAACATCTTCTCCCCGTCAATCTCCCGGTAATACTCCCCCCATGTGGCATCACAGAGCGCGCAACCTTCCTTATTGTTTGTTTCCAAAGCTCTCACCCCTCTCAAGTCTTGCCTCTAGATAGCTGCTGAAAGCGTCAACGGACTTCAGGTAGGCGTACTGTATGCCCTCTGTGTCTTCTGGCTTCCTGTATTTTTCTACAAGGTCCAGCGCAATATAGGAATGAGAAACGTCCGCCTCATACCCTTCCCTGAGAAAATTCTTCACCGAGGTGGGGATATTATTCATGAGGAGAAAATCGGGATTGAAATACTGGTATTTTGCCCCATACCTGCCCAGGTCCCTGTTTGCTATTAGCTCTAGAGAATGCATCGCCGCCATTACCCGGATCCAACTCTCATTTCTTGCGAGCTGATCCCATGTTCTGGTGGCACTGGCTGTGGCTTTCAGCGGTTTTTCAGAGAGTATATACTCCCTACTCATGCCAAGTGCCTCACCCATCCTTATGAGCAGCTCGTGATGTGACGGTTCTTCGCTTCCATAACCATGAAGCTCTGTCATTATGTTATCCAGCTCGTAAGACTGAACGTCCTCAAAGTCGGTCTTGGCAATGACGTAGGAGCATGATTTTATCCACTGCTTTAGAAAATGGTGATGCTCCACAACATATCCTTTCATGACATCTGGGTTGTATGCCTGCATGGAGAGAATGAATGGGTGGGGCATGTCACCACGGAATCTTCTGATAAAATCCCTAATTATCCAGTTTTTCAGGTCACCATCACTCAGATGATAGTATCCGGCAAGCTTCTGTGCAAGATCCAGGTGGGGAGCCTTATTCTTGGTTATATTCCTGTTCAGCCAAGAAACGTGAAGGGAGTCACTCTTTTCAGCATACTGGTGGAAGTGATATGCCATATCTTCGTAATTATTCATGGGGAATTCAGCGTCGCATACAGGACATATGGGCATAAGATAACTAGCAAGATACGGTATAAATACGTTTTCTAGTTTCGGCCATGAATTGCGCGGACATGATCTCCAGAAGGAACGCCGGTTGATCTGTGAAAATTTATAACAGAGGCACCGATCGGCATTCAGATGATAGATGTTAAACTCCTGAGAGAGAACCCTCAACTGTTTTACGATTCCTGCAAAAAGCGCTTTTTCGACACCGCTATTCTGGACAAGTTCTTTACACTCGATTCATCGTGGCGAGATAAACTCAGGGAGATCAACGACATAAAACACAGCAAGAACCAGATTACGGAATCAATCTCTAAGGCAGTAAAATCAAGTGGGGATGTCTCGGCTGAAAGAGAAGCCGTTAAAGATCTCAACGCAAGGATTGCAGTGCTTGAGGCTGACCAGAGCAGGATATCCGAGGAGAGAGATACTATCCTCCGGTTGATCCCGAATCTTCTAAATGATGACGTTCCCGTATGCCAGGGGGATGAGAACAACAGGATCGTGAAGTATGTTGGGCATGCCACGGTGTATAAGGAAGATCTTCCAACGTTCCTGCGTGATTCCGGGAATTCCAGTGATTATGAAACCACAGACAGCCGACCGGTAAGTCACGTTGACATTATCAAGGATCTGGACATTGTGGATCTGGAACGTGCCGGGAAGATTTCAGGGGCCAGATTCTTCTTTATCAAGAACAGGCTGTTCAAGCTGGAGCAGGCACTGATAAATTATGCAACAGATTTCCTGGCAGACAGAGGGTTCACGGTTGTTGAGCCTCCGCTGATGATTAATTTTGATTCCATGGCTGGGGCTACCGATGTGGAAACCTTCAAAGAATCTCTTTACAAGATAGAGGGGGAAGATCTCTACCTGATAGCAACGTCTGAGCACGCCATTGCGGCAATGCTGAAAAATGAAACTCTCGAGGAAAACGAGCTTCCACAGAGGGTTGCAGGCGCTTCCCAGTGCTTCAGAAGAGAGGCGGGCGCACATGGGAAAGACAGCAAGGGAATATTCAGGGTGCACCAGTTCAATAAGGTGGAGCAGTTCATCTTCTGCAAGCCCGAGGATTCTTGGGATTATTTCGCTGAAATTCTCGCGAACAGCGAAGATATATACCAGAGCCTTAGATTGCCGTACCGGGTCGTGAATGTGTGTTCCGGAGAGCTGGGGTATCTCGCCCAGAAGAAGTACGACATGGAAGCATGGTTTCCTGCACAGGGGAAATTTAGGGAGATCGTTTCAATATCCAACGACACTGACTACCAGTCAAGATCGCTGGGGATAAAGTATCGCACCAGAGACGGGAACAAATTTGTGCATACGCTCAACGGGACAGCAGTCGCTACTAAGAGGATACTTGTAGCAATTATGGAGAACTTCCAGTACGACAACGGAAAAGCATTCCGAATTCCTGATGTGCTTGTTCCATATACCGGATTTGACCATATAGATCAGAAATGATGGCGACAATAAAAGAAGGAAAATTTGATTCGCTGTATTGCAATATCTTGGCAGAAAGATGGGCGTAACCTCTAAGTTCGGAGACTTCGTAGGTCAAATATATGAGAGAACTCTTCTGCAGGAGATTTCCCGCGATAAGGTTCCCAATCATCTCGGGATAATAACTGACGGTAACAGAAGATATGCGAGATCTTTTGGAATAAGCATCGACGAGGGCCATGTGGCGGGAAAGAACAAGCTGGAAAACGTTCTCGACTGGTGTCGGGAGGCTGGCATAAAGATCGTCACCGTGTATGCTTTCTCCACAGAGAATTTTCGCAGGGACGAAAAGGAAGTCAAATTTCTCTTCAAGCTGATAAACCAGGGCCTTCTTGACCTTATGAAAGACGAGAGGGTTCAGAAGTACCGCATTGGAGTCAAGGTCATTGGGGAAAAGGTCTATCTTCCAGAATATCTCATAGAGACAATCAAGAAAGTAGAACAGGAGACTTCTAAAAACAAGGATTTTAGGCTGAACCTCGCCATAGGATACGGTGGAAGAGAAGAGATCCTCAACGCAGTAAGAAGATTGCTCGATGACGGCATGAATGGACGTATAAAATCTTCAGATATCACGGAAGAGAAGTTCAGGCAATATCTTTACGACGGAAATACGCCAGATCCAGACCTGATCCTGAGGACGAGCGGTGAAGAGAGGGTATCAAATTTCCTGCTGTGGCAGAGCGCCTATTCCGAGCTCTACTTCAGTGATGTTTACTGGCCTGAATTAAGGAAAGTCGATTTTTTAAGGGCCATAAGGTCATATCAGATGCGAAAGCGGAGGTTTGGAGAATAGTTGTATCTGGCTTTTGACGATACTGACTCAAAGGACGGCATGTGCACCACTTATCTAATGGCAAGATTCCTGTCTGAAACAAGGTATTCCATAGTGGGGTTCCCGAGGCTTGTTAGGCTGAACCCAAACATAAGGTACAAGACCAGGGGAAACGGGGCGCTGATGGTGCGCATTGGAACCGGAGGGAGAGGAAACCCCAGTAAAATTGGAACTTATCATGGAAAGGATATTGTTTCGTACGAGGATGCAGTTGATGTTTCAGATCCGGGAGAAATCCTCGAAGAAATACTTGGTCTTATGGATATCCTGGCCAGATATGATGATCCGGAAACAAATCCAGGTGTGGTAATTTCGGGGAGGCAGTTTCCACCGTGGCTCTATTCTGAGGCTCTTATCCGGGAAGTCACCATGGGTGAGGTGGAGGAATTCCTCAGGGAACATGGCGCAACATGGGTAAAGAGGAAGAATGGAAGAGGTATTATCGGGTCGGCAGCTGCAATATCATGGCCTATGCATTCCCTGACCTATGAATGCATATCATACAGGGCTCCACATAATGTGCTGGATAACAGAACTAAAGTTGAAGCAGCGGAATATGCGGACTCTCTGCCAGGCACTTTCAACAATATAGACAGGGAGAATGGTTATGCTGCAATATTCCCAAGAGAGAGAACACCTGTGATGTATGGCATAAGATCGACAGGTTATGAGGGTCTGCTAGAAGAAACGGAAATAATGGACCGTAAGTTTGGTCTACAGAGTGAGGGAAAAATCCTATATGTAACGAATCAGGGAACTGACGATCATATACTCTTTGATCCGCTGGTGCTGAGGGAACTTGGGTCTTATAGTCTGGAGGGGGAAGTTTCAGGAAATCCATGGGTGATCGATGGGGGACACTACTTCGCCAACATTATGAATCGTAATCTTGAAGCGAGGATTTGCGCCTTTGAACCAACTAAGTCCTTCCGACGGATTTTTTCTCAGCTGCGATCTGGAGATCGTGTTCGTGTCTTTGGTTCATATGTGGATGGAGCTATTCATGTGGAAAAGATGCAGGTACTAGAGGTATCAAGGCAATTCTCCAGAGTATTGCCTTACTGCAATGAATGCGGTGCACAGATGAAGAGCAAAGGTGAAAGTGATTTCCGATGCCCCATGTGTGGGAAGAAGAAAAGATACGCTGAATACAGGGAGACCAAGAGAAAACTGTCAGCAGGATTCTATGATGTTCCCGTAATGGCGCGCAGGCATCTTTCGAAGCCATTTGAACTTGAAAATATGAAAGAGGAACCTGCACAATGATTTGCATATCAGGGGTTCCAGGCTCTGGAAAAACGACCATCTGTTCTTTACTCGTCTCCAAGGGTATGGATTGCAGGTCCGCGAACAGGGTTGCAGAAGATCTGGATTGCATAAGCAACGGTGCAGTCGACATCGATAAGATGAGGTCAAGAATGCCTCAAGTTGACGTTTTAGAAGGACATTACGCTCACTTGCTAGGCTGTGAAGCCGTTATAATACTTACTGCCCGTGAGGATATAATCAGGGAGAGGCTTTCAGCGCGGGGATATCTTAATGAAAAAATTGAGACAAATATCGATTCCCTTCTGGCAGATACGATCTACTATGAATCACTTGATCTGCTCCCCTCCGGAAAAATCTTCAGGGTTGATACCTCAGATATTTCTCCAGAACAGGCTGCGAATTTGGTAACACAGACCATAAGGAACCTCAGGATAAATAATAAATCCTAATTCCTGCTGAACCACTATGGTTCTCGATTCCATGCGTTCGCGAGTAGACCCTTATTTGCTTCCAATAGCAGAGAGATTCAGCAAAACAAGCCCTGATCTCATCTCGTATCTTGCCCTAGTTTTAGCTGCTCTTACTGGAATTTTCTACTATCTTTCGTCTACCTATTTCCTCATAGCTGCATTCATAGCTCTCCTACTGTCCTCTCTTTTCGATGCGCTTGACGGAAGGGTGGCGAGGCTCAGAAACTTATCCTCCAAAAGAGGGGACCTCCTGGATCACGTCTTTGACAGGTATGCGGATGTATTCATCATAACGGGAATAACGTTCTCTAGATTTGGAAGCGTTCCGATTGGCCTAGCAGCCATTATAGGTGTTATGCTCACGAGTTACATGGGTACACAATCCCAGGCTCTCGGGCTTAAGAGGAATTATTCTGGCATACTTGGGCGAGCCGACAGGCTTGTCTTCATACTGGTCGCAATTATGCTTCAGATTCTCATCTTATGGTCACATAATTACTATGGAGTGCGAGTTGACGTTTCTACCATACTACTCATTTGGTTTGCCATAGGTGGAAACATAACGGCAGTGATGCGGTTCAGGGATGCCTACAAATCACTTACCTGAGTTGACCGATTTAACGATATCAACGAATTCGTTCTCAAGGTCCGAGGCAGCATTCGGGTTCTTTGACTGAGAGTATACCCTCACTATGGGTTCAGTTCCAGATGGGCGAATAAGGACCCAGCCATCTTTTCTTATGACCTTTATCCCATCCATAAGATCGGTGACCTCTTCACTCAGCTTTGCAATTAGGGCATTCCTGACATCTGTCCATGGTCTCTTGAGATCGACGCTTCTCTTGATGAGGTGATACTCAGGTATCTGCTTCAATAGATCTGAAGGTGTTTTGTTGGTCTTGGCCATCAGTTCCAGAAAGAGCGCGACTGCCATTGCGCCGTCCCTGCAGTACTGGTGAGGACCATAGATTATTCCACCGTTTTCCTCCCCGCCAATCTTTGCTCCATTCTCTATCATTGTTCTAGAAACAATAGGTGCTCCAACCCTCGTTCTAATAAGCCTCGCTCCTGCTTCACGGCAAACGTCACCGATAGCATCAGAACTGCTGATCGGGGTGACTGCAATGTCCCCATTCTTGATCGAGTTCTTGGTGATCAGTGCAAGGGTTCTGTCTCCATCAATGAATTCTCCGGATTCGTCCAGTACTACCGCCCTGTCGGCATCTCCATCATGAGCGAAACCAACGGCGAATCCACCTCCCTTCATTATGGTCATGATCGATCCAAGATTCTCAGGTTTCGGCTCGGAGTGCCTGGCGCTGAACGTCCCATCAGGATTGGCGTTAAGGGAAACAACAGAACACCCAAGATGCTTCAGAAGATCCGGTGTGCTTTCATAAGAAGCCCCATTTCCGGTGTCCACAGCGACTCTGAATGCCTTACTCCTTATGAGTTCAACGTCTACCATCGACATAACTCCCTTGATATACTCCTCGACGGCACCAGAATATCTTCTGTACCGTCCGATAGATTTCCAGTCGGCACTGGTGAAGTCGTTATCATAATATAGCTGCTCGATACCTTCCTCACCTTCACTGGGCATCTCTGTTCCGTCTCTGTGAATGCACTTAATGCCATTGAAATGCGGAGGATTGTGCGAGGCAGTGATCACGATCCCGTACATTCCTTTCTTCTTACAGAAATACTGCAGTGCGGGTGTTGGAACTATACCCAGATCAAGGATATCTGTACCAGTTGACATGACTCCCGCTGAAACGGCAGATAGAATCATGTCTCCGCTTATTCTGGTATCCTTTCCTATGACTATCTCGGCGGAATTGACATACGTTCCTATTGATTTTCCAATTTTTTCGCAGAACTCCACGTTGAGGTCCTTGTTTGGCGTTCCCCTTATGCCATTTGTTCCGAAAAGTCTTGGACGTGCATCATTGCCGGACATATCAATAAGCATAACGATACCTGTAATAAATATTTCAAGAGTTTAAGGCACCACCTTTCTCAAATTCTGCTGTGCCAGATTTATTCATTGCAACACATTGTGAGACTAAGTTCAGCGACATCTGTTGAATATGGGAATAATTTGGGAAAATTTGCTAATTCCTAACGCTCTTTAAACATTTCAAAATACACTCGATAAGTTTATCACTGCCGGAACTGCAGTTCACAGGGTTAGCATTGGTGAAACAGGCACAATTTTCTTCATATAAAACTTTATCTGCTGTATCTCGTTATATTTGTATGGGAAAGTTAACGGGATACATCCTTGGCGTCTCAGGGGCTCTTCTTGTCTCATATTATGTCCTGTCGATCTATTACGCTCCGCTGATCAACTGGTTAGGCCCCTTTTTTGGAACGCCGATTATGTTTCTCCTGCCCATCCTTTTCCTGTTACTTGGAAATCCACTTGCATATCCTGTCCTTATTCTCGCGTGGCTGTTCATCGCATTAATGGTTGCGGTTGGAGCGCGTAAAGGAGGAAAAGCTGTGGGAACAGCATTCACGGTATATCTTTCCATTCTAGGGTTTCTTGTTCTGTCCGCACTGGCAATCGCCTTTGGACAGGGCGTACTCTCAGGAAACATTTTTGGAGGTTCCTCTCTTAGTTCGTTCGGGGGAATACTTGCCAATCCACCAGCGGGAACGAACCTTTACTCTCTTGAAAATGAACCGCTCATAGGTAACCTAGTTCTCATTTTCTCTTCATACGCAAACATCCTTGGAAGCAATCCCGCGGGTACAGGGTCAATAAGCACAAACGGTATAATAAGCGCAATAACAAACAACTTCCTGATATACATGCTCATAAATTTCATAGTTTTCCTGGTAGCTTCCTATATCCTCGGCAGGGTTATCAGAAGCTTTATACTGCCTAGGAGGAGTTTTGCCAAAGCGGCTTCACTATTGATAGTAATGGTGGTTCTCGTCAGTGGCGTATTCGTATTCACAGATGGAAATGGACAGTATCCGCTCCCAATTGCACAGAGCGGGACAGCGCAGTCAACGCCATCCCATGCTACTGGCATATCAATTTCACAGGCAATGTCCCTAGCACCATACAGTGCAAACTCTTCCATAGGTTCATTTACACCAGACGTTCAGAAGTCGTTTAACGCCGCTTATTATGCCGCAGGTGTCGTGGGAAAGTATGGCGGTGTCTACAATGTCTATGTAATGGCAGGTGGCGTTAATGCCAGTGGAAGTTCCAGCTGGTATAATACCGGTGCGGCCAGCCATTCATATTTTACCGTGGTTCTGTATACTTACAATCTTTCACAGGTAATCAGTTCGTTTGCTTCGGATTCGTTTGTAAATGGGACATCTAGCCTTGCTGGCACATCGACCCTTGCGAGCATTCTAAACCTTGTGCCCGGGATAGTGGTAGTGGAAGGATTCAACGGATCGACCACGCAATCATCGTCTCTGGCAAGCCAGGCAGCCTCAGGAATAATATCAGAGTCTGGTGGGTCTGGCGCAAAGCTTCTAATCAGCCTTAACGTGAGTTCTAATTCCAGTCTTCCAGGTTTCTCAGGGTCGCTCTATGTGTACGCCGGTGAGATGGCGTGGCCAGGCAGCCTGAATAGTGTTATTTCCCCCATAACAGGTGCAATGAATCAGAGTGGTCCCCTCACTATGTTTGAAAATGGCATGAGCAGCGGTTATCTCATTCCTCAGAGGACTTCAACCAGTATGAATGGGCTAATCATGGTCGCGGGGGTTGTCAATCCATCACTGTTCAACTCATCCTTGCTGTCACAGTTTGGATTCAACGGTCTCAACGGAACTCTTACTTTAGACAGGATAGTGTTCGCCGGAGGCATATTCTATAAAGCTGACGTATTTCATTCCTCAGCCTCACCGAAGACAATACAATACTCAAAAATTTTCAACTATGCGGATTCCGTAAATTTCACGTCCAACAATATAGTGTATGGCCTCACGGTTGGATACCCCCAGATAGAGTCAATTGCAGGCAACAATGTTAGTGGGTATAATTTCACTACATATACCACCATTAGAAATTTTACTGACCCTTTCAGGATGAATGGAATCAACTTCAGCGCGGTGCATATGACTGTGCCGTATTACCTTGATATGGGATCAATAAGCCTGTCCACCAACGCGGTTTTCCCCGCAAATATAAGTATGGTGATTGAAGCTGCAAGTATTGGAAAGGGGCTCTACAGGATCAGCACCATTTTGACCAATAGGGATACGGACACACTGACTCAACTGAGCCTGAGTGAAAACAGCACTATTTCCATGTATAGGGGATACATGAACCTGACTGGTGGGTACTCATATGTGACTGCTCCCTCACTAGCCCCAGGAGCTTCCCTCAACCTGACGTATCAAGTTTCCCTGAAGAATTTCGGATCTTATGCCATCGCGGCTCCGAACATCAATTACACTTCAAGTGGAATACGTTTCAACGTTACCGGCAGTCCTGGAACCATAGCCGTTGCACCCCCGAACTTCCTGCAGGCACTGGTGGCAGTGGAAGCTGGAGCGTTTTCCTTCCTTGGAAATTCATCTCCGTTCAGCGTAATCTTCCATCAGATCACACCTGGCTTTTACCTATTCGAGCTCATAGCCCTGCTTATACTCTTTCTAGATGTATATATCGAGGTACGAGCGTACAGAAGATGGAAAGCGGTCAGGAAAATGCATGAGGAAATGCCTCCACAACAGAAAAATCCATGATATTTGCCGTGATCGGTGGTTATTCACTCATTTTATTGGATACTCCCGTCCTCTCCACGTAATCTTTTTCATTTTTTTTGCTGCAATAAGGTTGTACAGATACAGGTAAGGGATTCCGAAGCTCATCAGGAAGGCAAACAACCTGTTTTCCCTGCTTCTCCTCGCATTCTTAAATGCAGTTATGACTGAAGGAAGAAGGAAGACGAGAAATAACGGTGATACGAGGAGAGACATCACTACTGAGCTAATCAGCAGGAAATCTGTAGATCCGAAGAACAAGACGCCGTACTGGAACACTCTTGGCGAGGAAGACTCTGAAAGGGCAGTCTGCCTGTTTGCCCACTCTAGAAACACGCTGAAATTATCGGTAGAGTTTATGACTGGCTGTGCCAATCTTGAATAGAATATTTTCTTCCCAGATCTCTTGACAAGCTTTGTAAGCGCTATGTCATCGGAAATAGACGAACTGAATTCACGCATGTCATTTTCGGAGGCTATTAGATTCTTGAGAAACGCAAGGGATCCTCCCCAGCCAAATCTTGTAATTTCGGATTCCATCATACCAACGCCCACAAACCCCCAAACCATTTTCACCTTTGACCAGAATCCGCCAACCGGCTTGAAATAAGGGAAAGCCGTGACAAGGCCATATTCCCCACGAGACAATGGAAATACAAGGTGCCTCAACCACTCTCTTCCAACCAGGATGTCAGAATCAGCAATGACATAAGCATCATAGTCGGTGAGTTTAGAAATGGCTGTGGAAATCGCCCTGACCTTTCCGCTGCATCCTTTGCAAATAAATTCGGATTTAATGACAGGGATGCCGGTTTCCTTTAGAACTGGAATTGCCGGATCTTCCATTTCATCGACCACTGCAACACAACTGAATCTGTCGTAGTTCTGATCCATTATGGATGCGATATTTTCCCTGAGCGAGAAGTCAAGGCCGCGGCAGGGAATTATGACCAGTGTTCTCAGCCCTGCATTTCCGGGAACTTCAATGTTCCTATTACGGTTGCCAATGGAGATCAGGAGCAGACCAAGAAAGGTCAGTGAAAGAAAGCCTGTGAAGGCATAAAATGCAAATTCGTACAGCGAAAACATCATCAACTACCTACGATCAGGCAGAAATATCTCCAATATAATAATCTCTCCTAGCTTTGAAGTATTGTTTCTCTGCCTTTTCCATAGTGATCTGACATCTCAGAACTCAGAGGTATCTGACTGCTACTCCGCATCGGCAATCAGAAAGATTTTATAGAGATATTATCATGTAATACAGGGAATAATATGACTCAAGAAGTGTCCAATGACTTTTATGGAGAGATGTACGGTTTTGTTAAGAGGCACAGCGCAATAAACAACGAATTCATAGACCGTTTTGCGAGAGGCGACATTACGGTTTCTGAATTCAAGCGTTTTTCACAAGAGTTCTATCATTTTACTCGCGAGTGGGTATCAATACTTTCAGTACTTCTTGTTAATACGCCAGATGAGAACGACGCGAAGAACCTGACCACGATCCTCGTGTCGGAACTCGGTGACATGGATCCGACAAAGAGGCATGAACTTCTGTACAGGAAATATCTCAGAAGCATAGGAATGGAACCTAGGGAAATCATGGTCAGGAAACAGGTCCCGTCAACAAAGGCATGGCTCGACGGCATGCGAAAGTATTTCGGGAGCGACCACTTCGAAGCTCTCGGCGCAGAGTTTGGTCTCGAGAACATGGCGATACCAATGTGGGACAAGATTCTGGCGGGCTTCAAGGTATGGAAACAGAAACATCCTGAATATGCAGGCATGGATATAGACTACTTCACATTTCACAGGGAACTGGAAGAGCACCATGAGGAGGCGATGGAGGATGTCCTCGGAGCTCACAAGGATGATCCAGTGGCCCAGAAGAAATTCATGACCGGAGCGGACGGAATACTGAGACTTGAGGAAAGGTTCTGGATCGGGCTTGGGGATAAGAATAACAGATCGAATGCCTGAAACAATAAAAACCAAAAATTTTCTGTATCAACCTTTTATCATTTGCCGGAATGAAGTGCCATGATGCATGCACGTGAGAATGACAGCGTTATATTGAAAATTGAGAGTGGGGAAGACGTTTTTCAGGCTCTGGAGAAAGCAGTCAGTACATATGAAATAGGATCGGCCACCATCCAGTGGGGAATAGGAACGCTTCATGACATAGTGGTTGGATATTTCAACGGGAGGGAATATGAAAAGACCACATATAAAGAAAGCGCTGAGATAGTATCATTCCACGGCTCCATTGCCTCAAATGACCCGAGATTCCACATTCACACTTCATTTGCCGTAAGGGATCATTCAGTTCACGGTGGGCACCTTTTTTCAGCAGTCGTAGCCCCGCTTCTTGAAGTAGAGATCCATGTGTTAGGAACCGTGAAACTTGGCAGGAAACGTAGCGAAGGAAGCGGCCTGAAAGAACTTTACATCCTGTGATTACATGAGGCTGCGTAATAGCTTTCTGACCTCCGGATTGTCATCCTTGAGTTCGGTCATTATTGTAGGCAGTTCCTCCTCCGTAACCCCGTAGTCTGAAAGCTTGCTGTTGAAGCCAAGACCTTTGATGAAATATTCTACCATATCTGCGGAAAGCATCGCCGTTTCCTCGGATTCCTTCCCTTGACCTCTTAGGTTTATTGATATCAGGGACAGTTCTCTCCACTTTGTCCTGGCATAAAATCTCATCACGGCAGGTAGCGTTATGCAGGATGTTATTCCATGTGGGATTTTGTATCGTGCGCCTATGACTTTTCCTATACGGTGGCTAAGCCCCATTGAAGCATCATAAACATCAAAATATGAGTACCAGGATGCAAGCTGGCATTCCATAAAGTTCTGCTCGCTTTTTCCGCTCAGGTTCTCGAAGAGTTTCTTTATGGCTATGAGGGAAAACGTTATTGCAATCTCTCCAATCTTTTCCGATATAAGAGTCTCAACGGCATGATCCAGAGCGCGAATGCCGGTAGATCTCCACAACCATTCAGGAGTTTCCTCAGGCCCGGTTGGATCAAGAATAATGTACTGCGGAGTCAAGTATTTTTCTCTTATGCCTTTCTTAGAGTTATTCTGCGTGTACCCGGCAATGTGGGAAAATTCAGCCGATGAGAGTGTAGTAGGTATTGCAATTTGAACAAGCTCCTTCTTCTTTGAAAAGTGTTTTGCAGCTTTCGAGGCGTCAATTACGCTTCCCCCGCCGACAGATATGATCAGGTCAGCGTTTGTTCTCTTAAGCATCTCAACAAGTTTGTTGATCTTCTCCTTTGGAGTGTGTTGTGTCATTTCCCTGTATTCGGAAAAAGGGATGTTAACACGTTTCAGTACAGCAGCATAAAATCTCGTCTTGGACACCGAAGGAGAAGTTACCACAATTGCCCTTGAACCCCCAGCCTCCTTTATGAAATCGTTAATTTTCAGTATGCTGTCCTTTCCATAGGCCACCGACCTTATTGGGATATAGTTGTAGGTGTATATCATTTATACCAGGACTTCATATATTCTTTGTCCTCAATATTCTCGGCATCAGCCGTAAGCTGAAGAGGATCATAAGCTTCAACCATCACAGCCACTTCGTCTGTAGATTCCACTCCAATGGCTTTTTCTATTGATCCGGGTTGCGGTCCATGTATCAATCCTCTAACGTGCAAAGTTATCGACCCGGGATTGATCCCTGTCCTGCTCATGAAGTTTCCGGTCGAGTAAAACAGAACCTCGTCCGTATCTATGTTGCTGTGGTAATAAGATATTGGTATGGCCCTAGGATGGAAATCGAACTTCCTGGGAAGGAACGTTCCGATCATGAACGACTTTCCGCTGAACGTTTCGTGGACGGGTGGGGGCTGATGAAGTTTTCCAACGATGGGTGAAATCTGGCTAACGTTTATTGCATATGGATACAGGTACCCATCCCAACCTACCACATCGAACGGGCTTGTGTCTCGTTTCTCGACTAGGTAGTGGTCTCCATAATCAACCCATACTTCAAAATTCCCCCTATCGGAAGATGGCTTCTCTATTTTTGGCACTCTAATATCCCTGTCATAATATGGAGCGCCTTCTTTCAACTGCCCATAACCGTTAAGGTATCTGGTAGGCATTGAGATCATGTCTCTCGACTCAATGAAGAACGATTCAAAATCACTACTGCTGTCCAACCTGTATGTAGTCCCCTTTGGAATGTACAGATAATCTCCCTTTAGGACGTCAAGAGAACCAAGCATGGAGTGAAGGGTTGCTATACCTGAGTGTATGTAGAAAAGCTGATCATGCAAGGCGCTCCTGAATAGCCTTTGTGTCCGGGACTCCGGCTTCAGGATACCCATAGACATTCTGCTGTTGTACAAAAGATAAGTCCTACTGTCAATAAAGTCCCCAGATCTTTCGCACTTCTCCGACTCAATGTGTCTATGCTTGTATTCCTCTGTGCCGGAAACGATCTGTTTCTTTTCTGATCTGCTTACAGAAGCCACTCTAGTTGGCTCCCCGGTATGATATAGGAGCGAAAACGGCCCTTCGAAACTTTCCTCGCCAAACAGCTCTTCTCTTAGCAACTTTTCCCTCTTCTCATAGGTATGTCTGCTTTCCGGCATTTCCCCCTGCCTTACATAATACACCACTCTATTACCTCCTAAACCACTACGTTTTCAAGCTGACCAATGAGATCAGCAGAAAGTATGATAACGTCACCGCTCTTCAGCCAAGGGTGATCCCCAGATTCCAGGATACATCCAGTACCAACCGTGCCTGTCATTATCACATCTCCCACTCTCAGCCTCGATTCAAGCGATGCCCATTCAATCAATTTCTCTATATCCCAAAATATGCTATTGAGGTTTGCGGACGAATATGTTGAACCATTCACCGAAGCAGTCATTTTCAGGTTTATCTTTCCATCCCTCTGCTTTCTCTGTAAAATTTCGTCAGCGGTAACGATAAGAGGTCCCAGGCTGGTTGCAAAGTCCTTTGCCTTGGCAGGTCCGAGGCCAACTTTCATCTCCTCCCGTTGAATATCTCTTGCGCTCCAGTCGTTGGCGACGGTTAAACCGAAAACGTAATGCCAGGCATCTTTTGCCTGAATGTTTTTTCCATCTCTGCCTATCACCACCGCAATCTCAAGTTCAAAGTCCATTTCCCTGGTGTAAGAAGGGATAGGTACGGTGCCTCCAGACGGGTAGAGATTCGAGGTGTTTGAGAAATAAAATACGGGAAATTTGTACCATTCGGGTACCATGTCAAGCCCTCGTTTTTTCCTTGCCTCTCTTACATGTGTCTCGAAGGCATAAAAATCTCTTATTGACCGTACATCGGGCAGCGGGATGAGCTTGTCCATTGTGCTGAAGTCACCTGCCGCTTCCCGCGGGATATGGTCTACAAGCAATGATGGAAGATTGTAGAATTCTCTCTCGACTCTTTCAGGTGCCATACCTAGCATACTGTGTACTGGGTAAGCTTTCCCATTCTCAACGAGAACTACCGTCGGTTCATTTCTGTGCAGGACCCTGGCAATTTTCATGCTTCAGAGATTCCCTCTTTTCTGCTGCTCAAGTTCAATTGACTCAAAAAGTGCCTTGAAATTCCCGTTTCCGAATGAGATTGCTCCCTTTCTCTGTATGATTTCATAGAAGAACGTGGGCCTGTCTCCCATAGGCTTGGTAAATATCTGTAGGAGGTATCCATTTTCATCCCTGTCAACCAGGATCCTCAGATTTCTGAGTTTTTCCATATCTTCGCTTATGGGACCCACTCTCTCTTTCAGATCCTCATAATAGGAATCTGGGGTGTAGAGGAACTCTATGCCTCTGCTCTTCAGGTCTGAGACAGTCCTTATTATATCGTCTGTTTCCAGGGCTATGTGCTGAACTCCTGGAGAATTGTAATAATCCAGATACTCCTGTATCTGCGACTTTTTAAGGCCATACGCGGGCTCATTTATGGGGAATATGATCTTTCTGTTGTTGTATTCTACCACCTTTGATTTTAGAGCCGAATACTGTGTGCTTATCTGCTTGTCGTCGAAGCTTATGAGCTGCCGGAAACCAAAGCCATCTATGTAGTACTTTACCCAGTTTTCCATATATCTCTCTTGGACGTTCCCGACAACATGGTCTATGCGTTTTATTCCAACAGACTTTGAGTCGCTTTCCACCTCCTGAAAATCGGGAGGAAGGATATCATCATACTCTGAATAATCCGTTATCGTATGGACAGTTTCTCCGTAGGTGGGAGCGATGGCTTTCCTGATCTTTCCAGAATTTGTTTTTATGGTCTCCACCTTTCCCAGCTTCACCACATTTCGCTTCCCAACTTCTTTTGCTGTTTCGTCGATGTTGTCTGCCTTGAGGGAGATGTCCTTCACGCCATCTCCGTGTTTTCTCACGTGTTCTGCAATGGGAGAATTCTGATCAAGGAAGCTTGTCAGCTTGAGTTTAACGGATCCCTGGCCAAGGAGGTATGACACACGATCCCGGACGCCGGTTTCCGGGCCGGCATAGCCGAGGAGGTCAAATCCCATGGCATTTCTGTGAAAGTAAGCCCATTGTTTTGCAGATCCCACGTAAAACTCGACAGCGTCGATGGAGTCAAGAATCCTTTCGGAAGACATGATTATACATGAATGGGTGAATAAAAAGGTTTTTCGTTGATAAATACTGGCTTGGCATGCACAGATATGTATGTTTACTGAGTAATGATTCTAATATCATATTAACACAATTCTATAGCTCGACTGGAAGGTACTTTTCGCCATATGGTTGATCTTAATTCAAACCTGTCCTTCGCTCATATGGTGCTTCCTATTACGGCGACATGGCGCGGTGTAGACCAATTTATCGCGGCAAATTTGATAGTGAAGTGAATGAAAATAAGCGCAAATCTGCATTGAGAGAATACAAGAGTCATAACGCGATGGTATCGGGGCGCAGCAACGCGTGTGAATGAAAAGCCTCTTGTTCTCATTTTCAGGGCCGTTCTGTCTATTGGTTTACGGCAACGTTACCAGGGATCACTCAATTCCGCCAACAGTTGCGTGAGTTATTTTACTGCCGGGCGCTCGTAGCCGTTTATCCAACAGAATCCATTTCTCTGATCAATCATCTGATAGGAGAGGTTGGTGGGATTATTAACCGGGGAATGATAGATTAAAATATCTATGTCGTCAAAATGATCAGGTTCTGCCAAAGAGATACTTCTCCGCTTGAAAAGGGCAGAATTTGATCACACTGGCAGTTATACTGCTATATTATTTTTCTGACAGTGCAGTGCTGTAATGGAAAAATCTAACTAATAACTGGCAATGTGGAACAGATCAAATTGGCTGAAGAAATTTATATGATGGTAATTTCCTACAGGTTCAGGTCCCCATTCTTTACCCTGACCATGGAGAAGAGGTCCTCTCTCTCCACTGGTGTGGCCGACATTATCAGCAGCTTCTCAAAGGAAACTACGAACTTCCTCTCCTATCGATCGATGAGATATGATGGCGACATTATTTTCTGGTGCTCCTCCCACAGTCCAGAAACCCTGGAGTCCATAAAGTATACGCTTAATGACAAGTTTACAGGCTACCTAAAGGCAAATTATAGCATGATATCACTGTACGAAGATTCTCCCTATCTCAAGCCAGGGCTTGCTCTTGACGATACACTGCGTCAGGATCCTATGAAGTATTTTGTCGCCTATCCGATGAGCAAGGAACCTGAGTGGTATCTCATAGACTACGAAGAGAGGAAGAAAATCATGGCGGAACACATAGGGATGGCTCTTGCTGACCCTGAAGGAAGATCCGTGAGATCCTACACTACCTATTCATATGGACTCGGCGATCAGGAGTTTGTAGTAATCTATGAAACAGACTCACTGGCCGCATGGTCACATGCAACTAAGAAGCTCAGGGAGGCCAAAGCCAGGAAGTGGATTATAAATGAGACTCCCATACTTGTTGGGATACACAAGGCGGCAGGTGCATTGCTTCTTAACGATCAGAAACGTGAATCCTCATAAACCCTTTTAATTCAGTATAAAATTACCTGATCGTGTACATCATCAGGTATTCCGAGATAGGCCTGAAGGGAAGAAAGGCAAGAAATGAGATGGAGAATCTCCTTGCCAGAAACGTTTTGAAGAGCCTCAAAAACCACGGCATTGGAGGCACAGTAAAGAAGGAATCCGGAAGAATCCTGATCTATCCAGATAGAGAAGACGGGAAAGCTGAACTGGCCATTGAATCTACAATGGGGGTGAAGTCATTTTCCCGGTGCATAGAATATCGGGCTGAAAAGTTCGAGGAAATTGTTGAAATTGCAAAGTCACACTTTTCTGATGCCGTCAGGGGTAAGAAATTCGCTGTAAGATCCAGGAGGAGTGGAAATCAAAATTTCACCTCGATGGACATCGACAGGGCAGTGGGGTCCGCTCTATATGATTATTCAGCGGGGGTTGATCTCCACAACCCCGATATAGAGATCGGTCTAGAAATCAGGGATTCGCTTCTATTTCTTTATGACAGGATAATAAGGGGACCGGGGGGACTGCCTCTTGGTTCACAGGGAAAGCTCATCAGTTTGATGTCAGGAGGCATCGATTCACCTGTGGCCACTTGGATGATGATGAAACGCGGCTCACCATGCGACATAGTTTTCATTTCGCTGGCTCATCCCGTGGATACTGTTGCATTTCTGAATTCTGCTACAAAACTCCTTGGAAGATGGTGTGTCGGGTATGATCCCATGTTGCACATAATCGACGGCAGGCCTCTGATAGAAAAGTTGTCAAATGAAGACCGGTACCACTATCAGAATGTTGAGTTCAAGAAGGTTCTTTACTTGATAGCTCAGGGCCTGGCGCAGGAATATGGCCACCTGGGCATTGTTACAGGAGAATCCCTTGGGCAGGTTTCTTCACAAACTGCAGAGAATCTCGCTGCTCTTAGCCATGGCATGGACATTCCAATATTCAGACCGCTGATCGGCATGGACAAGGATGAGATCGTGGACATTGCTAGAAGAATAGATACACTCCCTGACTCAGACCTGGGCGAATTCTGCTCGTTGTTTGCGGACAGGCCGATCACGAAGATTCGCGCGGACACGCTTGAAGATGATATGAGAGGCCTCGACTTAACAGAAAACCTTGTGAGGAACAGGTTCTCATTGCGTTTCTCGGAAATAGAAAAGTACAAGGCCTCGATCATGGATACCGCCGATACTGTGAAGGGTATACAGCCCAATTCCATTGTTATTGACCTTAGAAGTGCAGCAAGCTATGATCAGTGGCATTACCCTGGAGCGATCAGTGCAAGTCTGGGTGATATTGGGGAAATATTCTCCAAGCACGGAAAGGACAGAGTTTACATAGTTTATTGCAAGAAAGGCCTACAGAGTGCCAATGCCGCTTCAAAGATAAAATCTCTGGGTGGAAACGCTTTCTATTCCAACGAAACATCCATCAGGAAATTATCAGGATCCGCTCTGGCTGGAAAGGGCTAGTTTCTGAATGGTTACAAATTCTTTCTCGAAGACATCTTTTCTGCTGAATTTTCTTGGAATTTCCATCGGATAACTGTTTCCCTCTATGAAGGCTATTCTGGCTGCGGAAAGCGCATTGTCATGTATCCTGTGCGGTACGCTTGTGTTAGATTCATCCACCACAGTCACTCCGATGTTTGTGCCCCCTAAAGTATCCATAATCTCCATACGGTTTGGCCTGTCCCCGTTACCCATTTTTATTGATATGTTTCGGTAGGCATAGAATTCAGCAATATCAGATACCTCCCTGCCAATGCTCTTGATGTCGGGGCATTCAAATGCCTCCATCAAAACGCCATCTGCTGTGACGGCTATGCCGGGTTTCGGCCCCGGATCAATGCCAATGATCACCCTTTCAAAATGATACCTGTTAAGCAATCGTGGGAGGGCCATTCGTATAGCGTGCTTTGCCTCCACAGACTTGACCTGTTTCGGAATGCTCAAATCGCCTTCTGAACTCAGGACAACAACAACGTCTGGCGGAATTCTTTCAGGGTCCTCAATGCTCACAAACGGCAAATCCCACTCCTTCAGGCGAAAGATTACGTCGTGATAAAACTTGAAGTCCTGGGTAAATATTCCTATCCGACCCATTCAGTTGCCTATGCGCATATGATTTAAATGTTTTGTGTCTTCAGGTAGTAGCCCCAGAAAGCTGTCCCTTCACAAGATCGTTTGCAATCTCGACGAACTGTTTTTCTTTTCCTCTAGGTATTACGGCTCCAGCAGCTATATCGTGACCGCCTCCGCTTCCACCAACCTGCGTGGCTGCCTCTCGCATTACCACTGATAGGTTGAGCCCCATCTGCACGAGCTTCCTTGTTCCGCGGGAGGATACCTTAGTGTTTTCAGATCCAGCATTGAAGCCGATCAACGGTTTGTCCTGTTTAAGCAGGTAAAGCGAGAGTATTCCGCTTATGGAACCCGTCATTTCACCTTCAGGGGCATAGAAGTACCTTATGCTGTCCTGTTCATATATGTCTTTCAATACCCTGTAGGTGTATTCAATGAGCTTTGTCCTAGATATCCTCCAGTTTGATATCATCTCATCTTTCACGGATTCGTCACCTAGGAAATACTGAACAGGAATAGAGTTCTTCCCTATCTTGCTGTTGCCATCAACTATGCTGCTGATCTCTTTTGATGAATACCCAATCTCGTTGAACCTCACTATATCGTTTTCAAGGTACTTCATGGCTTCCAGACCGACGTTCTGGCTAATCAGCTTTGCCGCCAGGGCATTTGACAGGGTGCTTTTATCGTTATCCTGAAGATCATAGACACTTGACTCTGGATCTATTCCGAGTCTTGAAAGAAGTCCGTTCACGTTTTCGGGGTTTCCGGTAAGATCACTGAAGAATGGATCAGTGGAATACGTAATGGCATCCTTGACTTTACCGCCCTCCAGGTTGAGGGTATGAACCGTTTCATAATCTTTTCCGTACTCCCGGCCAAGGGTTTCATTAATTCCCCTGAGTCCCCCAATATCCTGTTTATCGGCTATGGCCCCTGAAATGAAAAATGGGTAGAGATCCCTGTTCCCCTCGTCCAGTACAAGAGCCATGAGAAAAGCCATCGTTGAACCGCACGCTTCGCGGGTTCCGTCTATGCCAAAATCTCTGGCATTAATGTTGAGGCCCTTTATGGTGGACTTGTTGTAAAAATGATGGTCCAGAATAATGAGTTTTTCAATGTCCGGGACATATTGTGCCTGATCTGATCCTGCATCAACTATTATGGCCAGGCGGTCTGGGTCTTCCTCTATCCTTCTCCTGAAATTCTCGCCATCAAGGTTCTTTATATATCCCAGGTGAAACTTTATGTTCAGTCTTTTCAGGGCTGCACAGATAACCATCGCCGCGCTAGTCCCATCACCGTCATAATGAGCAATGACACGAACATAATCAGAATTCCTTATCAGGGTAGAACCCCGGTAAAGAAGTTCATACAATTTCTGGTCAATTATGTCCTTTAGCATCTTTCTTACAGCACTTTACTGAGGTTCCATTCAGGTGCAATGCTGCCCTTGCGCTTGTAATACCTCACAAGTCTAAGCATTTTTGACATTATGAGCATCTCTCCCCTTATGTTGCTCATATCTTTCCTGTTGGACTCTGTATGTTTCCTCACGTTCTTGTACCTGTTTATAAGATGGCTCAGATCCTCGGGAAGGTCAGGTTTTATCCCATTTTCCCTCAATACGGAGCCAATCTTCTTGCCAAGGATAGGCTTAGATCCGGGGACGCCGTATTGATCCCTCAGTCTTATCCCTATCAATGAATTCGAAAGTCCCTGCTTGTTCAAATCTAGAATAGACTTAGATATTTCTTCATCGCTTACGCTTAACCATGCGGGTCTTCCCTGACCATAAACCCTGTTCGATCCGGATTTTCCACGCTTCCTTGTATGCATTCGTGCCATTAACAGTATCTCCTGGTTTTAACTTCATAACAAAGGTATTAATCAATATTATGACCAGAATGACCCTTTGACGTCAGATTTCTCTGCTTCCTCGCGGCAGGCGATCCAGAGAATAACCTTTCATGAAGTCGTTTTTCCTTTCATACTCCGTTATGACTTCCATCGCCACAGACCAGATGGTCAGTTCTTCCCTGAAAATTGTACGCCTTCCATATTGACCAAGATCTGACTTATAATTGCCTTCAGAGAAACCACCTATCACAACCACTAGGTCGCCGGGTTCTCTAACCACCTCGCTGACGCTGGATATCTCTCCACCAGGTGCAAGTACCACAACATGTTGCGCGGATTTTCCTAATGCGTCATGAACGGTGCCATCCCGGATCGATAGGAGGGCCTTGCCATCAGCAACTATTTTTCTCTCTGAAAATAGTTTCTCAAATAGCCCGATGAACCTGTTGTAGGCTCTCGGGATTCTCGTTTCCGGGGAAACATCTATTATCAGGTTATTTCTTGTATGTATCATTATCCTCAGGCTGCCGATCTTGTTCAGTATGGACTCTAGGGCGACCAACATAAGTATATGAATGATGTCGGGTCTGCCTCTGCGTCTTGATTCTCCAGGAAAATATCTCTCGATGGAGGCGTGCATAAAATTGGAATCGAGAATCATGTTCTCAGGGCGTTTCTTCCTTTCTCTTGAAATCTTCTGTATGGAGTAGTCCTCCCTCATCTCAATGGGGACGGTTTCAAGTTCAGCATCTGCTATGACGATGGTGAGCACGCATACCACAATCCGTCACCGGAATTATACGTATCGATCTCTATATTTATGCACAGGATCAGGCACATTGATATGAGAAGTAAGCTTTAATGAGTTACAAGTACTCTTCCTCTTGTGTATAATATATCCGTTATAGGCGGAAGTAACATTACAGATGAAAACTGCCTCATTGCACACAGGGTTGGCGAATTGCTTGCTGAGAACACGGCAGTTGTGTTTTGCGGCGGGCTATCCGGGGTAATGGAATGTGTCGCTGAAGGTGTCAGGACCAAAGGTGGAATTGTGGTGGGAATTCTTCCCGGGTACAGCCCCGTTGAAGGGAATTCCCACTTGACCGTATCCGTACCGACTGGCATGGGATACGCCAGGAATTTCCTTGTGTCGAGGGCAGGAGAGGCTATCATCGCCATTGATGGGTCCGCCGGTACGCTTTCAGAGGCTGCTTTTTCCATAAGCGAGGGAAAGGATGTCATCTCTCTGAATTCCACTGAGATCGTGCCAAGAAAGAAGCAGGAAGGCAGATTTATTTCTGTCTCTACTCCGGAAGAAGCAGTTACGCAGGCGATGAAGTCCGCTGAAACTCACAGAAAGAAATTTATGGAAATAATGAGGAACCTGAAAGACTAATTTACCTACCTTCTCCATTTTGGCCTGCTGGGCCTATTTGGTCTCCTTCCAGAGGCGAACACGACGAATGCCATGAAGATAAAGACACCAATTGCAATGTAATAAATCCAGTTGTAATTTGCAGGCGTTCCAACGAAGAACGTTGTCGAGCTGGTTCCTGTGTTGCCATTGACCTTGATCATGGGATTGTTCACAGTCACAGTAAGGGTGTATTTGCCGTCAGATAATATGTAGTTGAAAAGCTTGACTGAAACAACCTGGGATGAACTGGGTTGGAGGTTCACAGTTTTTGTTCCATAAACATTCCCGTTCAGATCAAATGTCACCGTGACGTTGCTTACGGCAAATGCATTGCTGTTTGACACTACTGCGCTAAGAGACACTGTATTATATACGTTTACTTCAAACGTCTGTGAGAAGTTCTCATACTGGTGGCCGTACATGGCACTTGTTCTTACAAACATGTATATTGTCTGTGCCTGAAGAGGGGCAGTCACATTAACCGATGCATCGAAATTTGTTCCACCAAAGTTTTCGAATGTATTGGTTGGGGAAAAGCCCGTGAGGTTATCCCCTGCAAAGTATATCACTGTACTGTAGTTTGTAAAGCCAGCTGAATTATTTACATACACGGTAAAGGTTTGTCCAACATATACGTTCTGTGGATACTCAACATTTACAACGTCAATCACCGGAGAAGATGCAGAAGAAATCAAAGCAAAAGCAGGCAGAGTCACTAATAAGGCCATTATTAGTATGGGGAACGCCTTCATCTCCTGAACCTCCTACCACGGTACACTGCAATCGCAATTCCTCCAATCACTGTGACCGCTATGACGAGTAATCCAGTCACTACAGTTGACAGAGGGTTCCCAGTATAATTAGAGATTATCCCCTGTCCCTGTGGAAACGGAGAGATGCTGGCATATGGATATTCCACAGTAAATGACAGGGGAACAGTTATGTTGTTTCCATATGACATAGTAGTGAAAGCCAATTTTATAGGAGCACCTTCTGCATATGCAGTACCGTTTGGAGTAAGTATCATAGACAGGCTAATGCTCTGCCCATATGGAAGGTTAAATGTAGTAGAAACCTTGCCATTATACACGACCGCTGCGTTCCAGTCATATAAGTTGATGGTATTCTTATCGACTATAGATCCGTTGATCGCAATTGCTGTATTCCCGGTATTCTCCAAAGTAATATTATAGATTAGCTTACCATCCTGCGGCAATCCAAATGGAGAATTCAGGGTAGCAGTAAATCCGACCCTCGGAGCAACGTTCACGTCGAATGATCCAGATGCAGTACTGCCGGAGTATGTCAAGTTGACTGGAACAGCATTGATACCGGATGGAGGGTTGTTAAGCGCATAGACAAGTGCGGAAACAGCCACTTTCTGACCAGGTGCGAGATTAAGGTAGGACTGATTGAAAAGAATGTGCCATTGATTGCTTCCCGAAGTCAGCGTGACCGACTGCTGAACATTCTGGCCATTGGTGACATTGAAATAAACCTCTGTACTGTTGGTTACATTACTTCCGGTAACAAGGTTTGGATAAGTACCGTTCTGTATTATCGTTATTTTTCCTGTCACGACCTGGCTAAGGGCCAGAGTGATTGACATGTTTGAATTCACGTATATAGTGTTGTTAACGGAATATGATACAGAAAGAAGGCTACCGTTATATGCGAGAGCGTTCTGGCTTATATTTGCGGAAAACGAATAGTTTCCTTGCGGAAGGAGCAAATTCGCCTTTGAACTGTTAACATTTATGCTGTTCGGGTATAGTGTGACCTGAACATTTGTGTTGTAGATCTTGGAACCGACGGTTACGATCACGGAAATAGCATATGCAGGCTTCAGGCTGAAATTATCGTAATAAGTCCCGGAAAATGCAGGTATTGTAACTCCACCATAATAGCCTGTACTCGATGCATTGTTCAGTGCGTAAATGGCCCAGCTGCCAGTTGGTATAGATACACTGAATATACCGTACGTATTGGTGGCAGTTCTGGCTACAACCGTACCCTCAGTAGAGAGGATTTGTATCACTGTATTTTGCATTGCCTTCCCGTTGAAGGTAACAGTTCCAGTTAGCATGGTATTGATTTTTGTTGAAGTCACTATCACGTTGAATTTATTCGTATAATATGTGTTGAACGATCCACTGCCAGAAACAATATAAGAGCCGGTTGCGTTTGTAATGGTGTCATAATATTTTACATTGTAAACGCCTGCAGGGAGCAATATGGAAGTAGTAGAAACGTTCGCAACTCCACCACTGATTGATAGCGTATAGTTTCCAGCAGAGATCCCAAGGGAATTCTCCAGCGATATCATATCTGCACTCTGTAGTGATGGTGTAACATTCATGTTAGAGGTGAGATAGTAAGACTTCCACGAAACTTCCGGGGAAACTGAAGAATTCAAGTAAGCGTATACCAAGTAATTGCCAGCCGGGAGTGGCTTACTGTTGTTGACAACAGTCCCTAACGAGTTGAAAATCTCATAGCTGGTAGCGTTTATGCTTAAGTTAGCGTATGGAGCGGCGAGTAATGTTACAGATTGTGTTACTTTATTCGGCACCACTATCACGGGATCGCTGAGATTTAATGTTGCAGTTGAATTACTGGCAGATGCAACATATATCCCGGGAAAGACGGAAGCCGATATTCCTGTTTCGCTTCCGGATAGATAATAAGTATTTGTACCCTTGAGAACCAAGTTGGTTGATCCTCTCAGTTTAATTGAGTTATTCACAAATGATATTGTAATGCCGACTGTCACTGGTGTCATGGAATATGATTGCGTATTGCTGGAAAGAGACATTGTGGTAGAGGTGTAAAGTGAACTCATAGCATACGTCGTCAGATCCTTTGATCCGTTTAGATAATATACTGTTGCCTGGCCATTTGATACCTTGCTGAAATATACGGGGTTACCTGATGAATTAAGGATTGAGATACCTGAGCCCACCATAACACCGGAGTTGCTTGAATCTGACAGCGTAATTGTTGCCGTATTGGTGTATTGCTGGGTGATGGATACATTTCTGGCGCCAACAAGATACACATTCTGGAAGCCTTCTTTGATGCTACCGAGGTAGACAGTAAGACTTGATATTCCATACATCCCTTCCGGAAGAAGTATTGTGTACGGCGTTGGCCCGGAATAGGAATATGTGAAGAAAGCAGAGCTCCCCATAAATTCGTAGCTCCCGCTGTAAGCTGTAATGCCTGGCAGGTAGGTTGAAACCGTGATCGGGAACGCAAGGCTCATGGAACCAGTCAAAGTAAAATTTGATTGTACGGTGATTGTTTTAGTGAAGGAATTGCCGCTGGATGAAGCATAAAGTGTATACACTCCATATGGAACCTCCGTTGAAAAAGCACCTCCGGGTCCGATAATGGTGCTATAAGTTGACGATATCTGACCATTTGGGTAGAGATAAAGAATAGTGCCTGAGGGCGCTCCGGATAATGTTCCAGAGACTATGCCGCTAAGCGTTGCAGATAGATTGACGGAATAATTCTGCCCCCATCCCGTGAACGTCGTTGTGGAAACCCCTGTCTGCGAACTGCCCTTATAAGCCTGTATTGTGTAAGTACCCGGCTGTACCCATAAATTAGCATGCCCAGAACCGCCGGTTGTGTTGGAATATATTGTTGTTCCATCCGAAGCCTTAACTATATATCCTCCGGAAAGGCCAGAGGCAGTGGTGGTATTTACAAAAATACTGTCGAAGGAAATTAGTAAAGGAAACGCTACATTTGCGCCAACCACAACATCGCCTTGCAGGAGGTTGGCATAATAAGTTCCATCCGTGAATATCGACAACTCATAACTGTATGGCAACACGTCGGATGAGCTATAGACTCCATTAACTAAGGGTAAAGAAACGTTTACGCCATATGTTGAGTTAACAAGAAAGACCGTACCAGTCATAATGCGTTTTGAAATAAAATCTCCAGGAATAGTTGCATTTGCATTTTTGACTGTCTGATAATTGTAAAACGCAGTTCCCGAAACTTTGGAAGCAGAAACTTGGTAATTTTCAGTTACGTAATAATTGGGCAGGCCAGTTGTCATGTTTATGCCAAGTGCGGTCCTTTCGGCTTGCTGTGTGGAAATGTATATATTCGTGGTCTTGAGGACATTTTTTCCATAAAGATACAGCGTGTTCAGAGTACCCGTGCTGAATACAACTGTATCGTTTCCAGGAACCGCTGTGATATTATAGTACCCGGCGGAATTAGTATGGACAACATCATGCGGTATCCCATACTGATCAAAGAGGGTGACATTGATCCCGCCGACTCCCTGGCCTCCGGGGGTTGTTACTCTGCCGGTTATTATAGCTCCAGGATAGTAAGCCATTATGGGATTAGCAGTGGAAACCATCTGTGTTGCGGAAGGAAAAATCACTGGGGTGCCGATTCCTTTCACCAGATCGTAATAAGCCTGCTGCAGGGGGATGTCCTGCCATGCGTTTGGGTGTGCAGCGTAGTCGGTATAGGGATTCCACGGTATCAATTCGTACACGATCTCAAAATTGCTCATGTCCCAAGCCGGCATTATTGTATAGTTTGTCGCACCGGCAGCCAGTCCCGGGATTCCACTTGAAAGGCCAACGGCAGATCCTGGGTATCCGATCTGCATGCGATA
This sequence comes from Thermoplasmataceae archaeon, assembly GCA_038729425.1. Classification (NCBI taxonomy): domain Archaea; kingdom Methanobacteriati; phylum Thermoplasmatota; class Thermoplasmata; order Thermoplasmatales; family Thermoplasmataceae; species Thermoplasmataceae archaeon. The sequence goes on along the minus strand of JAVYSB010000001.1, from coordinate 16,375 downwards.
AATCGTAGTATTGTAGAAGGCAGAAGTGTACTGTAGCGACTCGCCGGTAACATTTGCCGCTGTGGGAACATTATTCAGCGTGTATGTCCCATTTGTTGTCTGCACCAGTATATTGTAATAGTTGGTCGGTACAATAGCACCACCTGAGCTAACATAGGCTGGTGTGTCCGTCAGATACGCAGGTGCATAAAACGTGCCAGTATTATTGATGGAAGATGGGAAAAGCGTGTTAGGCACCTGTATGTACTTGATACTTATGCCAGTAACCTGGCTCAATGCAGTATAAGCATCCACAAGTGTGTTTAATGAGTATTGAGATGCAAGTTGCCCAGTAACAAGTGCGAAATATGCATTGGTCGAAGTGATAGAACTGGAATAATCCCCATACACTGAAGGTTTGCTCATTATCCAAGCTTTGTATGCCAGGGGGTTCTGATAAATGCTGGCCAGGAGCGAAACCTCAGAAGAACCGAAAAATCCGACCAGAACATTGTTCACAGGCGTATTGAAGGAATGCTGAGAACTGTCAAATTCCACCTGTATTGTTCTTGCGATGAAGAGCGCTAGAATCTGGCTCTGGTTTTGCGCTAACAGGATCTGTCCTGCCACCTCGTAACCTTGCTGAAAGTCATCAGCTACTGTTGGATGCAGACCCTGTTGCAGTTCCTGAAAACCATAATCCCACCATGAAACATATGCAGGTTTATCCTGCAGTGGCAGATTAGCGTCCTGGGTAGCCAGCCATGAATAAGAAAGAGCCAGGGGCTGGGTGGAATTCGATATCAAGTTTCCAGTCGCACCCACATAGTATAACTGGTTCGCAGAAAAATTGGCCGGTTGAAGTGAAGAGGGGATTACATTATATATTTCCTGATTGTACTTTGCCGCTGTGTTCGAAGGAATAGCAGAGGATATTAGACCCAGCCCGGAGGAAATCACCATCAGAACGATGATAACTACAAACACAGTATGAACCCAGCTTATATTTCCCCTCAGGGATTTTCCAACACTTGCCAAGGGCGCGCCTGATCTCTTCTTCATATCATAAAGCTTGACCAGGTGAGCGAAGTACATCAAAAGTCCAGCTCCAAGAATTGCATAGGCCGGAGCCGCAGTGATGTTGAATCTTGCAGCTTCAAAACTCATATATATTGAAACCAGTGAGAAAACGAGGAAGAAGAACATGGAGTCTTTCTTTTCCTTGATAAACAAGTATACAGCATACGCCAAGCCCGTGACTCCGAGGATGAACTCAAACGCGCCAAACGATGAAATATACTCTCCCAAAGGTAAGGATGCGGCCTCTGCTATGGTCTGATAGACCTTGGTCTTTATGAAATATCCGTCTCCGCTGAGAAGGGTATTAAAAGCGTGGGCATCAAATATGGCAAGTGCTCCCAGTAGTATAGCTCCAAGGATCGCGATGATCGGAACTGAAATTATCCATGGTCTTCCTCTTATGGCAACAAAAACAAATCCCATCACGATTACAAGTATGCCAAGCAGAAGCACCGGAGTGAACCATACGGAATAGTTGCCGATTCCCAGATAATAATATGCCCCTAGAAAGAATCCAAGGAGGATGCTAATGGCACTCAGGTAAACCAGGTAATCGCTTGGTCTTTTAATGAAAAGATTATAAACATATTGAACGAGTACATACAGCAGCAAAATGACGACTGCATATGCATATCCCTGCCATGACATCATCAGAGCAGCCAGGGAGGTTCCAGATAACATTGCATAAATAGTGGCTAGCCGATTTCTATTGTAGAAACTACGAATTGATGTAAGGATTCTGGTCGGCGGGAATAACTTTTCAACTATCTTATCCTTGTCAATGGATACAATTGCCCGCTGGAAGAAATAAATAAAGAAGAGAACAAAAAACAGTTCTGGGGTATGAATTCTGCCGTCGGAAAGGTAACCAGTACTGACATTGCTTGGCATCAGCAGGTAAAGTATGGAAGCCACAAATCCTCCTTTCTTTCCGAAAACTTCCTTTCCCATCAAATAAACAGGGATGATAAGGAGTGCCCCGAAGAAGGCATCAAGCTCCTCGAACGTGAAAAATGCCGCGTTCTGAATGTTCATGAAAGGAGACATAAGAACAGCTATGAACACAGTCATGACCTGGAAGAACGGGTTTCTCGGGTTTGTTGTTCCAATAGGATAATTTAGAGATGGTTCAAACATAAGCCAGTGGCCTGTCTGCAGGAAGTGCTGTATTGTGATCCAGTTAAAGTATGGGTCACTGCCACCGGATGTAGTGAAGAAGAAGTTCTGGAAAGTGGATGACCAAGCATAATAGTTCGCAAGAAATAGATAGATACCAACAAGCACTGTGATAACTACTACTTCAGGGTATTTTCTGATGAATCTCTGATTCCCCGAGGAGGATTCCGCGTACGACAATTCCATCTAAATGCTACCTAGGAAGCTCTAATAGAATCTTCGTATAAAAAACTAATTCAGGTACTGCTCGGCTTGACTTTGTTAATATAGCACTCAACTCAACAGCACAATCTCTTCAGTATCGCTGTCATATTCGATGAGTCTTGAGTAGCGGCCCCACGTTATTATAAGTCCAAAGGTCTTTTCATTATCGTCGGAAGGAAACCTATTTCCGATGAATTCAAACAGGTCATCCTTTGAAATTCTGCTTTTATCATCCTTTCTGCAAAGCTGCATCAGTGAATGGAACGGTTCCAGGTTCGGGAGTTGTTCCTTCAGTATCTCCCTCCGATCGTTAATGCCGGACTTCAGAAACCTTCTTCCAAGTTCCGTAACCTTGACGTCTCCGCTGGTGACGTCGATAAGTTCAAGTGCTTCGGCATCCCCAAGAAGATTCATGAGAGTTGTTCTCTCTTCGTCAAGCATATCATCTAATTCTGCAATATCTACGGCTTTTCCAACATCTTCCAATATCTCTAGGAGGCCAACGATGTCACCGGTGTTTTGCGTTTCAATACTGTGCATAACAGATATTCTAAACTTAATGAGTTAAAGGTTTTAATAATTTCTGTCTGCACTGTGTTTTTGGGTTGAGAGCAAATTGTGGCATAAAACTTAAAAAAGCATGAAGACCATTCTGATTAGAATAATCTCTTTTCGTTTTACCACAAAATTATCGCGATTTCTCTGTTCCGCACATGTAAACAACTGTTTAGGAGAAATAAATGAAAAGTTAATTTACCACTAGTGGCATAATTAGACCGATCTAGAACGGACTTGAAAGACATACTGACAGCAGAACTCAATAAGAGGCGGGAAGATGGTATCCTGCAGAGCGAAATTGAGTCATTGTTCGGGTTTTCACGGGCACATGTTTCCGAGACTCTTTCCGATATGGAAGCCAGCGAAAAAATTATTTCAAGAAGAGAGGGAAAACTAATCAGAAAAATATGGTCTGCAGAGTTCTTCCCTTTCCCGATTCAAGACAAGATACGCATCGGGCTACTGAGATCAAGTGAATATATCCACTATACTGCTGCTGCGCTAAACGTCTGCGAATCCCACAAACTAGAACCGATCCTAAGATTTTTCAACTCTTCCTCTGATGTCCTGGATAGCCTAATTGCAGGAAGCATTGAAATTGCCCTCGCCCCGCTGTATACCCAGATTATGTACTCAGTTGTAACTAGAAAAACCAAAATTGCGACTTCCATCGCTTCCGGCGGGTCGTCCATTTTTAGGAATGGTAACACTGAAAGCCAGAAACTTGGAACATCAGATACCTCTACCATGATTCTCTTATCCATGGCGTTCCGGGGCAAACTGGACGAGAACCTTGAAATATACACTGATCCTGATGTGGCTCTGGACAATATCAGGCGTGGCGTTTACGGATATATAACTATTTGGGAGCCATACTGCACCATACTCAGGAACCAGAAGCGATTTGAGGAGATTGCAACCTATGAAAACGTTCTCGGCGATATGCCATGCTGTGTTTCTTCCATAAGAAATTCCACCGACGAGAGCATAAAGAAAATAATCTCAGAAATAGATAAATTGTACGATTCCGGTGGTGAAGCAATGTCTGAATATGTGCAGAAAGCCATCAAGCTTTTTAGTCTCAAGCTGGTTCTGTCGGGAGAGACACTCGTGGAATCCATGAAAAGTTATCACAAGTGCAAAAGAATTGACAGGAACCAGATAGTAAGTTACATGGATCTGCTCAGGATACCAGTTTCACCGATGATGATTGATTATATGCTGATCTAAACCGCCTCTATAATATTCTTGAACACCGAAAGATCCAGCTCCGCAAGGGATACTGGTGTTTCTACGCGATACAGATCAAGCAATTCCGGATGCATCTCGCCAATGTAGCCTATCTCGGTTCCAGACATAAAAATAGTCCCGGTTCTCCCGTCTACTAGGCCATCTCGGTGTCCATGTTCAATTTTAATTTTTTTCTCGGAAAACCTGCTTGTAAAGTATTCCAGTATTTGCTTTGCTGACGAGAACGTTGCGCGGCTGTCGTGAAGCATGATGCAAACATGTGCCTTCTGAGTACCATTTGATACGACGTCTCCGACCTCAAAAATCTTTTGTGGAAGGGGTCTGTTCCGGTTCTGTTTTATTATTTCCATCATTCCGGGGAACAGGCGATCCCTTACCATGGAAAAATCAGAGCTTTTCGGATTGAAGATTCTCACTCCCCCTTCATATTTCAGGATTCCATACGGCAGCTGCGACCCAATGACATAACTCTTGACCTCCTGATACCCTGATCCTGTAAGGACCTCCCTGATCGTGTCAAGGAATCCGTCACCATGATCCCGGACACCCAATGTTTGTGGTGGTATTACCCCGTACGGTATACTGTCATATCCGACGCCCTTGGCAATGTCCTCAATGATGTCCACTGCTCCCATGACGTCTATCCTGTTGCCTGGAACTTTGACATGATACTCATCTCCCGTTTCCTGAAACGTGAAACCCATTCTCTTCAGAGAACTTTCTATCTCGCCATCATTAAGGTCGTACCCCAATACCCTTTTTATTTCACTGCGCCTGACAGAAATAGTTCTGAGGTTCTCACCCCTCAATCTGGACAGTGTTTCCGTGGAAATGCCCGTTATTGACGGTATTGAAATGGCGTATCCCATTGACCTGAACTCGTATGCAAGGAGCAAGAGCGCCTGGATTGCAGATAATTCCTGCATGCCCTCCACATCGATGAACATCCTTGACGACCTCTCTGTAATCCTAGACCTGTAGCTGTTGGCTATTGGAGGAATTGAAAGCACTTCGCCTGAGGAGTCCTTTATTGCGTTAATCCTATCCATGGAAGGCAGCAGTGACGAATACTTTTTGCCGGTCAGGTGATTCTGCAGTATGTCGAGTGCGGTGCCTTCAAGCTCTCCGTCAAAGGTCTTCATTCTGATTTTCGTTGTTAGCTCGAGACTGTAAGTAAGTTCTCTCTGACTTTCTTCCAGAGAGTGTATTCCCGCTGAAATGTTCTTTCTCTCCCTACCCAGCGTATCATGAAGCCGTTCCTGATATTCTATAATTCGTTGGAGTCTCTCGCCGAGTTCAGGCCCTTCAGCCACAAAACAGAGAAAAAATGGTCTTATGCTGAGCGCATCACTGGTTATATGTACAGATATTTCATTATGCTTCAACGCCAGTCCGGCTGGTTCTTCCTTTCCATAGAAAATGTCCATGGATTTTGACAGTGAATAGAAGGAAAAGAGATCAGGCCTGTCCGGGTTGAATTCAACCTTAACGTAATCGTCATCCGAATCCAAGGAGAATCCTATTACACGGGAAAACCTTTCCAGACGGCTCAGAAACTGATCCCCAAAGGTTCTCTGCAGAAACTCCCTGGTATCCCTGATTACTACCATTCAACAGACAGATCGATGTGCAATATTTAAAAGTCTTTGTACTCAATCAGTTTTTGCCAGAGATTTCGTCTATCTCCTTATTGACCTTCTTGAGTGTATAGTCTCTCAGTACAATTCTTATGAGATCTTCGAGGGAAATAGCATTTCCTGTATCTACATCTCGTTCCAGATCTTCCAGAACTTTCTTTGGCAGAACAAGGTCAACCTTGCTTGATCCTCCCTTACCCTCATTCTTCTCAATAAACTCATTTATCGCGAGCCTTATGATATCGGAAACGCTTTCATACTGGAAGTTTTCTACCATGTCTTCAAGCTTCCGCATCACGTCCTCCGAAATCCTCACTGTGATCCTGTAGGGTACAGACATCATTCCACCGGGTCATACGTATTATGTCATGGATACGTATACTTGTCTGACACTTCTTTAGGGCTTATAAACCTTTTTGGCATGTCCACCTTCATTGGCAGGGATCAAAACGTATGACGTTTTTAACGTGGATAACATCCCACTCAATGACCATAAAGATAGGAAAGAATGTTTACATCGCTCCCACAGCTGTGATTCTCGGTGATGTGGAAATCTCTGACGGGGTTTCAGTTTTTGACAGTGCAGTCATCAGAGGTGACATGAATACAATATGGATAGGACAGGATTCAAACGTCCAGGACAATGTTACCATACACACAGATTCAGGGAATCCCACTGCAATTGGAAAGAACGTATCCATCGGGCACAATGCGGTTGTACATGGAGCCACTGTGGACGACAACGTCATAATTGGAATGGCCTCGGTGATTCTCAACGGCGCACATATAAGGTCTGGCACGGTTGTTGCAGCCGGTTCTGTGGTAAAGGAAAATTTTGAGTCACACGAAAATTCCCTTCTTGCAGGAATCCCGGCTGAGGAGAAACGCATATCCGATTCCTTGCTCGAATACGCAATAGCAAACGGAAGGTCGTACCAGGCAATCAGGGACAGGTATCTTGCCGGGGGCGTGGACAGGATCAGCGGAGAGATGCGAAGTTCATGAACAATAAATACATACACAGCTGGTTACATCATTGTGAATGTACGCAGATATAGCACATTCTGCAAAAAACCGATAATAGATGAAGACGCCTTGAATTGGATGAGGTGTCTAAGTGAATAGAACCATAATAAGAGGTGTAAAGGCACTCAGAAAGGCGTTCAGCCTGAAAGTGAACAGCAAAGCAGACACGGGAATAGGAACTCTCATCGTGTTCATCGCGATGGTTCTTGTTGCCGCAGTTGCCGCAGCTGTGCTCATTAATACGGCCGGATTGCTTCAGACGAGGGCCCAGACCACAGGAACCCAGACCACACAGCAGGTATCGAGCGGGCTAAGCATAAAGGCCATATATGGAATGGACAACAATTCGTCTCAGCCAGAGGCTGGAGTTATAGAGTACATGGCAATATATGTCACGCCAAACTCAGGAAGCGCGCCAATTAACCTTGGAAATGCAACTATAACGCTGACCTATGAGAATTTCTCAGCATCGCTGACGTACAACTCCAAGGCATACAACAACGTATTTAGCGGAACACAGAATGTTTTCAACACTACCTACTTCAAGAATCTTGCGGCAGCTACTGGATCATCGCACTTTGGAATTCTCGGAATAACTAACCCTGGAAACTCCATAACAGCAGCATATCCGGTTCTCACAACTGGTGACGAAGCAGCAATACTCATAAACGTATCAGCGGTATTTCACACTGGCAATTTCAGCAAAACGACAGTTGACAATGGAATTTCGCAAGGTCAGCAGGTAACTGGAACTATAGTTCCGCAGGTAGGAGCAACTTCGACGATCTCTTTCACGTCTCCGATAGCTTACACAACGAGAGTGGTACAACTCCAGTAAGGGATTGTATCATTCTGGGAACAGTGATATCAAATGGGTCTTCTTGACAAGATGAAACGGGGGAAAAAGGAGACCACAGCCACCAACGAAACTATCTACAAAAACCAACCCCAGCAAATCCCAGGAGCAGATGCGGGCCAGGTCCAATCTGAGAACGACAAGTTCGTAGAGAGTGTGAACCAGAGAATAGCCAATCTCGAAAACGATCTGGGAAAGCTGAATACGACCACCGACAGTCTCAAAAGGAATATCGGTGAAATTCGTACTGAACTGGAGGCCATGAAGGAGAATGTCAAACTGGTTGTCTCGCTATACGAGATGGTCTCAAAAGACTTTAATCCTTTTATGGATACTACTCCGGAAGAGATAAAGGCTATCACGGATAAAATGAGGGAAGACATGGATGAGATGAATAGAAAAATCACATCGGCTATAGATGATCTGGGAGAGCTCTACGGAACTCCGAACCTGGACGCAATAATCTCGGAAACAAGCGGAGGAGAGACAAGTGATCAATGACGCCTTGAAAGGATACCTGCAGACAAAAATAGACTCTGCAGACAAGTCCATACCGCATTTTGTTCTGGAAGAACTGAGACAGAGAATCCTCACATCCGACGCTAAATTCGGCAAGACAGAAATCGATTCGCTATTTGACAACCTGAAGTCAAAATATGCACAGAGCAAGGAGGGAAGTCTGCTCGGAAAGGTTGATGCCATCTTCAAGGAACTCAACAGCATGGAGAAAGCGCTTAACCAGTCCCTGGTAAAGAAACCAGAGGATGCGGGAGAGCCTGTCGACGAGCCTGAGAGGAAACCGGAAGGCAAGGTTCAGCCCTGGAAGAGAATCCGAACTCCAAAGGTCGAAAGGATCGGCGATGACATCATCTCGATGATGGTGGCAATGAGATGGCTTGAATTCCTGCTTGATAACTATGGCCAGGAGAATTCCATGGATGTTCTCGACTATTACGAGAGCATCGGATGGATCTCCTCGGAAGTTAAGCAGGATATGTTCAAGTACATCAAGATGACCAGCATCATATCACCGCCACAGGAATACAAAGTGAAACCTACAATACAGGATCACATAATCAACATGCTATTCATTGAAAAGCTGAATGGCGAGGAGATAACGCGCGACATGATCGAGTCTCTCGAACGGGACTTCAGGATGTTGAAGAAAGGGGTCGACGAACTATATGGGATTTAGTTACGTGGCAGCTGTGGCAATTTTGCTCAGTTCCTCCCTTATTTTTTTTGGTATAGTATACGGAGAATTCATGCAAAATAACACTCAACTGGGCTCTGCTCAGAATACTCAGACTCAGCAGGAATACAATCTGCTGAATTCCAAAGTTAATATAACCGGATATTACGTGGAATCCGGGTCAGCATATAATGTAACGATAAATATGACAAATACTGGAAGTGTGCCGTTAGATCTCAATACAACTACATTGCTGGTTAACGGTACGATTTCCTCATTCACGTCACCAACTGTGTATCTGTTTCCGCTTGGAAACTCCAGCATCACATTCCACGTATCAACAGCCAGGCTTATGCCGGTTGAAATAATATTCAATACTGGATATCAAAAGTTCATGGAGGTGATTTCGTAATGGCATCGGGAGCAGCTTCAGAGATGATATTCTTCATAGCCACAATGGTTATAGCGGCATCTGTCGTGGGTGTACTTGGCGGTCAGGCCCTGCATATGACCCAGAGCATGAGCAGTTCCTCCCAGGGCGTATCGTCCATGATCCAATCCAATTTCGAGATAATAAACGATCCGTCAAACATACCGTTTTCAAACGGCTACAATTTCTACGTGAAGAACACAGGTTCGGACGCGTTCTATTTCACTAATTCATCGGTGTCGACTGTAATCAATGGAACGCTCTACAGCGGCCCCCTGGTTAAATATATTGCACCGGGAAATTCGGCACAACTGACCCCGGGCCAAGTGGGAACCATAATTGTGAATGTGGTATTAGCTCCGGGTTATTACACCATTTCGGTTACGCTCAGCAACGGGCTTACCAAGTCAATGCAATTCCAGGTAGGATGAAGATATGTATCTAAGTTTCAAGATTGAAGGCGATGAGCTTGATCGGAGAATGGGGGGTGGTCTGTATGTAGGTCAGATAGCCACGATTCTTGGTGGCACTGGCGAGGGGAAGACCCTTATGGCCATAAGGATGGCTTATGGAATATTGAAAAATGGGTCCAACATATGTTATGTCTCATCCCAGTTTCCTGTCAGGGAATTTACATCCGAGGCAGATACTCTCGGATATAACATGTTCAAAGAAATACTTACGGACAAATTACTGTTCATTACGTCTGTCTTCATACTTAGGAGGAGCAAACGGGCAGATCTGGACGACTTGCTGAGTCTTGACAAGGTAAAGGAGAAGCAGGTTCTCATAATCGATTCCCTTTCGCCGGCCATGTTCAAGGATTTCGACGTTGCAGCATTCCTGGAGAGACTCAGGAAATTTTCCGAGGGCCGTATAGTAATAATAACCCTGAATCCTGAAGAACTCGACTCCAAGGCTATGAACAAGGTGAACCAGCTTTCCACTACAATAATACACATGCGATCAAAGGATCTAGCCGGCGAGAGGAAGCATTACATCGATCTGATGAAGTTTCCCATGGCAATGAAGAATTTCCAGCAGTCCATTCCCTTCAGGATCGAGCCAAAACGCGGTCTTGTTGTGGAGATATCAAGTGTGTCGTGATGATGAAGGTGAGATCTAATGGCGGATGAGGTTACATCAGATACAATACAGGATGCCCTGAATCGAAATCCGCATCTTGCGGAATATTTGGTGAACTACAGGCGCAGCACGGGCAGGGTGCCAGAGTTCATACCTGTTCCAGACAACAAACTGAGGTCAAGAACAACAATCGATATCATCTACCCAGTTGGTGACCCTATTTTTATACATGTACTTAAGGAAAAGAACTCAATAATCTACAAGCCAATAGAGCCGACGCTGACCGATGAGGAGCACGATGTCATGGAAAAAACCATGAGTATTATTCTAGAACATGCTGCAGATTACCCTGCTCCTGAAAGCCAGGATATACTTGAGGCAAACATCGACAAGATTTACTCTAAGATCGTGAGCATCGGATCATCAAACAAGGAAAAAGGCGGTTCCGTCACGGTCGTGAAGGGTCTTTACGAGAAGTTGCTCTACAACATCAAGAGGGAGGTTATTGGGCTTGGTCCCATAGAACCGCTCATACGGGATTCCAACATAGAGGATATCAGCGGCATCGGCGCGGATGGGGTATATATTGTCCACAAGATCTTCGGAAACATAACAACTACCGTAACCTTTGGGGACAACAATAGGTTAATGCTCTTTGCAAAGAGAATAAGCGAAAGGGTTGGAAGGCCTGTTAGCGACAAGGTTCCTATTGTGGACGCCACACTGCCAGACGGCTCTAGGCTATCTGTAATATACAGTATGGACGTGTCAGCCAGGGGTCCAAGCTTTACCATAAGGAAATTCTCGGATATACCCATAAGCATCATTCAGCTGGTACAGTACAATACACTCAGCGCAGAGGAAGCCGCTTACGTTTGGCTCGCTCTTGAATACGGACAAAGCGTCTTTGTATGCGGCGAAACCGCTAGCGGGAAGACCACAGTAGTTAATGCAATAATTCCCTTTATCAGGCCGGAACTGAAGGTGTTTAGTGCGGAGGACACCCCTGAAATCAGGGCTCCTCAGGAAGCGTGGCAGCAGCTTGTAACAAGAGAGAGGGGGGCAGCTGACAGCAGGGTAACGCTTTTCGATTTGCTGAGAACCGCCCTTAGATCGAGGCCTAACTACATCATAGTGGGGGAAATACGAGGGGCGGAAGGATCAATGGCTTTTCAGGCAATGCAGACAGGGCACCCCGTCATTTCAACGTTCCATGCAGCCTCGGTGAGGAAGATGATTCAGAGGTTCACCGGCGATCCGATCAACATACCTGTTACGTTCATGGATAACCTTAATATTGCCATGATCCAGCAGGCAGTATATGTTAACGGAAGGTTTCTGAGAAGAACTACCAGTATCAACGAGATTGAGGGTTACTATGAGGAACTGGGCGGTGTTTCTACAAAGCAGGTTTTCCAATGGGACCCAACCACTGATACTCACACTTTCAGGGGAATGAACAACAGTTATATTCTGGAAAAGAGAATCGCGGTTACCTCCGGCCTGGAGGATCCGAAACTGATCTATGATGAGCTCAACAAAAGAGCGAGAATAATAGATTACATGGCGAAAAACAACATAAATGCTTATTTCCAGGTTTTTGACCTCGTCAAGAAATTCTATCAGACTGGAGATGTAGGGCTGCCTGTATACGGGTGAACTGAATGGAAGAAGTGATAAGGCTAGGGAAATTCTCGAACATCGAGTTCAGGCGAAACGATGTCTACATGATATTGGCCTCTTCTGCAGCCGCTGGGGTTTCCCTTGGTCTTTACATTATCACAAATTCCATGGACATGATTGTCATAAGCATCACATTCATTCTCGCTATGGTTGGACTGGTCCTGAGGCCAATCATTGAGCGCGACTCAAAGAGGGCAAACATCAACGCCAATATACCGTTTTTTGTTACGGCGCTTTCCACGCTTTCAACCAGTGGGTCGAACAGAATTGAAGTGCTGAACATCCTTTCAAGGAAGGAAAAAATAGGAATAATAAAGGACGAACTCAAGAAAATCGTGAACCTTGTCACCAATTGGCGGCGGGGCCTTTCCGAAGCGGCCAATGTCATTGCAAGGAAGACGCCGAGTGACCTTTTCGCGGACTTCCTTGACAGGTTTGGGCAGGCTCTGGAAAGTGGTCAGGATTTCACGGAATTCGTGAACCTTGAAACCGATGCGGTCATGAGCAATTTCGAATCCGCGTATCTTTCATCACTGGCGACATTTGACCTTTACAAGGACCTTTACGTTTCATTGCTGCTTGCTTTTGCGTTCCTGATAGCATTCATACTTATCATGCCTGTTCTCGTGCCGGTTAACATTCTCCTCCTTTTGGGTTTCAGCCTAATAACCATAGCCCTAGGAGAATTCATGCTGGTCTATGCAATTAAGATGGTTCTCCCAAACGATCCCATATGGCACGGTACCGGCATAAAGACTAAAGAGGAACTGGTGCAGCGGAAGAGGATCATTATTGCAGGAGTTTTTTCTGTGGCTGTTGCCGCAGTGCTTTACTTCACCAGGCTTGTAGATATGATACCTTTCTACTTCAGCGCAACCCTTGTGGTCACGCCGCTGGCTTGGCCAAGCATCGTTGGTTCTAGGCTTGAGAAAACCATAGGAAAGAAGGATGACATGTTCGGGAGCTTCATGCGTTCCTTATCAGGTTCGGCTTCTGCTAGGGGAAACATGATCATTGATGCGATGAAATCAATGATCGTCCATGATTTCGGTATTCTGACAAGAGATGTAAAGAACCTTTACAAAAGGCTGGTTTACAGAATTGACAATTTAGTTGCGTGGAGGAATTTCAGCGCGGATACTGGATCTCACCTTATTGAGCTGTTCACGGAATCCTTTGTGGAGAGCGTGGAACTTGGGGCGGATGCCTCAGCCTCCGGAAACATCGTGAGCGAGAATGTGGATAAGATCACGAGGCTAAGGAGGAGAAGGAGACTGGCAGTCAACACGTTCACCGGCATAGTATTCGGCCTCACTGGTGGACTTGCTTTCTCCCTTGCCATATCATTCGGCATATTGGAAATCATTGATAAGGTGTTCAAGCAGTTCCAGATCAGTTCACTCTCAGCTTACGGTATATTCTTCAGCCCGCCGACGGCGACAATCATCAGCATAGAAGTCTTCCTCTTCGCCATACTCTTCCTTCATGCATTCATATCTGGAATGGCTATGAAAATAGCCGATGGCGGTAAGAAGAGTCATGGAATCCACTACGTGGTCATCATGATGTGGATCATCTCCGTTATCGTCTGGGGAACGCTGCAATTAACCTCTCTTCTCCTCGGGTCGTCGTTCTGATCATGGAAATAATTTATTTTTGTAAACGATTCCAGCGGGTATGTATAATTATGTCCCCTGGATATCAATGAATACCAATCATTACCACTCTGATAAAGGTATTATGATGGGATCCTTGCTTGACGGAAGTCCTGTGTCGATCCCCGTGGAAGATCTCATGGGGCATATGATCATAGCTGGCAAAACTGGTACCGGTAAATCTGTGTTTGTAGGACAAATGGCTCATGAGATCAGCAAAAGAAAAGACTGCAACATAATTTTACTTGACCCTCACGGTAAGCTTGCAAGAAACTTTGTCGGCGGGAACAAAATGAAGAAACTCGTTTATATCTCTCCAAGAACCAAGACCCTTGACGGCAAGGAGTACTGTATACAGCTTAATGGTATAAACACGTCATCCACAGGCACTGATCCGGAAAACAGCCTTGGGTGGGTCAGGGAACTATTTTCCAGGGAATCATCGGTGTCTAGCAACACGTGGGGGCCCAGACTTGGATTCATATTCAGAACCCTGCTCACAGAGATGGTAAGGCAGGAAAGAGACTCAACCCTCAGGGACTTGGCAAGGCTCTTGGAAAATCCTTCCCAGTTACGCCTGCTATTGGAAAGGACCCAGGACGCTTCCACGCGGGATTTTATCTTGATGCAGATGAAAGATTGGCGGAACTGGAATGAATATGTCTCCAGCGCACTGAATAAACTTGTGCCCTTAATATCCAGCAGGTCGGTATCCCCTTTGATATCGTCCAGAAGAGATTCACTGAATCTGAGAGAAGCCATAGAAAAAGGGAACCACGCTTTCGTTATTGAAATCTCCAAGAATTCAATGCCTGAGGACACGTCACGGATAATCACTTCAATTTTCCTGCAAAGGTTCTGGTCTGAATATTTATCTCTTCGGAAACCGGTTGAGACATACGTTATTGTGGATGAATGCCAGCTTGTTGAATCCAGCATCATTGAAAAACTACTGGGAGAAGGGAGAAAGTACGGTCTAAGGCTTATCCTGGTGACGCAGTCTCTAACCTCTTTCACGGAGTTGAGGAGAAATTCTATTCTTTCAAACGTGAGGAATTTTGTGATTTTCAACGTGTCCGATGAAGACTCAAGATTACTGTCAGGGACAGTCAGCCTCGGCAGGAAAGACAGAACACTTTCCTACGTGATCAAGAACCAGAGGGTCCACGATACCGTAATATGGTCGCAGGGAGATACAGGACTCTCCGGGCCAATGAGTTTCAGGCCAGGCATGATAAAGGAGACCGCGGAGACAGAGTTTGATGAAGCAGTGGACAGGAGCATTTTAGAATTCGGTTCTCACATTGAGGCAGATGATAACTTGGAACCTGTAACAAGCAGGCATGATCATCTTATATATCGATTCGGAAAATACCTTGCTGGAAAGAATGTCTTGCTGGCCACAGGGAAGAAGGTCAATGGCATGCTGCCGGATGGACTGTTCACATTCAACGCTACAGAATATATACTGGAAGCCGAATGTTCCGACCTAGAGAATGTCTACAGGATCTTTCACAAGATCAAAAGCTATCCAAACAGGAAGATTGTTTTTATTTGTTATGCGGAAGATGCTACCAAGCTGTTCAACCTCCTGGTCACGGGGTTCACCTCAAGGTGGAGGGGAAATCTTGTCATGGAAGTGCCAGTATATCGAGGAAATGACACAATCTACTTTAGGGACATATCCGATTATCTAGAGCGGATATATCTTATTGCAGTAGACGGAGAGGAAATCAGGTATTTTTACGGGAAGAAACTTAAGCGGTTCTCAATGTCCAGCTTTAACGGTCATGGGAGCTTCATGGATTCGCTGGCGGAAGAGAAGCATGGTGAGCTCAAGTTGTTGCTTTACCGGGAAATGGTCAAAAGCAGATTGCCTTTCCTTAGCACCGAAGATATTAGTAAGGGGGATTTCACTGACGGACGGAAAATTTTTGATTTCCTTGGGAAAATTGCAAACAAGCCCTTAATTCTAATGCAGGATATTTTTGAAACAGGATAGGTTCCGCTTTAAGCCCAGGTTCTTAAAATAGATCATGATCTCGGGAAAAAGAATATCACTTGCCCCTGAGAGCATCTGCCGATTTACTTATTTCAGCCATCACTTCCTTAACCAGCCTGGTGCAATTATCCATATTATCAGAATATGCGGACACCTCGACCTCAATCCTTGGGAGTGTTCCCTCCGTGTTGAGCGGATGGGACTTTATGTAAACTCTACCATCGTACTTCCGCATTATCCTGGTAATCTCAGGCGCTAGCGTGCTCTCCATCATGCTCTCAAAAACAGAGGAATTTTCGCAGTATGAACGGTCTGAAATATACTCATCTCTCGCCAGTGAGAGGAGCGCTTCCATCTCTGTTGGGACTCCAGGAAGCAATATGATTCTGCATTTGTCAATATCAAGCACGACGCCGGGGGCGGAACCAACGGGGTTCTCTATCACCTTCGATCCCTCTGGAACCATGGACATTTTTTCTCTTTCGGGTGTGACAGGGACGTTCAGCGATGTGTAGTGATTCTTTATTACGACCGCTATGCGATCATTCCTGACCATCTTC